>CACXDM010000071.1 GCA_902766435.1 uncultured Erysipelotrichaceae bacterium | reverse complement strand
GAGATCATGATCGGCCTGGAATGGGACAGGATCAAAAATGAAGGCGGAATTCAGAAATATGAGACAAAGCCCGTGGAGATACTGCTTTTCTGCAAAGACCTGTCGGGAACGGAGATGAACTATCTCTACGATATCTATCAGACGGATGTCACGAAGAATGACGGCACTGTGATGACGGTTTACGAGGCATTTAAATACTCCGCTCTGCGTACCCAGAGGGATGGCGAACTGACCTTCCGTTACGGGACCTTAATGAACTACAATCTCGGAGAAAAATACGGTTTGGGTCAGGATTCTTCCTTCAGCGGATGGTTTGAGCTTAAGCTTGCGGAGGAGGATCTGCAGGTGCTTCACCGTGATTATATTTACTCTTCAGGATCGTAAAAGTTTCTGAGTTAATACACTTTTCTGTTGAACAATCAGAGAATAGGTGATAATATACAACGCAAGATAGAGGCGCGGAAACGACGACATCTGCTGAAGCCGGCAGGCATCTGACAGCAGCTGAAAGCAATTCCGCCGAACTGTTCTCCGGGGCACCGGGGAATGGTGGTCCGCCAGAGAATATCTGCCGGACTGTCTACGGTAAGTAGGAGTGCTATCAGGTGAGGTATTTATATGCCAGCGGATAGCCGCCGGCATTTTTTGTTAAGGAGGATGACATGGCTGAAATCGGTGGAGCTGCCATCAGGAAACTGGCTGAAACTTACGGCACACCCTTGTATGCTTACGATGAGGATGTGATCAGAAACAGACTTTCGGATTACATGAAGTATTTCCGGTCAGATGAATTTGAAACAGGTGTGCTCTATGCCTCAAAGGCATTCAGCTGCAAAGAGATGATCAGACTGATTGATTCATACGGTCTGTATCTGGATGTCGTTTCCGGCGGTGAGCTGTATACGGCAGTGCAAGCAGGTTATGACTGTTCAAAGATTTTCTTTCACGGCAACAACAAGACATTCACCGAGCTCAGGGAAGCATTGGAATACGGTGTGGGAACGATTGTTGTCGATAACCGGATGGAAGCGGAAGTGCTTGCCGGCATGGCGCAGGAGATGAAAAAGGATGTTCATGTTCTTCTGCGGATCAACCCCGGCATTGAGGCGCACACGCATCAGTACATTGTTACGGCGCATGTTGACAGCAAGTTCGGCATTTCACCTCTTTCTGAAAAGGAAATGGCCGAAACGGTGCAGATTCTCAGTGACTGTCCGTATATTCACTTTGACGGCATCCACGCCCATATCGGATCACAGATTTTCGATAAACGGGCATTTGAGGAAGAAGCCAGGAAGATGTTTGAATTTGCCGGAAAACTGAAAACGGATTTCGGCGTATGTGTGAATACGGTCAACCTCGGCGGCGGGTTTGCGGCTTACTATACGGCGGAAGATCATCCGATTCCGCTGCAGGAAGTCTGTGAAAGCATCCTTGCGGTATGCTCTGAGGAAAACAGAAAGCTTGACGGTCAGATCAGAAGAGTGCTGATTGAACCGGGCAGAAGCATCGTCGCCGAAGCGGGTTATACACTGTATACAGCCGGCTTCATCAAGCAGACACCCAACAGGCTCTATGTATTCGCCGACGGGGGAATGAGTGACAATATCCGTCCTGCTCTCTATCAGGCAAAATACGATATGTTCGTGGACGGTAAGGAAAATGATCCGGTATATGCGAAGTATACGCTGGCCGGAAAGTGCTGTGAGTCGGGAGATATCCTGATCGGTGAAATCGGCCTTCCGAAGATTATGCCCGGCGATATCCTCGTGATGAAAACAACAGGTGCCTATGGTTATTCCATGGCAAGCCATTACAACAAGCTTCCCTGTCCGGCAGTGGTGTTTGCGGGCGGCGGCAGCGCAAGAGAAGTGATCCGGCGTGAGACATATGAAGATCTGACGTCCCGGGAGGTATAGGAGGAAAACATGATCAAAGGTTCAATTGTTGCACTTGTAACGCCGTTTAATGAAGACGGAACGGTAAATTTCGGCAAACTCGGTGAACTCCTTGAATGGCATATCGCCAATTCAACCGACGGCATACTTGTCCTTGGGACAACGGGTGAAAGCACGACAATGTCACATGAGGAAGATGATGCGGTTGTCGAATACACACTGAAGAAAGTGAATCACAGAGTACCGGTCATTGCCGGTTCAGGTTCCAATGACACTTCGACAATGTTAATGAAAAGCAAAAGGTATGCGGATCTCGGAGCGGATGCGCTTCTTGTCATCACACCCTATTACAACAAGGCAAACGAAGAGGGCATGATCCGTCATTTCACGACGGTGGCAGACAATGTCAGCGCTCCTCTGATTCTCTATAACGTCCCCGGAAGAACAGGATGTTCCCTGAGCGTGAGCGCGGTGGAGAGGCTTTCAAAGCACCCCAACATCATCGGCATCAAGGAAGCCAGCGGAAACATCAGCTATGCGGTCAGTGTCTCCCGTTTCCTCAGTGATGACTTTGTCATGTACAGCGGGAATGATGACATGATTGTTCCGATTCTGTCCCTTGGGGGATCGGGTGTCATCAGTGTGTTTGCCAATACCAATCCGAAAGAAGCGCATGACATCACGGCAAAATGGTTCGCCGGTGATCATGCGGGATCGCTTGCACTGCAGCAGAAGTATCTGGACTATATCCATGCACTGTTCTGTGAAGTGAATCCGATTCCCGTCAAGGAAGCTTTGAACGCAATGGGCATGCAGGTGGGCGGCTACCGTCTGCCCCTGTATGAGATGGCGGAAAAGAACAAAGAAATTCTGTATGGCGAAATGAGAAAGGTCGGTCTCTTATGAAAATACTGATCGGCGGAAAAGGAAAGATGGGACAGCTCATCAGACAGACGGCGGAAGCTGAGGGACATACCGTAATCGGAATGGCTGACGCAATGGATCTCAGCGCGCTGAATGCAGAGGAAAAGGCAGATATCATTATTGACTTCAGTCACCGTGACAACCTTGACTGGATTCTCGATTATGCCGTCAAAAACGGAAGCGGCATTGTATACGGCACAACCGGACTGACGGATGAACAGAAGGAAAAGCTGCTTAAGGCATCTGAACATGTCCCGGTGTTCTTCAGTACGAATTTCTCCTATGGCGTGGCCGTGCTGCAGGAGCTGATCCGTAAGGCGGTTCCGCTTCTGAAGGATACCTTCGACATGGAGCTGATCGAAACACATCATAATCAGAAACAGGACGCTCCCAGCGGCACAGCGAAGACGATCCTTGAGATCATGAATCCGGACGGGGAATTCACGCTCGTCTATGGCCGTGAAGGGATGTGCGGCGCAAGGAAAAAAGAGATCGGTGTACACGCTCTGCGGGGTGGTACGGAAGCAGGAGAACATACCGTAAAGTTCTTCGGCGGCAGTGAAAGCATTACGATTACCCATCATGCCGACAACCGGCAGATCTTCGTAAACGGCGCGCTGAAGGCGGCGGTATTTACGTACAGACAGGAAAAAGGTCTTTTCGGAATGAAGGATTTAATGGAGGGATAACAGCATGAAAACAAGAATCGGCATTTTAGGCTACGGCAATCTCGGACGCGGTGTTGAACACGCCGTCAAAGAGACTTCCGATATGGAACTGGCAGCGGTTTTTACCAGAAGGGATCCCGCTTCACTGAAGATCAATACGGAAGGAACAGCAGTTGTTTCAGCGGATGAGCTGGGACAGTGGAAAGACAAAATCGATGTGCTGATTATCTGCGGCGGCAGCGCTACGGATCTTCCGGTTCAGACACCTGCCTGCGTGCGTGACTTCAATGTCATCGACAGCTTTGACACACATGCGAATATTCCCGTTCATTTTGCGGCGGTTGATGAAGCCGCAAAGGAAGGAAAGCATATCGGTATCATCTCCGTCGGCTGGGATCCGGGTCTGTTCTCACTTGCCAGGGCTTACGGCAATGCTGTTCTGCCCAACGGCAGTGACTATACATTCTGGGGCAAAGGTCTGAGTCAGGGACATTCCGACGCGGTACGCCGTATTCCCGGTGTTGCGGACGCAAGACAGTATACGGTTCCGGTCGAATCTGCTCTTGAGGCAGTCAGAAACGGTGAAAATCCGGAACTGACAACCCGGATGAAGCATACGCGTGAAGTCTTTGCCGTTCTTGAAGAAGGCGCAGATCCCGAAGTGATCCGGCGTGAGATCGTTGAGATGCCGAACTACTTCTCCGACTATGACACAACGGTAAACTTCATCTCCGAAGAGGAACTGCTGGAAAACTATAATCAGGCAGGCCACGCCGGTTTCGTTTTCCGTTCCGGTTCAACCGGCAGAGATCATGAGAACAAACATGTGATCGAGTTCAGTCTCAAGCTCGATTCCAACGCGGAATTCACTTCAAGTGTTCTTGTGGCGTATGCAAGAGCTGCGAAGAGACTCTATGACAAGGGCGAAACAGGCGCCCGTACGGTATTCGATATCGCTCCGGCTCTGTTAAGCGAACTCAGCGGCGAGGAAATGCGCAGAAGAATGCTTTAGCAGCTTTCACTCCGGATATCCGGGGTGTTTTTTTGTTTGCGCGGTAATGTGATACAGTATAACGGGATGAAGAAGAGATGGATTCTTGCCGTATATTCAGCGCAGGATGAAGAGAAAGCGCAGCTGTACCGGACCGTGTTTGAGGAACACGGCTACGGGTGGGAAACAGATCTGAAGGAGCAGACTCTGCTTCTGGCGGATGCTGTTCTTTTCCTGTGCCGTGATGATCTGTTTGATGACAACAGGATCAGCGATGCGTTTGCCTTCTGTCTGCACCGTCAGATTCCGGTGATTCTCGCGGAAAAAGGGACAGTCAGTCATATGCCGGATTATACGGAAGAGGCGGAAGTGTATGATGCGTCTGTTCTTTCTTTTGATGATCTTGCGGAACTTCTGAAAGAAGAACCGGTTCAGCCCGAACCGCCGGTTGTCCGCAGACATACAAACAGATTGGCTGTCTTATTTGCCGTACTGGCTTTTCTCGGGGCTTTATGGATGATTGTCAGGATCAGTCCGTCAGTGATGCCGGCAGAACCGGCAGTCAGTGAAGTGAATCTTTCGGATCAGTACGGGGACGCGGTTGTACAGGTGTGGTCAATCGGCTCCTTCGGTGACCGTGTCTACCGGGGAAGCGGATTTGCGGTCAGCCGGAACGGGGATATACTGACAAATGCTCATGTTGTGGACCATCCTTCCTCAAGATACTGCATCGTTTATATGGACCATGTATACAATGCTGAAGTGACTGCGGTATCCGGTCAGACAGATCTTGCGCTGCTGAAGACGGATCAGCCGGTATCCTCGGTTCTTCACTTCCGTTCGGCAGCACCGGAAAAGAATACCCCTGTGTTTGTGATCGGTTATCCGGAGGATCAGGGGAAAACAGTTACGGAAGGAATATATGACGGTACTGCATTCATCAGTGATACAGCAGACTATGAAGTGATCCGTGTCTCGCTGAGACAGGGCAACAGCGGTTCGCCGGTCTGTACATATGACGGCAGTGTGATCGGAGTTGCGTCGGCTGTCAGCACGGCGGATCAGGAAACCGGTCTGATGATCCCGGCTGAGGACTGCATGGTTTTTCTGAAAGATCATGTTTTTCTCGAGGAACAGCCATGACATTTTGTTATAATTTCTGAAGCGCAGGAGGACATGTTATGGATAAATGCAGTGTG
Source organism: uncultured Erysipelotrichaceae bacterium (assembly GCA_902766435.1). Lineage (GTDB taxonomy): Bacteria > Bacillota_I > Bacilli_A > Erysipelotrichales > Erysipelotrichaceae > Bulleidia. The sequence continues at coordinate 15,596 of CACXDM010000071.1, read as the reverse complement.
ATATTGGCGGATATTGACGGTACGCTGATCGATAAGGGACAGCCCATGGTTCCCATCACAAAACAGTCTCTTATTGAAATGCATGACAGAGGTGTTCTGCTCGGACTTGCGACAGGCAGAAAGATCAATAAAAGCATGTTTGAAAGAGCGAAGGACTGGGGACTGCCGTTCGAATTCGATGCGATCATCGGGATGAACGGGGGACAGCTTTGGGACAGGTTCCATGAAGGGATCGAAAGCTATTACATGCTTGAAAAAGAGACGATGAAGGAAATCATATCCCTGATGGCGCCGCTGAAGCTGAATCCGATGATCTATGAAGAGGATCATATGGTTGCCTGTTATTTTGATGACATGATTCATTCCTCCATGAAACGCAATAATACGGAAGTCATCATCACGGACGGAGATACAGACCGTCTCTGCATCAATGAAAACTACAATGTTCTCTTCCGTTTCAAAGAGGAGCGTACGGAAGAAGTCGCTGCGTTTGCGGCAAAGCTGGACTGTGAGAGATATCACGGTATCCTGACTTCACCCGGCATTATCGAATTCATGGATCCCCGTGTTAACAAGGGACTTGCCCTCAGAAAATTCGCCGCGCGAAACAATATTCCCGTATCGGAAATTCTTGCCTTCGGCGACATGGACAATGACCGGGAACTGGTCAGGGATGCCGGATGGGGTGTGTGTCTTCTGAACGGCAGTGATGTGACAAAGCAGGCGGCTGATGAGATTACCGAATATACCTGCACCGACGGCGGAATCGGTCATTATCTGTATGATCATTTTCTGAACCGGTGAACGGAGATCCCGGTTTCTGATAGAATATACTGCATAAGCAGTGAGGTACTAGGATGAAACAAATTACAAAAGTCGTGGTTACCGGCGGTCCGTGTGCCGGCAAGACAACGGCGATGAGCTGGATACAGAACCACTTTACCCGTATGGGATATAAGGTGCTCTTTGTGCCGGAGACGGCAACTGAGCTGATCGGCGGCGGTGTTGCGCCGTGGACCTGCGGCACAAATCTGGACTATCAGAAGTGTCAGGTCAGACTTCAGCTGATAAAGGAAGAGCTTTTTGAGCAGGCTGCCAGTACGATGCCGGAGGAGAAGATTCTGATTATCTGTGACCGCGGCGTCATGGACAACAAGGCATACATGACGGAAGAAGAATTCGCCGAGATCATGAAGGCGGAAGGAAAGAATCTTGTCGAACTGCGCGATCAGTATGATGCGGTGTTCCATCTTGTGACTGCTGCCAAGGGTGCAGAGGAATTCTATACGATGGAAAACAACGCTGCCCGCTATGAAAGCATTGAAGAGGCAAGAGCACTTGATGACAGACTGATCGCTGCCTGGACCGGACATCCTCATCTCAGAGTGATTGACAACAGCGGTGACTTTGATGTCAAACTGAAGAATCTGCTCAATGAGATGATCCATTATCTCGGTATTGATGATCCGATTGAAATCGAACGGAAATATCTGATTGAATATCCCGATCTGCAGTGGCTGGAAAACCATCCTCTCTGCCGCCGGATTGATGTCATTCAGACTTATCTGAAAGCGCCGGAAGGCGAGCAGAGAAGAATCCGTCAGCGCGGTGAAAACGGCTATTATGTCTGTACGGAAACAATCAAGCGGAATATCACGGGACTAAAGCGGATTGAAGTGGAGAGAAGAATTTCCGAAGAGGAATATCTTGAAAAAATGACACAGGCGGATCCCGAACTGATGCCGATCCATAAGACAAGATACTGTCTCACATATGACAAACAGTATTTCGAGATTGATGTCTATCCGTTCTGGAAAGACAAGGCAATCATGGAAATCGAGCTGAGCAGTGAGGAGCAGCAGGTGCGCTTCCCGCCGGAAATCAAAGTGATCAGGGAAGTGACGGATGATCCTTCCTTCAAGAATATTGCACTGGCAAAGACAGCAATGAGAGGCTGAACTGCGGTTCGGTCTTTTTCATGCGTATGAAATAAATCTGAAAACAGAGACATTGTGTTTTATAATAGCAGAGCGAGGAGATGAATATGGAATTTCAGAACCGGAAAATACTCGTTGTCGGCCTGGCAAGAAGCGGCATGGCAGCGATCAGACTGCTGAAAAAACTCGGCGCGGACAATATCACGCTGACCGAGCGTAAGGAAGTAAAGGAAAAAGAATACCTTGAGAGCATCGGTGTCAGGGTGGTGAAACAGACGGATGAGGTCTTTGATGAGGACTGGGATCTTGTAATCAAGAATCCGGGAGTTCCCCCCATCAGTCCGTTTATCATAAAAATGAAGGAAAGAGGCATCCCGGTCATTACCGAGATCGAACTGGCATATCAGGTTTCAAAGCCTCAGCACTATATTGCGATTACCGGCACCAACGGCAAGACCACAACAACGACGCTTACCTACGAATGCCTGAAGGCCGCATACGGCGATAAAGCGCACGTCGGCGGCAATATCGGCACACCTCTCTGTGAGATCGTTCTGCAGGAGAATCTGCTGGAGGAAGAGGGACATTATATCTCACTTGAGATTTCCCAGGCGCAGCTCGTGGATATCGTAAAATTCCGGCCGGATGTATCGGTGATCATCAATCTGACACCGGATCACATTGATTCGATGGGCGGACTGGAAAACTACTATCTTGCCAAGACAAGAGTCTATGAAAACATGAAGGATGACGATCTCTTTCTGAAGAACATCGATGATCCCAATGTCATCGAATATACGGAAAGAGTGCCGGTGCACTGCAGGACGATGACATTCTCACTGGACAAAGAAGCAGACTGCTGTCTGAAGGACGGTCAGATGTTCGTGAACGGTGAGAAGGTACTTGACCTTGACAAGGTTGGTCTGCCGGGAAAACACAACCTGCAGAATATCATCATTGCGGCTGCCGCATGCATGGCTGAAGGTGTCAGTGCGGAAGTCATCCGTGATACCGTATATGCATTCAAGGGTGTCGAGCACCGCATCGAATATGTCAGAACATTGAACGGCGTAAAGTATTACAACGATTCAAAGGCAACCAATACTGATGCAACGATTACTGCCCTAAAGTCATTTGACCATGGTGTCATTCTTCTGGTCGGCGGCTTTGAGAAGGGACTCTCCATGGATGATGTGCTTCCCTATATGGGATGTGTGAAGAAGGTGATCGGCTTCGGTCTTTCCGGCAGACGGATTGCTGAGGATCTCGTACATGAGGAAGCCGTGGTTGTAAAGGACCTTAAGGAAGCGGTGGACGAAGCTTACAAGGCAGCTCAAGAAGGAGATACCGTCCTTCTTTCACCGACAACTTCCTCGTTTGATCAGTATTCCGGCTTTGAGGAAAGAGGAAGGCATTTCAAGGAACTGGTAAAGGCATTATGACAAACAGTAAAAACTATATCGGTGTGTTTGATTCCGGGATCGGCGGTCTGACCGTTGTCCGCAGCATCATGAATATCATGCCGGATGAGAATATTATTTACTTCGGAGACACCGCCCGTGTTCCCTATGGAACAAAGTCGGAAAAGCAGATCCGGGAATTTGCCAGCAACGATGTCCGTTTTCTCGATCAGTTTGAACCGAAGGCACTGATGATTGCCTGCAATACGGCTGACTCGGTTGCCCGGGAAACACTCGAGAGAGAATTTGATCTGCCGATTTACGGCGTCATTGAACCGGCTTCCCGCAAGGCGGCTTCGGTAACAAAAAACAACCGCATCGGCATCATGGCGACTGCCGCCACGGTCCGCTCCGGCGCCTATACGAAAATGATTGAGATCTTCAACCGCGACGCGCAGGTATTTCCGCTTGCCTGCCCTCTGCTGGTGCCGTTGGTTGAAAACGGAAGATTCTCCAAAGACGATATCGTCGTAACGACAATCCTGAAGGAATACATTGATCAGCTGACAGTTCATGACGTGGATACGATCGTGCTCGGATGTACGCATTATCCGCTGCTGATGGATGCGATCAAAAGCATTGTTCCTGAGATTAATGTGATCAGCTCATCCGATGCCGCAGCCGAAGCGCTGTATGACAGTCTGCGCCGGCACGGGCTGCTGAATGAAGGCAAGGGCGGAAAACACAGATACTATGTCAGCGATGACGCGGAAAGCTTCAGCCGCAACGCAAGTATCTTCCTTGATGAGGACCTCGACGGGGAAGTTGATCAGGTCAGAATATGAAAAATATCCTGCTTCAGGAAAGAGGCAGGTTTTCATTTCGGTAAAGTGAGATGATTTCCCGCAGGAAATCCATGTGCGGGAAATTTTTCCGGCATACGCCGCTGATCTCTCTCTGCAGCTTCATCTGATCGATCGGCAGAGCAGTAAGTGTATGTTTCTCCAGTTCCTCAAGACAGGCGCTTTCCGCCATGACGGATACTCCGTAGCCGCGCTGAATCAGATCCTTGATTGTGGCGATATTGTCAATCTCGAGAATGATGTTGAAATCTTCGATATTGATCATCATGGCACGCAGTGAGGCAAGAAACATGTTTCCGGTGCCTGATCCGGGCAGACGGACAATCATTTTTTCCTTTTTGATATCGTCAACACTGACCGATGTCTTTCTGGCCAGAGGGCTGCCGGGGGATACGATGAGTGCGAGTCTGTCGGTATCGATCACGGTTTTCAGAAGCGTGTCATCTTTTACCGGACCATCCGTGATGGCAAGATCAATTTCACTGCTGCTGAGCTGCTGAAGAAGTGTTGACTGCGTGCCGGAGATCAGTCTGATTCTGGCACCGGTGTTTTCCGAAGCATATCTCGCAAGCACTTCCGTGATCCGGCTGCTTTCCACGGTATGGGTAATGCCTATTGTCAGCTCCCGCTTCATGCCGTAAGTTTCCGAGAGTTCGTTCTTCAGCTGCGTATAGACAGAGGAAATGGACTTTGCGGCAGTGAGCGCTTTTTCTCCCTCCTTTGTCAGACGGATCGTGTTTCCGGTGCGTCTTGTCAGCTTTACGCCGAGTTCGCTTTCAAGGGCGCGCATATGCTGGCTGACGGCAGGCTGGGTGAGATTCAGTGAGCGGGCAGCCATGGTGAAGCTCTCATATTCCGCGACTTTGAGGAATGTATACAGTTTGGGATCGATCATGACATATCCTTTCCGGCCATAGGGCAGATAATGATATATTTTATCAGATAACAATGTCATAATAAATGCTTATGAGTTTATAAAGTTTTTTAATGATATAGTTATTACTGTAATAGGGGAGTAGCAGCCGCATATGCGGGGGAAGATCGTCATCACGGTGCCCGGCACCCGGTCTACCTTAAATTGTGAGACTTATACATGGTTTTTTCGGCTGTGTATGAGTTCTGTAAACGAAATCTTCAGGCCGTAAAAACGGTCTGTTTTTTGTACAGAAGGGGTGAATTATGACACTGACATCTTTAAACTGGGGATTGATTCTCGGCGGTTTCGGTCTGTTCATGTTCGGCATCAAGTTCATGGGCGACGGACTGAAGGCGGCGGCCGGCGACAAACTGAGGGATTATATCAACCGGTATACATCCAATCCTGTCTCGGCGCTGATCATCGGTATCATCATGACCATCATCATGCAGTCGTCTTCCGCGACTTCCGCAATCACAATCGGTCTGGTCAGGGCGGGACTGATGACGCTTGAGCAGGCGGCAGGCATCATTCTCGGCGCGACGATCGGCACTACCGTGACGTCCTTCCTGATTTCCATCAATATTGAAAAGTATGCGATGTTCATCGTGTTTGCCGGTACGATGCTGATCTGCTTTGCCAAAAAGCAGAAGTTCGTCTATATCGGGAATGTCATTCTCGGCTTCGGTCTGATCTTCTTCGGCATGTCCGGCATGGGTGATGCCCTGGCGGGATTAAAGGAACTGCCGGAATTCTCGGCAATCGCGCTGAAGATGAGTGAAAACCCGATACTGGCGATGCTGACGGGCGTTGTGCTGACAGCTGCCGTACAGTCATCAGCCGCGACGATCGGTGTCATCCAGAAGCTGTATCAGGCAGGAGCAGTCACTTTTGCGGCATCACTTCCGTTCATGTTCGGCGCCAATATCGGTACGACAATGACCGGTATTCTCGCTTCTATCGGCGGTACGACAGCCGGTAAGAGAACAGCGGCGATGCATACAACGCTGAATGTGATATCCACGATTATCGGTATGATACTGCTTGTGCCGTATTCAAACTTCATACAGTCCATTGCCGGCGGTCTGAATCCGATGATGCAGATTGCGGTAGCCAATATCATCTTCAAGACACTGACAACACTGCTCTTCCTGCCGTTTGTGAAACAGCTTGTTGCTCTGGCAAAGAAAATCGTTCCGGGTGAAGAATCCGATATGACCGGAGTGGATATTGAAGAGATGGATGAGGAAATCACCGATGTTCTGCCTTCCGCAGCGGTCAATGCTTCAAGACAGGCGATCCTGAAACTGATCGATGTTGTCAGACTCTCAGTCACTCAGGCTGACGCGTTCCTTAAGGGTAGGGGCGGCGATGACGAAAAGACGAAAATCGGCGAGACAGAGGCGCTTGCCAACCGGTTCGACCAGAAGATCACCAATTATCTGATCCGTCTTTCCCGTAAGCCGAATCTGACAGTGAATGATACGGACGATATCAGAAGTCAGTTTGACGCAGTCAAGAACTACGAAAGAGTCGGCGATCTTGCCATGAATCTTGTGGAATTCTACAGTCTGATTTTTGAGAAGGGTGAAAACTTCAGCGAAGCAGCGCTTACGGATATCAACACGATGGGTGCCAAGCTTCTGGATATGTTTGATCTTTCCGCCGAAGTATTCATGACAGCGGACAAAGCGCTTTATGCAAAGCTTCAGGAAATGGAATCACAGCTGGATAAAATGGAGCTTGACAGCAGAAGAGCGCATTTCAGAAGACTGTCTGAGGGAACATGTGAATCCCAGGTTGCCGGTACATTCTACTGCGATATTCTCGGTACCATCGAACGTATGGGCGATCACTGCTGCAATGCCGCAAGATCCACTGTTACCGGACAAACCAGTGATATTTCCGATGACGAGGTCATTGCAGGAATCTGAAACAGATAAATACAGGGCATATAACAGTATGGAGATGAAGATTTCCGTACTTTTTCACGTATGAAGATCATGAAAGCCAGATGACTGCCGGAAAAAAATCATATGAAAGCGTTTACGTTTCCGGACAACCGTCTTTTTCTATCCTCCATGCGTTGAAATACAGCATTTCGCGTGTAGATTATCAGACATTTGTTATAGAATATTACGGAATCCCGGAAAATCAATCCGCGGGAATCAAATAGTAAATGGAGGATTAATTGGCACATGGACGTATTTTATAAAATTGTGTCCCTGCTGGGCGGCCTGGCCATGTTTCTGTATGGAATGAGAATCATGGGCGACGCGCTTAAGAGCAGTTCAGGCGGGGCACTGAAGACGACACTTGCCAAAGTGACAAACAAAGCATACATGAGTTTTCTGCTCGGTCTGCTTGTGACATGTATGATACAGAGCTCAACAGCGACAATCGTTCTGACTGTCGGTCTTGTCGGAGCTGGGTATCTGACATTCAGGCAGTCGATCGGTATTGTGCTCGGCGCCAATGTCGGTACGAGTATTACCGCTCAGATCATCAGACTGATGGACCTGAACGCGGGAAGCGGTAGCATTATGTATTTCTTCAAGTCAGATAATCTGGCACCGATGGCGCTGATTGTCGGTATCGTGATGATCATGTTTATCGGCACCCGTTCGGCGAAAAACACGGGAACGATCTTTATGGGCTTCGGGATCCTGTTTGTCGGTCTGATGAATATGAGCGCCGCAGTCAGTACGATGAGTGATTCCCTGAGTACATTCCTGGTATCGTTCGAGGGGAACTATATACTCGGGTTTCTTGCCGGTGTTCTCGCAACCGGAATAATCCAGTCATCATCTGCCGTTGTCGGTATCCTGCAGTCGGTGGCAAGTTCAGTCGGCATCAAGTTCTGTGCCGTGTTCTCCGTTATTCTCGGTGTCAACATCGGCGACTGTATTACAACCTATCTGGTCTGCCGCATCGGCGCCAAGCCGGATCAGATCAGAACCTGTGTGGTTCATATTATCTATAACGTGATTGCTTTGATGCTGATCGTCGTATCACTGACAGCGCTTCGTCTGACAGGTATTCTCAATGATGAAATCTGGTATATGACGCTGAACTCCGGCGGTGTGGCGAACGTACACGGTCTGTTCCGTCTGATCCCGGCAGTTGTCATTCTGCCGTTCACGAACGTTCTTGCGGCGATTGCCGAAAAGATCGTTCCCGATAAGAAGGATGACACGGAAGAGGATGAGGAGAGCTACGCTCTGCGTGAGCTGGATCAGAGGCTGCTGGAAAACCCGGCAATGGCTCTGACCGAAGTGCATTCCATTGTTGCCCAGATGGGCGCGACTGCGCTGAAGAATTATAAGAACGCCTCATCACTGATCGATGCGTATGATGAAAAGAAGGTCAGAAGGATCATGGACAGGGAAAACCTGATTGACCAGATGGCCGATGCATCAAATGCGTATCTGCTCGAACTCTTCCCGCATATCACTCTGGATAAGGATGAGAATACGTGTAACTTTGAACTGAAGTCAATTATCTGTTTTGAGCGTATCGGTGACCTCGCTGTCAACATCAAGAACAATGCCGTTGCGGTCCGTGAAAACGGCAGGGAATTCTCACAGTACGCAAAAGGGGAATTTTCGGTGGCAGCGCAGGCAGTTGAAGAGATCCTGTCTCTGACAACGGATGCCTATCTGAATGAAGATGTTGATCTTGCAAGAAAGATCGAACCGTATGAAGAAGTCATTGATGAACTGATCGACGAGCTGAAGGAAAGACATCTCTACCGGATCCGTCATCATATGTGCGGTACAACAGCCGGTCTGAATTATCAGGAGATCCTGGCTAATCTTGAGCGTCTGTCTGATCAGTGCTCCGACCTCGGTGTCTATATGCTGTCAAACAACGACAACTATATCCGGGGCATGGAACACAGATACATTCACAACCTGCATCATTCTCCCACAGCTGAATACAGAAAGCTGTTTGAACAGAATTATTCCAAATACTTCGGCATGCTGGAAGAAAACAAGGAAAATACTGCGGAAGAGGGACAGAAATGAGTTCCTCTTTTTAAATGAAAAACAGGCATTGCCTGTTAATAGATAAATGTGAAGATCAGGGCGGTGACGAACAGGATGATTCCTGCCGGCAGCATCGGATTCCCGTATTTCTTTCTTTCCTCAATGAGTGACTTCCGGTATTCACTGAGCGGTCCTTTGGCCGGCTTCCATGAGAATGCGGCGTAGTCGGCGCTTTTCCATGACCAGCGGAAAACCCCGGCAAACAGCAGGATCAGGGAACAGATCGACACCGCATCCGTCAGCCTGAGAAAGAAGGGTGTGCCGCAGAAGGCATAGATCAGAGAACCTGCCATACAGATTCCCGCCAGGATCCAGACAGTCCTGTCTTTGAAATAAGCAATGTATTTATCAAACATGAGGGTATTATAATACAGATTTTCATTATATAAGGAAAAAAGATGCTTTTGGCTGTCCCTGCATGAATTGCCAACAAAAACACGCGATGATATAATAACCGTGTTTATGGAGGTTCCGTATAATGGCATTTGAAAAAATCAAGAACTTTATCGCTCCTGTTGATGAAGAAGATGAAGGCGAAGAACTGGAATTTGTCGAAAGCGAGACAAAACCCGTCAGTACTTATGAATCAAAATCCACAAAGGTAAGCGCAATTCCTTCCAATGCGCAGATGGTTCTGTTTGAGCCGAGAAGCTTTGAAGAAGCGGAAGAGATCGGCAAGCACCTGAAGCAGAGAAGGGCATGCGTTGTCAACCTTCACCGTCTGCAGAGAGACTATGCACAGCGTACGATTGACTTCCTGACAGGTGTTGTATATGCACTGGACGGAACGATTCAGAAGATCGGTCACAACGTCATTCTCTGTGCGCCCAAGACAATCGTAGTCAACGGTGAAATCAAGCTGGACAGCGATGATGAATGAGCGGACTGAAAGAGACCAGCTCACAGCCCGTATAGAAGATCTGAAAGAAAAGTCGGAACGCTGGCATAAGACCGTATCGTCTTCGTTTCTGAACGAGGAGGAAACGGCAGCTGTTTCCGCAGTTTTTCCGGCGTCTGACCGTGTCATTTATGACGGCGGTTATCCGGAGGCGAGAAAGAAGAAAGTCATCTTCCGTTATGATCCGGAGGATGACTTTTCTGATATCGTATGCCTGAAGGCGGAAATTGATCAGAGATTCCGGAAGATCGGTCACCGGGATATTCTCGGGGCTCTGATGCATCTTCAGATTGAACGCAGTTCCTTCGGGGACTTCTGGATTGATGATGATACGATCTATCTTTATACATCAGAGGATATGGCTGACTTTCTGATTGACAATCTGATCCGGATCAACCAGCTGAGTGTTTCATTTGAGCGGACGGATGATCATCCTTCACAGGTGTTTAAGACAAGGACATTTCAGGCAGTGATCGCTTCCGAAAGACTGGACGCTGTCGTTGCCGGGATCGCGCACTGCAGCCGCAGTGAGGCCAAGGCAATGATCCGTCAGGGGCTCGTTATGGTGAACCATGTCGTGCTTGAAGAGCCTGATGAATTATGCAATAATAACGTTACGATTTCGCTTCGCGGGATCGGAAGATTTGAGTTTGCCGGAGTTCTGAGAAAGACGAAGAGCGGCCGGCTGACAGCGGAATTCAGACAGTATATGTAAGGGGAGTGAGCAGATGGCGGCGCAGAGACCAACATTTCGTGTCATGAAGAACGGATATGACCGATTTGCGGTTGACGATGCGGTTGAACGCTATGCCGCTCAGGTAAGACAGCTGGAAAACCGGATACAGTTGTATCAGGATCAGCTTGTGGAAACCACCCGGCAGCTGGATGAGATGAAAGCCCGTTATCAGGAGCTTCTTCAGACCGAAGACGCAAGACGGCAGGCAGCCGACAATATCGCCCGGCTGTCTCTCCGTGAGGCAAACGAAATCATTGACACCGCTCAGAAGAACGCGGATGAAATCATCCGTGAAGCGCTGAGTACGTCAAGGCTGATCCTGATGGATCTGGCAAAACTGTATAACGATGCCGGTGCAGTCAAGACCGAGATGACAGACAGACTGAATGAGCTTCTTGGCAGTCTGGATGCCTTCAGACTTCCTGAGATGCCTGATCTCAGATGGCTGGACGAGGCAGAAGATAAAATGCGTTGATCAAGACACGCCCCGGTGTCATTAAGCAAAGAGAGTCTGCGGCTGGTGAAAGCAGACGTGAGGGACATCACGGGATATCACTTGTGAGCATACGTCATTCCCGCGTTAAGGGAAAAATGAGGGTACGGTGTAAACCGTAAACTAAGGTGGTACCGCGCTGACAACGTCCTTAGATGAGGGCGTTTTTTATTCGAGACAGGAGAGGGAGATTATGGATTACAAGAATACGCTGCAGATGCCGAAAACCGATTTTGAAATGCGTGGCAACCTGGCAAAGAAAGAGCCGGGAATCCTCGCTGAATGGGAAAAGAACGATCACTACAATGAGATCATTTCCCGCCATAAGGGACAGAAGTCATTCGTCCTGCATGACGGTCCCCCGTATGCGAACGGCAACCTGCATGCCGGTACGGCGATGAACCGTGTCATCAAGGACTTTATCGTACGTACACATGCGATGTGCGGCTTTTATACGCCGTTCTTCCCGGGCTGGGATACACACGGACTGCCGATTGAGAACGCAATTCAGAAACTCGGTGTTGACCGCAAGAAGATGAGTCCGGCTGAATTCAGAAAGAAGTGTGAGGAATATGCCCACAAGCAGATTGCCCAGCAGATGGCAACCGAGAAAAGACTCGGTCAGATTGCGGACTATGAACATCCCTACATCACACTGAAGAAGGAATTCGAGGCAAGACAGATCCGCGCTTTTGAAAAGATGGCGCTTGACGGACTGATCTTCCAGGGACTTAAGCCGATTTACTGGTCACCGTTCAACGAGACAGCGGTAGCCGACAGTGAGATTGTTTACCGTGATGTCACCGATGCGACAATCTTTGTCAAGTTCCCCATCGCTGACGGCAAGGGTATTCTTGACAGTGATGATGCGTTTGTCATCTGGACAACGACACCGTGGACAATTCCGGCCAACCAGGCAGTCAGCCTTCATCCGGATCTTGTCTATGCCGAAGTACAGACGGAAAAGGGCAAGCTGATTTTCCTTGAGAAGTTTACAGACAGCCTGCTTGAAACATTCGGACTTGAGAATCAGGGAATCCTGCGTACATTCAGGGGAAGCGAACTGGAAGGCATCACATACCACCATGTCGTTCTGGACAAGGAATGTCCTGCTCTGCTTGGCGAACACGTTACCGATGAAGACGGTACTGGCGTTGTTCATACAGCCGGCGGTCACGGTCTTGACGACTATTATGCATGTCAGAAATACGGCATTGCGCCGATCTGTACGGTTGATGAGAAGGGTCTGATGAACGCTGAGGCGGGAAGTGAGTGCGAAGGTCTGTTCTTTGAGGACTGCTCGAAGAAGATCATCACAATGATGAATGAAAAGGGATATCTGCTTGCCGTAAACAAGCTGAAGCATTCCTATCCGCATGATGACCGTCTGAAGAAGAAGGTAATCTTCCGTGCTGCCAAGCAGTGGTTCTGTTCGATTGAGAAGGTCCGCAGTGAAGTTCTGGATCAGATCCAGAATCATGTCATATGGCATAATGAATGGGGTCAGATCAGAATGTACAACATGATCAAGGACCGCGGTGACTGGTGTATTTCCAGACAGCGTCTGTGGGGTGTCCCGATTCCGATCATCTATTGTGAAGACGGTTCGCCGATCATGGAAAAGGAAGTCTTTGATCACATTGCCGATCTGTTTGAACAGTACGGCTCCAACGTCTGGTTTGAAAGAACAGCAGAAGAACTTCTGCCGGAAGGATATACAAACGGAAAGTCCCCCAACGGGAAATACACGAAGGAAAGCGACATCATGGATGTCTGGTTCGATTCCGGCTCCTCCTGGAGTGAACTCGAGGCAAGAGGCGGCAGTTATCCCTGTGACCTCTACTTTGAGGGTTCCGACCAGTACAGAGGATGGTTCAACTCCTCAATGATCGTCGGTACTGCCGTAAAGGGCGGTGCGCCTTACCGTGAAGTACTCTCTCACGGTTATGTCTGTGACTCCAAGGGTGAGAAGATGTCCAAGTCCGTCGGCAACGTTGTCAATCCGATGGACATCATCAATCAGAACGGCGCTGATGTGTTCCGTCTTTGGGCGATGACCTCCGACTTCAAGGCTGACCTGAAGCTCGGACCTTCCAACATCAAGCAGGTATCCGATCAGTACAGAAAGATCAGAAACACATTCCGCTTCCTGCTCGGAAACATCAATCCGGCTGACTTCGATCCGAAGAAGGATATCGTCGCCTATGAGGATCTGAAGAAGGAAGATCAGTATATTCTCGTTCAGCTGAATGATGTCGTTAAGGAAGTCAGAAAGGCTGTTCTGGAATATGACTATGTTGCGGCCAACAAGGCACTGATGAACTTCATGGTCAATGAGCTGAGTTCCTACTACTGTGACTTCACAAAGGATATTCTTTACTGCAGCGCGCAGGATGATCTGAGAAGAAGACAGGTACAGACGGTTTACTGGACAGCAGCCGACAAACTTGTCAGAATGTGGGCACCGTTCCTGGTATACACATCCGAAGAAGTCTGGAAGCATTTCAGCAATGATGCCGAGCCTTCCGTTCATTACATGAACTATCCGGAAGAAGAGACATATGCGAATGCGGATGAGCTGAAGGAAGAATTCGGTTCGCTTCTGAAGATCCGCTCGGAAGTCAACAAGGCTCTCGAAAATGCGCGTAATGACAAACTGATCGCATCCGCCCAGGAAGCATCCGTAACCATTACCTGCAGTGATGAAGAGAAGCTTCTGCTGGAAAAGACACTCGGCGATTCACTGAGCCAGTGGCTGATCGTTTCCGCCGCTTCCGTACAGACCGGTGAAACAGGTGCATCCGTAGTCAAGGCATCCGGCACAAAGTGTCCGAGATGCTGGAACTACAGTGAGACACCTGATGAAAACGGACTCTGTCCGCGCTGCCACGAAGTAATGGCAAAACAGATCACAAGATAAAAAAACGAAGACCGCTCCATTTACCGGAACGGTCTTTTCAGTACCAGCTGTATATGTAGTATGTGCCGCCGCCTTCCATCAGATGATAATTGATCATCGATGCATATCTGGCAGGGGTACTTCAGTACCGGTGTATTCGAATACATATCTGTATACCGGCTCTGTACTGCCGGCGTAATATCTCAGAACCTCGGTGATGCGGCCGTTTTCGATGACAGTTTCAAATGAATCCTGGTCTCCGGAAGGACCGGCGCGGAATTCGGCTGAGGTCGCCGCAATGATGCCGTTTTCATCATATTCGGCGGTATATGTTCCGTTGAAGCGTTCCTATGGAATTTCTTCACCTTCATTCCAGTTGGCGTACATTCCCGAATTTACCGTTTTGACGAGCAGTCCTTTATTTTCCGTGACGCATATACTGTCTGCTTCCTCCATGGAGCTTGCCGGGGAATCTTCCGACGCTTCCTGATGCATGGTGTGAAACACAAGGGTGAAGTAATCTCCTTTGTCGGTGTACTGGAAATATGTCTTTGCGTCAGATACAGGTGAAGTGCTGCTGATTTCCCAGACCCTGCCGTTCTGATAAGCTGTTGTTGTTTCTGAGTGAGTTTCTTCGGAACGGACCGTCATGGATACCGGCTGTCCCTGATCATCAAAGGTGTATTCATAGTGCTGCGGTTCACTCTGATCCGTCTGATTGAACACTTCGCTGCGTGAGAGAGGCCACTCTCCGTCATACTCATATTCTGTCCTGCTCGTTTCTTCTCATTCTCCTTCCTGCGTATGATAGTAAACAGTTACTGTCTTCACCAGAGGGAAGGAGGAAAGGGATCACTGTGAAGCGGATGAAGCAGGCAAAGCGCATCCGGCAGTGAGTGCTGCGGAAAGCAGTAATAAATTCTTTTTCATAAATGCTCCGTTTCTGATCAGATTCTGACAGCCTTCCTTCATTCATACAAACATGATTCAAAAAAGAGAGACGCTGAGGTCTCTCACATGATCAGTATTCGATCTTTCTGAACTGTTCCCAGCTGAGGTCCTTCTTGCCGAAGTGACCGTAGTTGGTTGTCTTTGTGTAAATGGGTCTGCGGAGATCCAGTTCCCGGATGATATTTGATACCGAGAAATCAAAGTTCTTCATGACGATCTCCTGCAGTTCGTCATCCGTGAAGCGGGACGAACCGAATGACTGCACGTAGACGGAAGTGGGGCGGGGCTTGCCGATGGCATAGGACAGCTGCAGCTGACACTTTTCCGCCAGTCCGTTGGCAACGATATTGCGGCAGACATAACGGGCGTAATAAGCCGCGGAACGGTCTACCTTTGTCGGGTCCTTGGAAGAGAAGCATCCGCCGCCGATCGGGGCATAGCCGCCGTATGTGTC
>CACXDM010000070.1 GCA_902766435.1 uncultured Erysipelotrichaceae bacterium | reverse complement strand
GTCATCCCATGAACCGGATGCCGTTACACTGTCCGTGCTTTTGATCAATTCCGCACTTCCGTCCTTGTTCAGTACAAGAGTAACTTCTTCTGCCCCGAATGTTGTCTCGGCAGTATACGTGGCGCCGGAAGAATCCTTTGCCATAAACATTTTGTATTTGCCTGAAGCCGAAGACGAGCAGGCTGTAATCATGACACAGAGCACCAATACAACAATTAATCTGAATAACTTTTTCATTTCATCCTCCTTGCGGGATCTCATCCCTTTTCACAATGAATACAGATGACAGTCCCGGAAGGTTACACAAAAAAACCGGATATTTTTCAATCCGGTGTGCTATTGATCCAGCAAGATCATTTTCTCCGTAAATGCACGGAAGTTTTCCTCATCCGCAAAGCTTTCTGCTCTGATCCATCCGTCTTTGGTCTGCCAGACTGCCCGATACAGACCGACTGCAGGATCACTCATGAACAGAACCTTCTTTCCTTTGAAGTCCGAAGCAGCTTCCATACCGACAGGCGGCTGTTCCGGTGTAAAGATTACCTCATAGTCTCCCTCATTGAACCGGTATGCGAGATCCGCTTCCTCTTTGTACCAGGAAACAGACACTGCCTCCTTCAGATAAGCGCTGAGATCCATCCCCGAAACAGAAGCGAATTCCTCTGCGGTGACTTCCGTCAGAGTTTCCGCTCTTTGTGATACGGGATCCGTGGCAGTATCGAAATTCTGCCATACGACAGTATCTGCCCCATTCCTTATGAGAAGCGCGTATCCCGCATAAGCAAGACCTGCCCCTGCCGCAAAGATCAGAATATTTCTCAGCCAGGGTGTCTTTTTCACCGGCTCGGATATCTCTTCTTCCTGCGAAAGAATGAGTCTTTCGTTTTCTTCGTGCATCAGTTGTTTTGTCTGCTGAATCAGATCCTTCGGAGCGTGTATGTGATTCATTTCATTTCTGAATTCTTCCATCCGGGGTTACTCCTTTCTCTTCCAGAGCCTTCTTCAGCTTCTTTCTTGCCCTGTTCAGGGTTACTTTGATATTGGTTTCGGACTTGCCGAGTATCTGCGCGATCTCCTTGACGGAATACTCTTCATAATAGAAAAGATAGATGATATCCCGGTACTCCGGCGGTTTGAGATATCTGAGTGCCTCAACAATCAGATACTTCATCTCGCTTTCCTCTTCCTCCGGATTGATGACGGGTTCAACCACAAAGTCTTCCAGGTGATCCACCTTTTCATTCCAGCTGCTCTTCAGAAAACTGTTGCACTGGTTAATCGTCACCCTGATCAGCCATGCCTTGACATGTTCATCTGTTTCCAGCTCAGCCGCGTGTCTGACCAGTTTGACAAACACTTCCTGAAAGATGTCATCCGCGTCATGTTTGTTCCGGCATCTGAGGACGGCAATCCGGTATACCATATCACTGTATTTTTCGATCAGTTCATCAAGTCTGTCATTTGAGACATATCGATCTGCCATACTCTTTCGCTCCCGTTACCGTACAATCGTAACATAAAGAACCGGCAGGGACAGCAGAAATCACGGCGGCAGACAAACAGTAATGGTAATCATAAGCGTCTTCTCCTTCTTACCGTTAATACTTTTTGAAAGGGAAAAACGTTACATGTTAAAAGGTGCCCTCCGGCACCTTCAATCATTATTTCATTCCGAGATCCTTCAGAATGGATTCCTGTCTGCCTTTTGCGGCCGCAGCCCACTTAGGTCCTTTCGCGTACATCTCCGCCAGTTCCGCCAGCGCTGAAGGAACATCGATTGACTGCGGACATGCATGGGAACACTGTCCGCACTGTATGCATGCGGCAGGCTTCTTATCCTCATCCAGACCGTCCAGACGCATCGAACTCGTTACCGAAGCGGAGTACTTATAGTCGTTGTAGCAGGAGAGAAGATACGGAATATCCAGTCCGATGGGACACCCGTCACAGCAGTATCTGCAGGCAGTACAGGGTACACCTGCCTTCATGCTTTCGGCAATCTCAAACAATACGCTTTTCTCTTCTTCGCTTAACGGCTTCTCTGTCTCAAATGTATTCAGATTATCCTCAGCCTGGGATACTTCGTTCATGCCGGAAAGGATTACCTTTATATTCGGCAGTCCCTGCAGGAAACGGAAAGCATATGACGCATCACTTGCATTCACATCAAACTTCTTCAGCATCGCCGACTTGTCTTCAGGCAGAACTGCCAGCTTACCGCCGCGGCAGGGTTCCATGACCCATACGCCGAGTCCGTGCTTCGTGATGATATCGTATTTCTTTTCTGCATCCTGCAGAGTCCAGTCCAGATAATTGCACTGAATCTGAACAAACTCAAATACACCCTCATACTTGTTCAGGAAGTCTTCCAGAAGCTGCGGTCCGCCATGGAATGAGAAACCGAGATGTCTGATCTTGCCCTCTTTTTTCAGATCAAGAATATCCGGAATGATATGATACTCTTCACTTTCGTAGATCTTTACCGACCACTCGGTAATGTTGTGAAGAAGATAGAAGTCAAAATAATCGGTATTGCAGCGGTCGAGTGAGATCTGAAACAATGCCTTGTTGTCCACCGGTCCGGGCAGGGAATGACCGGGAAACTTATCCGCAATGTAATAGCTGTCACGGGGATACTTCTTTAATGCCTCCGCCATCGCACCTTCCGACTTACCTCCGAGGTACGGATACGCTGTATCGAAATAATTCACACCGCGGCTGACTGCCAGATCAAACATTTCATTCACTTTTTTCTGATCGATTTCCCCGGTTTCCGGATCCGACGCAAAACGCATGCAGCCAAAACCCAGACGGGAAAGCTTCAGACCCTGAAAATCACTGTAGATCATGATGATGTCCTCCTCACTTTTTCTATATTCTATTCTCTGTCTTTATGAAATCCCATATTAATGACCGTCCCATTCGACCCAGTCAAGATTTCTGCGGGTCATTTCTCTTGCCATCTCACTTCCCGGGACACAATGAACCGTATAGGTCAGTTTTCCGTTTTCATCTTTCGGCAGACTGTCTGCGCCGTAATACACCGTATCAGGGAAATAAACATCCGTTATCTCCGTACACCCGGAAAACGCATCCGGGTCCACCAGTTCCGTTCCATACGGAATCCGGCATTCTCCTTCCATCCCGGAAGGAACAGCACAGAGTCCCTTTTTATCCTTTGTCATCAACATGCCATCAACTACGCTGCAGTACGGATTATCCTCATCCGTTACATATTTTCCGATCCTCAAGCCCGGAAACATCGGAAAATCCGCATCACACAGATCATACAGACACAGTTCTTCCATATAAACGTCTTTAAAGACAACCGCGTTATCTTCAATGAACTTCAGGTGTTCCGGAATCCTTACTTCGGGATCTGTTTCGGAATATGTCAGATCAAACGCCTTTCTGCCGAGTTTTTCCAGACTGTCCGGAAGAATAATGGATTCCAGATTGGAGCAGGACATAAACGCGTAGTCTCCGATCTCCTTCAGTCCTTCGTTGAAGTACACTTCCTTCACATAGGCAAACGCGTTCTTCTGAACAGTCGTAATACTGTCCGCAAACCGGACACGTTTCAGTAAAGCAGGGCGAATGCTGTTTTCACCGATCACTTCCGTCCCGTCCGGTATCGTGTATTCTTCTTCCTGCCTGTCCTGCGGATATTTCAGCAGCACTGTACCGTCTTTATTGAACAATACACCGTCCTTTGTCTGATAAGACTCAGATGATGATTCATATGCGGCGCACTTCACCCCGTCAAGAAAACTGCTGTCGATCACCGTCACCGATGAAGGAATCCGGACCGTCAGGAAATACTTCTGTAAGTATTCATCGCCATAGTCCCTGTCTTCCCTCAGCTCCGTTACCGGAACATCCATTACTGTCTCAGGAATTTCGAGATCACCCTTTTCTCCCGTTGTATTCATTAATACCGCATGCGTCGGATAAACACGGAAGACAAGATCCGTCTGACCGGCGGGAATTACTACAATCCGGTATTCCTCTGCTGCAGACTGCGGATCATTGTCATACGGAATACTGTATCTTTCCGCGTATTCTTCCGCTGCCGATCCCTCTGAACAGTGAATTTTAACGTTGTAAATTGTTTCGTTTGTTTCCCGGTCAATTGAATAATGAAACACTTTTTGCGGAAAGCGGAAAACACTGTCGGGAATGATGAAATCCGCTTCTCTCTCCGTATCCCAGAAAACATAATCTGTCAATGTTGTGATACCTTCCGGAATC
>CACXDM010000069.1 GCA_902766435.1 uncultured Erysipelotrichaceae bacterium | reverse complement strand
GGCGTTTCCCACTGTCAAGCACGCAACGGACTTTCACCGTCTAGCTGTCACCCATGCCGGGTACACCACAAAAGGCAAAGCCGGAAGGCCTTGCCTTTTCATATTGTCTTAACACCGGAAGAAAGAAAAACCGCCAAAGCGGTTTCTGATCAATTATCCGTAATACCCCAGGACGGAATATCCCTGCCGCGGCGGATCAGAACAGTCTTCTGATAATCCGTCTGATTCAGAAAGCGGAGTACATCATCCACTTCCTCATCGGTACAGCCGACAAGTACCTTTACATCCAGTTCCTTCGCCAGAATATCTGCGGCCACCACCAAAGCGGTAATCACATTCCGTGACAATGATCCGGCATAAACCGAAACACCCTCCCCGCTGACACTTTTCGTGTCTGCCACATGACCGTAATCGGTCGGATAAATCAGATTCTTGAATACCGGATGTACATCCCCCTTTTTCCGGGTCTGCCGGAAGCCGCTTGATAAATACAAAGTATCTACCTTCTGCCAGAAGAATGCGTTGTTTTCATAATCGCTCATTGTATACCTCGTCGTTCAGTAGGAAAAGTATACTATTTCAGGGAAGAAATGTAAATTAATTTTCAGTTTTTTGTAAATTCTTTCATTCATTTTGAAACAGATTAACGAAAACAGTATCCGATGACGCATCTGTGATATACTTTTTCCTGTTTACGGAGGTGCGGCAATGATCAGAAACCGTCAGCTCAGCCTGTATCTTGAATCTCCTTCCCTGCCGGAAGAAGTCACGCTGAAGCAAGCTGGTCCGGAGGATGCGGAAGGTATTTTCAGGGAAGCGGAGAAAGTCATTGATACATATGAGGATTTCTCACACGTGGACCGCACCAGGGCTCTGGAGTGGACAAGACAGAACATTTCCATGTATATCAGCGAATACAGCCGGATTCTGTATAAAAACGAACATGCCGGATATATCGGTTCTCATATTGAAGACAGAAAACTGTATATTGACGATCTGTATCTCTTTCCCCCGTTTCAGAACAAGGGAATCGGCACCTATCTGATCAGGCAGCTGATCGAACAGACAAACCTCGATGTTGTCCTTCATGTTTTCAGAAACAACACAGGTGCCTTTGCATTATACCGTCGTCTCGGCTTTGAAATTGAAGCGGAATATGACCGCTCCAGATATCTGATGATATACCGGCAGATTCCCGAAGATGATGATTTCGGTGAATGAAAAAAAGGATCACAGTGAACGGATCCTTGTATTACATGCTTCAAGCATTTCCTCTATGTCGTATATGCCGGTCAGATTCATGACATGGGCAGCGATCATCAGACATCCCATTGAATCACTCATGGCATTGTGATGATCAAGCTCCACCCGCAGATAATCACACATGTCATTCAGACGGTGATGCTTCAGATAGGGAAATACATTCCGGCTGAGCTCCACCGTGTCAAAGTATCTGAGTGAGGGAACGGGAATGCCGCAGTTCAGACAGGCCGCCTTCAGACATCCCATATCAAATGACGCGTTATGCGCGCATACAACGGCATCACGCAGAAACGGTTCCATGTCCCGGTATACCGTACGGAAATCCGGGGCATTTTTCACGTCTTCCGGATAAATCCCATGTATGCCAATATTGAATTTCGAGAACCGGGATACATTCTTCTCCGGTCTGATCAGACTGTAGTATCCCTCTTCGATGCTGCCTTCATCCATAACGGATATGCCTACGGCGCATATGCTGGCAGGGCTGCCGTTCGCCGTTTCAAAATCAATCGCAGTGATCTTCATGATTATTCCTTGATATGTTCATATGCCATGCGGAAGATATTCTCAATATGCTCATCCGCCATGGAATAATAAACGTTCTTTCCGATTTTTCTCGTCCTGACCAGTTTCGTACGCTTGAGATTCGACAGCTGATGACTGACGGCGCTTGTGCTCATCTGAAGCAGCGCTGAAAGATCACCGACACACAGTTCATGTGTCAGCAGCGCATTCATGATCTTCAGTCTTGTACTGTCACCGAACATCTGAAAGATCATACTCATGTCATCACTGTCTTTTTCACTGATCATATTCTGACGGCAGAGCTCCACCGCTTCCGGATCAACCCACTTCATGAGACGCCATTCCTCTTCTTTCTAGTCTTGACTTCCTTATGCGGAACATACTGTTCCATTGCCCTCCGGATACTGCTGCGGGAGTACAGCTCCTGCACCTCCGTGCTTTCGTCTGTCAGGGACACAACCAGGAGATCATTTGCCGGATGTCTTTCATATGCCCATGAGACAATCTCATCCCAATATATCAGCATGCATTCCTGCCGGTTCCTCTGATTGTAAAGTATCAGGTATTTCGGCGTAAAATCACACAGTTTCCGATCAGGAAGAACAATCAGTCCGAACAGCGGCAGTGTGATGAGAATCAGACCGTATACCATCAGATACGGACGCATGAAAACAACCAGTACCCCGAGTACGATAAACAGCCACAGCATGCCTACCGGCTTGACGTGTATCTTTTTCGTAACAACGAGATTCAGGGGCAGATTTCTGATTCTGATTTTCTGTGACTGAAGATGATTCATTCTTCCCTCTGCTTTCGGAAACGCAATCAGATTATAGCACGGCTTTTCAGATGCACGGAATACAATAATCTTTGCTATACTAATGAACGGAAAAGAGGACTATATGAATCCTGTAACATTTGAAGTAACCCATGTATGCCGTCAGTCCGGTGCCAGGACAGGCATTATCCATACACCCCACGGTGATGTTGAAACACCGATGTTCATGCCGGTCGGAACTCAGGCGACCGTAAAATTCGTTTCTCCCGAAGAACTGTATGATGCCGGGGCAGGCATCGTTCTTGCCAATACGTATCATCTGTGGCTCAGACCGGGAGATGATATTGTCGCCAAGGCAGGCGGCGTTCAGAAATTCATGAATTACCACGGACCGATGCTGACGGACAGCGGCGGCTTTCAGGTCTTCTCACTTGCCGATACGAGAACGATCAGTGAGGAAGGCGTCACATTCAAGAATGTCCTGAACGGAGACAGACTGTTTCTTTCACCGGAAAAGTCCATTCAGATCCAGAATAATATCGGTGCCGATATCATGATGTCATTTGATGAATGCATCCCCTATCCTGCCGACAGAGAGTATGCGGAACAGTCCATGCTCAGAACACTCCGCTGGGCAGAGCGGGGAAAGAATGCCAATACCCGTCCGGATGAACAGGCCATCTTCGGCATCGTACAGGGCGGAGATTATGAGGATCTTCGGAAATACTGCGCCGACAAACTTGTGGAGATGAATTTTCCGGGATACGCCATCGGCGGCACTTCCGTCGGTGAGGATAAGGAAACCATGGTACGCATGGTGCGCTGGTCCAGTGAGAACCTCCCCTATGACAAGCCGCGTTATCTGATGGGCGTAGGCGCTGTCAATGATCTGCTTGAAGCCGTTTCCCTGAATATTGATATGTGTGACTGTGTTCTTCCGACAAGACTCGCACGTCACGGCACACTGATGACAAGTCAGGGAAGAATCAATATCCGCAAAGCGCGCTTCAAGGACGACTTCACTCCCCTTGATCCGTTGTGTGACTGCTACTGCTGCAGAAACTACACAAGAGCATATCTGAATCATCTGCACCGGACCAACGAAGGCTTCGGTACAAGACTGATGTCAATTCACAACATCCGCTTCCTGCTGAAACTGATGGAAGATGTCCGGCAGGCAATCAGGGAAGACAGATATGATGATTTCAAGAACGAGATGCTGACAACGATGAAATTCGACGAAAGAGGCTTCTGATGAAAACAAGTGATTTTGATTATGATCTTCCCCAGGAACTGATCGCCCAGACGCCGTTAAGCGACCGGACACAGAGCCGTATGCTTGTTGTTCATAAGAATACAGGTGAAACGGAAGACAGACATTTTTACGATATTATCGAATACTTCAAACCCGGTGACGTACTTGTCAGAAACAATACACGTGTGATTCCCGCCCGTCTTTTCGGCACAAAGGAACAGACCGGCGCCCACGTGGAACTGCTTCTGCTCAGGCAGGAAGAAGATGATGTATGGGAGTGCCTTGCCGGCAACGCAAAGGTCATCAAACCCGGTACCGTCATCTCATTCCATGACGGCAGACTGAAAGCTGAATGCGTCAGTACAGGCGACAAAGGCATCCGCCGGATGAAGATGCTTTACAGCGGTATTTTCAATGAGATACTTGACGAACTGGGCAACGTTCCCCTGCCGCCGTACATCAAGGAAAAACTGAATGATCCCGAACGGTATCAGACCGTTTACGCAAAAGTCCGCGGTTCGGCAGCCGCGCCTACGGCAGGTCTTCACTTCACACCGGAAGTCTTTGAAGCGCTGCAGAAGAAAGGCGTTCAGATCGCAGATGTTACGCTTCATGTCGGACTCGGAACATTCCGGCCGATGAGTACGGAGAACATTGAGGAACACGATATGCACAGTGAGCTGTGCATGATGTCTCAGGAAACAGCCGATATCCTGAATAAAGCAAAAGAAGAAGGCAGACGTATCATCGCCGTCGGAACGACTTCCGTGCGTACACTGGAATCGGTATGGAATGCATACGGCCGATTCGCTGCCTGCACATTGGATACAAAACTGTTTATCTATCCCGGGTATGAATGGCATACGGTTGACTGTATCCTGACCAATTTCCATCTGCCCAAGTCCACTCTGATCATGATGATCTCCTCCTTCACCGGATATGATCTTACATTCAAAGCCTACCGGCACGCCGTGGAAGAACGCTACCGCTTCTTCTCCTTCGGTGACTGCATGTTCATTACCAATGAATAATCCCGAAGCATACGCGGAATATCTGAAAAACCGTAAATCATCACACAAGGTCAACTACTGGCTGGAATCACAGAAGGAGATCGAAAAGATCCGCCGGGAGTTCAAAGACAGGAAACCGAAGCTTCTGCTTCATGCCTGCTGCGGTCCCTGCGCCGGCTTTCCGCTGGAATACCTGAATGAAGTATTCGACATTACGATTTACTACAACAATTCAAACATCTGGCCGACCGAAGAATTCAGAAGACGCAGAGATGAACTTCTCCGCCTCACGGAAGAAATGCCTGTTGGCAATATTCCGGTGGTCATTCCTCCTTATGACAATGAAGCATACACAAAGCAGCTCGAGCCCATGAAGGATGATCCCGAAGGATGGATAAGATGCTTCTATTGTTATGCCAAACGGCTTAAACAGGGTTTTGAATACGCGCAGGAAAACGGATACGATTACTTCACGACCGTCATGACGATCTCCCGTCAGAAAGACAGTCAGAAACTGAATGAAATCGGTATGAATCTTGCCGGAAAATATCCTGCAGTACGGTGGTTCGCTGCCGACTTCAAGAAAAAAGGCGGTCAGGTCCGCCGTGATGAAATCGTTGAAGAATATCATCTTTATCATCAGGACTACTGCGGCTGCATCTATTCATGGCAGAGCAGACATCCCGAAGAATCATGACACATGAAAAGCGTGACATTCTGTCATACGGCAGAACATCACGCTTTTTTCAATTACGGTTCGTATACCAGTTCCCAGTTACAGTCACAGTAGTATTCGATTCTGCCGTGATTCACCTCTTCGATGTAATCACACATCAGATCAAGAATACTGCCGATATCACCCCGAACCTGATTATCCACAAGAACCGGGAGACTTTCTCCCTGAAAGATCCCCTGTTCCGCAAGAAGCTGATTATTGACACGGAAGCCCGCAGCAGCGACGACAAATGTATCCTCAGGTTCAACCGGTTTCTCATGGAATGCAAGATCCATGATCCTCTCCCCTGCCGGTTTTGCGAGATTAATCTTATAGCTGACCCCACCGAAGAGATCGATGAAATGTCCCTGCATATCCGTATCCGGCTGGATGGGATCCGTTTCTGAGTTCATGGTCTGATACGCTGCCACACACCATTCCATATACTTCTTCAGCTGAGCGCCGTTCATCCGGACAGTAGATGCGATATTATTGAACGGGTCCATTGCGTGAAGCCGGTTATGCGTCAGATAGCCCTGTTCCGGTACAGGCAGTTCCGGCGGACACGGGAAAGCGGAAATATCCGCACCGCTGTAATACAATACAGCCCGGCTCATGAGGTCCGATGCGGCATGATCATATACGGCAGACTCCCTGATTTCCACCTGATGATTCAGAATATCTTCCCTGCTTCTTCCGGTGCCGGAAAGAACCGGACCGCATAGTACAGTATCATCCGGCCGGAACACACTGCCTACCGGGGAGACACCGTAATCTCTTGCCTGCCAGTCATATTCAGATATAAGTTCTTCGATCTCCTGATCAGGTTCATAATATCTGATCCAGACAGCATCTGCCTTTCTGCCGGTCAGTTTCCACTGTCCTCCGTCTGTTTCGAAAGTCAGTATGATTTCCATCATTGTCTTTGCGTCTGCCTCGTTTTCCACAATCAGGATATCACTGCCGTAATACTCGTTTATGAGTTTATGGTCATGTGCACCGATGATGACATCCAGCTCAGGACAGGCATCAGCCAGTTCATAAACACCGGTGTCCTTCTCGGAAATCAGATGATCTGTTCCCATATGGCATACCGCAATAAGGACATCAGTTTTTCCTTTCAGCTGTATGATTGATTTTTTTGTC
>CACXDM010000068.1 GCA_902766435.1 uncultured Erysipelotrichaceae bacterium | reverse complement strand
GGCTGGAACGGAACAGGCAAGCGTATCTCCATCAAGGATACCCGCGGCATTATTGACGCAATCCTGAATGGTGATGTACTGAAGGCTCCGACAAAGAAGATTCCTTACTTTGATTTCGAAGTTCCGACAGAACTGCCGGGTGTTGATTCCGGTATTCTCGATCCCCGCGATACATATGAAAACGCTGAGGAATGGAACGAGAAGGCAAAGGATCTCGCAGGAAGATTCATCAAGAACTTCAAGAAGTACGAGACAAACGAAAAGGGCAAGGCGCTCGTTTCCGCCGGTCCTTCCCTCGACTGAAGTCATTGAACTGAAAAGACACTCCGGTGTCTTTTTTTGTATGATGGGAAGAAGAGTATGGTAGACTGTAAAACAGTTCAGGTGGTGTTTTATGTTTGCTGAAATGATAGAGAAAATTGATTCACTGGTGTGGGGATGGCCGCTGATCATCCTGCTGTTCGGTACTCATATCTTTATGACGTTCCGCACCGGATTTATCCAGAAGGATATCTTTAAGGCAATTAAGATGTCCGTCACAAAAGATGACAGCGCGGAAGGCGATGTATCACAGTTCGGGGCATTGACGACGGCCTTGTCCTCAACAATCGGCACCGGCAATATCATCGGTGTCGGAACAGCAATTGCCTTAGGCGGTCCGGGGGCAGTTCTCTGGATGTGGCTGACCGGTGTTTTCGGTATTGCGACGAAGTATGCCGAGAATCTGATTGCCGTGAAATACAGGGTGAAATCGGAGAACGGTACGATGATCGGCGGGGCAATGTATGCGCTTGAGCGTGGTCTGAATATGAGATGGCTCGGGATTGTCTTTGCTTTACTGGCTTCCGTATGCGCGTTCGGCATCGGCAATATGGTGCAGGCAAATGCGGTTGTCACCAATATTACCGGCAACTTCACTGTACCGGCTCTTCCGGTGGCTGTTATCCTGACCGTTCTTGTCGGGGTTGTCATTATCGGCGGCATCAAATCGATTACAAAAGTATCGGAAATGCTTGTGCCGTTTATGGCATTCTTCTATATTGCGGGATGTATCTATATCCTGATCATTAATGCGGATGTGCTTTCCGAAACTGTTTCGGTGATTGTTTCCTCTGCCCTCAGCCCGCGGGCGATGGGAGGAGGTTTTATCGGCACAACGGTGATGACTGCCTGCCGGTACGGTTTTGCAAGAGGTCTGTTTTCCAATGAAGCGGGAATGGGTTCTGCTCCGCTTGTCGGCGCGGCAGCCAAAACGGCAAATCCGAAAAGACAGGCGCTTGTTTCCATGACAGGTGTGTTCTGGGATACAGTAGTGATCTGTCTGCTCAGCGGTCTTGTCATGATCTCATGCATTATCAAATATCCCGCGATTGATGCTCTTTCCGGAGACGGCGCTGTTGTGGCGGCGAATGCGTTTTCATGTATACCGTATGTCGGTGTTCCTGTTCTTGTCGTCGGTCTGATTACGTTCTCATTCTCAACGATTCTCGGCTGGTACTACTATGGGGAAAGAGCCTGTGTGTATCTGTTCGGGGAGAAGAGCATTCTGCCGTATAAAGTATTATGGACAGCAGCGGTGTTTGCCGGTTCGCTTGTGGAGCTGAAAGTCGTATGGAATATCGCCGATATTCTGAACGGATTCATGGCTGTGCCCAATATCATCGCTGTTCTGCTTCTGCATAAGGTCATTGCGGATGAAACGGTCAAATACAGCGGTGTACATCTGAATGATGTATCCGATGATGAAATTCCCACAATCCGCAATGTGGAAAAAGGAATCCTCGGATGAGTATCGATCTGATTCATGCCAAAAATGAATTTGCGGATTTTCTGAAAAGATACCCGGATCAGGAAGAACCGGGATTCCGGCTGAAAGTCATCCATACGTATCATGTGGCGGAGAATGCGGCGGTTCTCTCAGAGATGCTTGATCTTTCTGAAGAAGACAGGGAGCTGGCGGAACTGATCGGTCTGCTTCACGATATCGGAAGATTCGAAGAACTCCGGGTAACCGGGGAATTGAATAATCTGTCCTTTGATCATGCGGCGTATGGTGTGAAGATGCTGTTTGAGGATGGAATGATCCGTAATTTCATCCGGGAAGACGGTTATGATGAGATTATCCGGAAAGCAATTCTTTATCACAGTCTGAAGGAACTTCCCTCAGGACTGAAAGAAAGGGAGCTGCTTCATGCCCGGCTGATCCGTGATGCGGACAAGCTGGATAATTTCCGGGTGAAGATTGAGGAACCGACGGAGAATCTGTTTCCGGGAAGAATCAATTCCGTAAGACAGATGGAAGAGTCCGTGATATCACCGGCGATTCTCAAAGCACTGCTGAAAGGAAAGTGCGCGGATATTCATGACCGGATTACTCCGCTGGATTACTACGCGTGTATTTTCGGCTTTGCCTATGATCTGAATTATGCCTGCAGCCGGCAGATGGTTCTTGCAAAGCGGTATATTGAACAGATGGAAGAACGGTATGTTTACCGGGATGAAAAGACGCGGAAGGAAATGAGTATGATCAGGGAAAGCGTACTGTGTTATCTGAAGAAAGAGGAGCTGCCATATGCGGATCAGGGAAACGGAATTGACGGATGAGGTACTCTCTGTTCTGATTTCCATGTCAGAAGACTGGGAAAAAGAGAACAATACATACGGGTACCGCCGGAATACAAAAGAGGATATCGAAGGAAACCGTATATTCCTGGCTGAGGAAGACGGAAAATGCATCGGTTATCTGTTCGGGCATCTGAGGTATTCTGAAAACATGAAGGCGGTCATGCCGGAAAACACGCCGTATTTCGAGATTGAGGAACTGTATGTGATACCGTCCTGCCGCAGCAGGGGTGCCGGCAGATCACTGCTTGACTATGTCTCAAAGGAAGTATCGGCAGAAGCGGAGTATATCCTTCTGAGCACGGCTTCAAAAAACAGGAAAGCAATCCTTCACTTTTACATTGAGGAGGCGGGTATGGAACTCTGGTCTGCCCGTCTGTTCAAAAAGATCAGATAAGAAATAACCGGGAGGGAATATGAAGAAACTGGATCTCATGTTTACACATGCCTGGCTGCTGACAATGCAGGGTACAGGCGTCGGATTCATCAATGACGGTGCTGTCGGCATTCTCGGAAACAGAATCGAAGCAGTCGGGGAAACCGGAGAACTGATGGAAAAATATACGGCAGAACGCATCATTGACGCTTCCGGCAAAGTTGTCATGCCCGGACTGATCGATGCCCATATTCATTCCGGTGACGCGCTGATCAGAGGTGTCTCGCAGGACATCAACAACTGGATGCAGCACGGTATATGGCCGTATTCACAGGTGCTGAGAAAAGACACCGATGCCGTTCTTAAAGGCAGTCTCATGAATATTGTTGAGGCAGTGAAAGCGGGAACGACCACATTCTGTGATTTTGACTCACCGATGACGGAGATCATTCAGAATCATGTGAAGGCCGGCACAAGAGTCAGGGCGGCGGAAATGATCAATGAGATGCCTGCCGTCAAAAATACGAAAGTCGGTGAACTGTATGTCTTTGATCCGGAAGAGGGAAGAAAGAGACTGCAGAGAAATATCGATCTGATTAAAGAGTGGAACGGGAAGGAAAACGGCAGGATTACCTGCATGTTCGGACCCCAGGGCGCCGATATGTGTTCGGAGGAGATGCTGAAGGAGATCCGTTCTCTTGCGGAGGAATATGACACCTCCATCCATATGCATGTTGCCCAGGGAGACCGGGAAATCAATCAGATGATACAGCGGTACGGAAAACGGACGATTCCGTATCTGGATGAGATCGGGTATCTCGATGAACGGCTGATTGCGGTGCACCTGACAGAAGCGGATGAAGAAGAAACGGAATATCTTGCGTCCAAAGGCGCGGGAATGGTTCTGTGCAGCGGCAGTATCGGCATTATTGACGGGATTGTACCTCCGGCTGCGGCCTTTCTGCGTAAGAGTACGCGTCTGGCGCTGGGAAGTGATCAGGCTCCCGGCAACAACTGCAATAACATGTTCAATGAGATGAAGCTGACCGCAATACTGAATAAATGCAGAGCGAAGGATCCCACCGTATTTCCGGCCGGTAAAGTGATACGTATGGCTACTGCCGAAGCCGCGAAGACAATCGGACTCGGTGATGAGATCGGTACGCTTGAAGAAGGAAAGAAAGCGGATCTGATCATGATTGACATGTCTCAGCCTGCTCTTTCACCGGTAATTCTTTCACCCGTCAGGAATATCGTTCCGAATCTTGTCTATTCGGCGCGGGGAAATGAAGTCGAGATGTCGGTGATTGACGGCCGGATTGTCATGGAAAACTTTAAAGTTCAGACGGTTGACGAAAAGAAAGTGGTGAAGGAAGCGCAGGAAGCCGCTTCAAAAATGGAGAATGAGGTTTCGGAACTGTTCAGCGGTATGGAAGATACACCGCTGATGCGGATGATGAAAAACGGTGAACTGTAAGGAGATGTAAATGGCTTCAAGAATCGTACATTTTGCGCTGGCCCGTCTTCTTGCGGGAGATAATCCCTGTCTGAATCGGAACAGATTCTTTTTCGGAAGCGTCATGCCGGATGCCGGACCGATTTATGAAACACATTTTCTGAAGAATATCGACAATGAACGGAAACGGATTCATGATCTGAGCGGATTCCGGAATACTTATGGGGAAAAGCTGATCAGTGATGATCTGTATCTTGGCTATTATCTTCATCTGCTGGAGGATCTGATCTTTCGTCACTATGTGTTTGAAGTGATCGGTTTTGACCCTGTTCCCAAAGGGAATATCGACGGCCTGCATCATGACTATGAACTGCTGAACCGGTATGTCATTTCGAAATACGGCCTGAAGGACCACCTGAGTGTTCCGCCGGGAATTGAGCGGGAAGAGCTGTGTCTGCCGTGTTTTGACATTCCGTCTTTCATGGAGGAATTCCACGCCGACTTCACCCGCAGCCCGGAAGGCAGTCTGCGCTTCTTTACGGAAGAGATGACAGACACCTATATTTCCATGGCATATGAGATCTGTCTTAAAGAGATGCGGGCAGTGTTTGAAGGAAGCGGTTATCTGAAGGAAAGTGACTGGGCCTGGAACAGACATCACAGATGAGAATTGCTTCACAAAGCATTGGAAATTCAGTATAATACCAATGGCTTACCTGACCGCAAAGATGCGTCTGAGCGGAAAGAGAGATCACAGATTGTTTTATTGTGTATTTCCGTCGGGTAAACCGGCGGTTTTTTTATCGGAGTCAGAATTATGTATCGTTTTGCGGTTTACGGAAAAGGGGGAATCGGCAAGTCCACCACATGTACGGCATTGTCCTGCGCCTTTGCGGAAAAAGGCCTGAAGGTGCTGCAGGTGGGCTGTGATCCCAAAGCGGATTCCACCCTGTATTTACATAACGGCGAAAGAATCACGCCGATTCTTGAAGTGCTGAGAGAGAAAAGAAGCAGAGCACAGCTGGATGATCTTGTTCACGAAGGGTATAACGGCATTATGTGCGCCGAATCCGGCGGACCTATGCCGGGTCTGGGATGTGCGGGCAGAGGTATCGCTGCCGCGTTTGAGGCTCTGCGTGAGCGTGATGCGTTTGAGATACTGCAGCCGGATGTTGTGATCTATGACGTGCTCGGTGATGTTGTATGCGGCGGTTTTGCGATGCCAATCCGGGAGGGATATGCCGATCATGTGCTGATCGTGACTTCCGGTGAGAATATGGCAGTCTACGCTGCTGCGAATATTGCGTGCGCGATTGAAAACTTCCGCGAGAGAGGATATGCCTCACTTGCCGGCGTTGTTCTCAACCGGCGGAATGTCCCGAATGAACAGGAGAAGGTCGAAGAACTCTGCGGTGAGATCAGATCGGAGATCGTCTGTGATCTGCCGCGTGACAACCGGGTGGCACAGGCTGAGGAAAGCAGAAAACCGGTAATGGAAATGTTTCCCGGTATTCCCTACGCGGATGAAATCCGCAGACTGGCAGATTACATGCTTACACTGCCGGAGGGAGAAGACGAATGAAGGAATGGCAGCTGATCAAGGATACTGCATATGAATACAATGCTGATATCGGACTCTCTTATTCTTCGCCGGCAAGAGGAGTATGGAATATCGTGCATATCGGAACACTTGTGCCGGAATCACATCAGATCTTCGTCTGTCCGACAAGCTGTCTGCGCGGTGTAGTTTTGACGACGGCTGAAATGGGCGCCATGGATCAGATGTCAACGATCACGGTGGGAGAGGACAATATACTTGAAGGAAACATGGAGGAGGAGCTCCACGAAGGAACGAGAAAGATACTGGACAGCCTGCCGGTGAAGCCGCGCATGGTTATGATCTTCACTTCCTGCATCCATCATTTTCTTGCCGTGAATTATCAGCGGGTATACAGACTTCTCCGTCAGGAATATCCGGATATTGATTTCGTGGACTGTTATATGGATCCGATCATGCGGCGCACTGCTCCGCCTGATCCGACGCTGAGAAGACAGATTTACCGTGTCATCGGTAAAGCAGATCACGATCCTTCCGCGGTTAACTTCATCGGCAATGAATTCACGATGACGGAGAACTGTGATCTCTGGCTCCATCTGCAGCAGAACAACATTACCGTCAGGGATATCACTGCCTGTGATACGTATGATGAATTTCTCAGAACGGCTGAGGGAAGTGTCAATTTCACCTTCCATAACGCAGCCGCAAAAGCCGGAAGGGATATGGAGCTGAGACTTCAGCAGAAGTGGATTGCCATGCGTCCTTCATATGACTATGACGTGATTGACGCGGATATGCGGTCAGCTTCGGAAGCAGCCGGCATTCCGGCTCCTTCAAAGCAGGAAATCACGGAAAACAGGAAAAAGACGGAAGAAGCAGTGAAAAAGGCACTTGCGGTGATCGGTGATACTCCGGTATCGGTTGATCATACGGCAGTGGACAGACCTCTGGAATTCGCATTGTTTCTGCTGGAACACGGATTTCAGGTTGAATCCGTATATATCGATGTCTTCACGGAAGATAAGAACATATTCGAAAGACTTCAGGCAGAAAAGCCTGATCTGAAGATCTGTCCCTCACTGAACTGGAATATCCGCCGGGCTGAAAGAGGTCATGAAGGAAAGATTCTGGCAGTCGGACAGAAAGCCGCTTACTTCAATGATACGGATTACTTTGTCAATATCATTGAAAGTGAGGATATGTACGGTTATGCGGGAATCCGGAGAATGATGGAACGGATGATCCGGGCATGTGAAAAGCCGCAGAACATGAGAGATCTGATTCAGATCAAGGGATGGGGGTGTCAGTGCTGATGGGAAACTGGCATACACATGTATTTACATCCACGTATACCGCGGATGTATCCGGCGTCTGCTCTGCGCTGTATGAACTCGGCGGGATGACTGTTCTCCATGATCCCTCCGGATGCAATTCCACGTATACAACCCATGATGAGCCGCGCTGGTATGATTCAGACAGCCTGATGTTCATCTCCGGTCTTGATGAGATGACGGCTGTGCTCGGTGATGATTCGGTAATCATCCGTGATGTTGTAAGGGCGGCAAAGGATCTGAAGCCACGCTTCATTACGCTGTGCGGTGCCTCAATTCCTCACATTATTGCTTTTGACTACCGCGGGGTTGCGAGACTGATCGAAAAGGAAACAGGTATCCCTGTTCTGCCGGTCGCGACTGACGGTCTGAAGTCATATGTCTCGGGTGCGGGACTTGCCATGAAGGAATGGATCAGGCGCTTTGCGGAGAGAAAAGCGGAGAAGATTCCCGGCAGAATCAATCTGCTCGGTGTGACACCGGTGGATTTTTCCCGTCAGGAAAACGCTGACGCAATGAAGAAGGTCTTTACCGATGCCGGTTATTCGGTGCGCGTATTTGCGATGGGGGAGACATTTGAGAATCTGCAGGAAGCGTATCAGGCTGAATGCAATGTTGTTGTATCCTCCGCCGGAAGAAATCCTGCCCAGTATATGTATAAGACGGGAAAGATCCCGTTTGTGGAGGGGGTTCCATGCGGAGAGCAGATGGCGGAAAGAATCCTTCAGGCAGTAAAGACAGGCACGAATCAGTATGTCTGTGATGACTATGATCCCGAAGGAAAGATTCTGGTGATCGGCGAAGAGATCTTTGCGAAGTCTCTTGCGTCTGTTCTGAAGGGGAAACCGCTGTATCCGGACATCGATGAAGGTCTGGATGAAGATCTCCTTCTGCAGGAAATGGAAAAGGCGGAAATGATCATTGCGGATCCTTTGTTCCGCTATGGCAGAAGAGGGAATGCCGTATTCATACCGTTTCCCCATGAAGGTTATTCCGGAAGACTGTTCCGGAAGGACATACCGGTATTTGCCGGAAAAGAGTTTGACATAGAAAGGTATATCAGGGAAAAGAAATGAAAATGTATCTGAAAACGAGTTTGAGCGCAGTTCTGGCCGCTGTTCTGGCGGCAGGATGCAGTACGGCGGGTTCTTCCGCTGCAGCTTCATCCGTATCTGAGGCAGTCAGTGAAGTGTCTTCGGAAACGGAAGCCGGTGAGACGGTTACGCTGACGGACCACGCTGACAGGGAAGTGACGGTTCCCGTCAATCCGGAAAAGGCGGTCGTTCTCGATATTCTGCCGCTTCCTTCCGTACTGACGGTTTTCCTCGGCAGCGCATCCACCATCATGGCTATGGAGCCCGCATCCATGAATGCGGCGAAAAACGGCATTCTTTCCGAACTGTATCCGGAGATCCTGAATGCTTCGACCGATATCATGGACGGTGAGGATGTCAACATTGAATCACTGATCGCGCTGAATCCGGATATCGTTTACTACAATGCGGGAAACAGCGCACTTGCTGAGAAGCTCGATAATGCCGGTCTGACTTCCGTAGCGGTATCCCCGACAAAGTGGAACTATGACTGCATCAAAACATACGATGAATGGATCGCACTGCTTTCAAAGATCTATCCCGGCAGAAAGCTGGCAGCGGATGTATCCGGCTTCAGCAGCCAGATGACGGAGAAGATTCAGAGCAGACTCGCAGATCTGAAGGATGAAGACAGACAGAAGGTCCTCTTCCTGTTCCAGTATGATGAAAACACGATGATCACATCCGGTTCCTCGTTCTTCGGACAGTGGTGGTGTGACGCAACGGGTACGCTCAATGCCGCAAACGGCGTAACAGCGGACAATTCGAATGCGAAGATCACAATGGAACAGGTCTATGAATGGGATCCTGATATGATCATCATTACAAACTTCACCAAGACACAGCCGGAAGATCTTTACAACAATGCTATCGGCAGTGATGACTGGAGCACGGTCAAGGCAGTTAAGGACAAGCGTGTATATAAGATGCCTCTCGGCACTTACCGTACATATACCCCCGGCGTTGATACACCGATGACACTGGAATGGATGGCACAGCTTGCTTATCCTGAACGGTTCAGCGATGTTGATCTCGTACAGGATGTCCGCGATTATTATCAGACACTCTACGGCATCGAACTGACGGATGAGCAGATCAACAATATGTATCATCCCGACAGCGCTGCCGGCTCATGGAAATAAGAGGGTGACTTGAAACAGCGTAATTTCTACAAAACATGGATGATGATGACAGTATTGATTACTGTCATTTTCGCCGTGTATGCGGTATGTGTTGGAAGGTTCACGATTCCACCCGCGGAACTGTGGAAGGAGTTTTTCGGTGGCGGGAGCAGTGAAGCGAACGTGAGAACGGTTCTCTTTCAGATCCGTATTCCGCGTGTGCTTCTTTCGCTTTTTGCCGGGGCGGGTCTTGCGGCGGCAGGCTGTGCGTTTCAGTCACTGTTTGCCAATCCGCTCGCTACTCCGGATACACTCGGTATAGCAAACGGCGCATCCTTTGGTGCCGCACTGGGCATACTGCTCGGAATGAAAGCCATCGGTGTTCAGGTTACGGCGCTGTTATTCGGTATACTGGCTGTCCTGCTTGTCTTTACGGTAATCGGCGGGACGGGAAGATCATCAATTATCATGGCAGTGCTTGCCGGCATGGTGATCAGTTCACTGTTCTCGGCGCTTGTCTCACTGGTGAAATTCACGGCTGACCCGCAGGATGTTCTGCCTGTGATTACGTTCTGGCTGATGGGCTCATTTTCCAATGTAACAGTGAAATCACTTCTTTACGGAAGTCCGTTTATCCTGGCGGGAACGGCAGTGCTGTTTCTGCTGAGGCACAGGCTGAATGTTCTTTCTCTGCCCGAAGATGAGGCAAGGGCACTCGGTGTGAATCTGCCGCTGTTAAGAGGACTGGTGATCGCTGCCTCGACAGCGGTAACGGCATCTGTCGTTGCCATGTGCGGTGTGATCGGCTGGGTCGGTCTGCTTGTGCCGCATACGGCAAGGATGCTGTTCGGAAACAACAACAGCAGGATCATGCCGGCTTCGATTCTGTCCGGCGGTCTGTTTATGCTGGTGACGGATACGGCAGCGAGATGCATCAGTCAGAGTGAGATCCCCGTATCGATCCTGACAGCAGTTATCGGCGCGCCGCTGTTCATTCTGCTTCTGCGCAGAACAGGAGGACTCCGGTTATGAAACTGAAAGCGGAAAACTGCAGTTTTGCCTATCCTTCGGGAAGGCAGATCCTGAAAGACATTTCCTTTGAAACAGACAGAGGACATATACTGGCTGTGCTTGGCGCAAACGGCGCCGGCAAGACAACACTTCTGCGGTGTCTGCTCGGCTTTATGAAATGGACGTCGGGAACGGTGTATTATGATGATGTGCCTTCCGAAAAGGCCGACCGTAAGGAATTCCGGAAGAAGGCAGCCTATGTTCCGCAGGCCAAAACCATGACATTTCCGTATGAGACACAGGAAACCGTACTGCTTGGCAGAACACCGTATCTTTCCCTGTTTTCCGGGCCTTCAAAGAAAGATATGATGATTGCAGAAGAAGCAATGAAAGACTGCGGCATCATGCATCTTGCAGGGCGGAAGTGCAGTGAGATCTCAGGCGGAGAACTGCAGCTTGTACTGATTGCGCGGGCGCTGGCCCAGCAGCCTGAGCTTCTGATTATGGACGAGCCGGAAACCGGTCTGGATTTCAGAAATCAGCTGGCAGTACTGAATCTGACGGAAAAGCTCTGTCATGAGAAAAACCTTACTGTGATTTTCAATACACATTATCCCGAACACGCGCTGCGGATCGCCGATCAGACACTGCTGATCACAGGTGAAGGCACATGCCTTTACGGTGATACGGAAAAGATTCTGACCGATGAGAATATGCGTAAAGCGTTCGGGGTGGATATTATCAGGTTTAATGAAACGGTGGACGGAAAACGGTATTCGGCCGTGATCCCGGTGCCGCTTCAGAAGGAGGAACCGCATGATCAGCGATAAAGCATCAGCTGCCAACAGGACACATATCGGCGTATTCGGAAAAATGAACGCCGGCAAGTCATCTTTGATCAATGCCCTGGTCAGACAGGATGTGTCAATCGTCAGCGACCATGCCGGAACGACAACGGATGTGGTCAGAAAAGCAATGGAGATTCACGGTATCGGTCCCTGTCTCTTTCTGGATACGGCAGGGTATGACGATGCGGGTGAGCTCGGGGAAAAGAGAAGTGAAAGAACGCGAAAAGCAGGCACCCAGGCTGATCTTGCGCTGATCCTGTATACCGAAGATGAGGATGACCATATTGAACGGGAATGGATCGATGCGTTTCAGAAGCGGAAGACACCTGTGATTGCCGTCATCGCAAAATCCGATCAGCGGCAGGAAGAAGAGATGCAGGCGCTGAAAAACCGGATTGAGAAATCAATGGATATTCCGGTTGTGATCTGCAGTTCGAAAACCGGTGAAGGCATTGATGCATTACGGGAAACGATGGTCAGAATCGCCGGAGAAAGAAAGAACACCCGTACAATTACGGGTACGCTTGTCAAAGAAGGTGACAGTGTTCTGCTCGTCATGCCGCAGGATAAATCCGCGCCGCAGGGCAGGCTGATTCAGCCTCAGGCGCAGACGATCCGGGAACTTCTTGAAAAGCACTGCATGATCTCATGCTGCGCGGCAGAGGAAACAGCGGCGATGATTGCCAATATGAAAAAAGCGCCTGATCTGATCATTACCGATTCACAGGTCTTTCATGAAGTATATGAAGTGACTCCGCCGGAAACGAAGCTGACGTCGTTCTCAATCCTCTTTGCGGCTTTCAAGGGGGATATTGAGTATTATGCCAAAAGCGCAGAGGAGATCTTCCGGCTGAATGAGAATTCAAAGGTACTGATTGCGGAGTGCTGCAGCCACGCGCCGCTGAGTGAGGATATCGGCAGAGTGAAGATACCCCGTATGCTGAGAAAGCTGGCAGGGGAAAACCTGCAGGTAGATGTCTCTGCCGGGATGGATTTTCCCGATAATCTGAATCAGTATGATCTGATTATTCAATGCGGCGGCTGTATGTTCAACCGCAAATACATCATCTCAAGAATCAATCAGGCAAAAGAGGCAGGCGTGCCGATGACAACCTACGGTATTGCCATTGCCGGACTGCAGGGCATTCTGGACAAGGTTGTTCTGCCGTAAACAGGAGTGTGAAACATGGAAGAGAATACAAGAATCGCCATCGCGGCAGTGATCGTAGAGGATCCCGATGCGGTGGAGGAAATGAACGGCGTACTGCATGAGTACAGCGTATACATCATCGGACGCATGGGAATCCCTTACCGCAAGAAGAATATCTCCCTGATCAGTGTTGCTCTTGATGCGCCGTCGGAAATCATCAGCGCTCTGACCGGCAAGCTCGGAAGGATCAAAGGCATTACGGTTAAGACCGCATATTCGAAGGTATAGATATGAATCAGAGAGAACGGATTATCCGTCTGTTTGAGGAGCGGATCCTGCCGGAAGATGAACTTGCCCGTCTGATTACGGAACGTGATGCGGAAACGGATGAGCTTCTGTATGAAAAAGCAAGAATACGGCAGAATGAAGTATTCGGGAAGGACATCTATCTGCGGGGACTGATCGAATTTTCCAATTACTGCAGAAATGACTGTTATTACTGCGGACTGCGCCGTTCCAACACGAAGGCAGACAGATATCATCTGACAAAGGATGAAATTCTCGGCTGTGCCGTACAGGGAAGGGAGCTCGGCTTCCGGACAATTGTTCTGCAGTCAGGGGAAGATCTTTCCTACAGTGATCAGGATATCTGTGATATTGTCAGCTCCATCAAAAACAGACTTCCTGATACTGCCGTAACACTGTCGATCGGTGAAAAGACAAGGGAACAGTATCAGATGTATTACGATGCGGGAGCTGACCGTTATTTACTGCGGCACGAAAGTGCCTCACCGGAACACTACGCAAAACTTCATCCCTCTGATCTGACATTCGAAAACAGAAAACGCTGTCTGTATGATCTGAAGGATATCGGCTTTCAGACCGGCGCCGGGATGATGCTGGAATCACCGTATCAGACAACGGATGATATTGTTAAGGATCTTCTGTTTCTGGCTGAACTGAAGCCGGAGATGATCGGGATCGGTCCGTTTATCTCTCATCATGATACGCCGTTCAGGGATATGCCTTCAGGCGGGGCGGATCTGACCGTATTCATGATCGGGGTGCTGAGACTGATGCTGCCGGAAGCGCTGATCCCGGCAACGACGGCACTTGGAACGATAGATCCGATGGGAAGAGAAAAGGGAATTCTGGCAGGTGCGAATGTTATCATGCCGAATCTTTCACCCCGCAGTGTCAGAGGGAAGTATCTTCTGTATGACGGTAAAATCAGTACCGGTGAAGAAGGGGCGGAAAGCAGGGCAAAGCTCTGTGAACGGATTGAGAGGATCGGTTATCATGCTGCGGACAGCAGGGGAGATTCCCCGCTGATGAAGCAGCGCAGGTGAATATCGCATGATATTCGCTTTTTTTCTTTGTTTCACATATCATAAAGGTAACAGGAAGCCATCCAGTGGGGATGGCGGAAAGGATCATTTATGAACGAAAAAGCACTGTATGATTTAACCTACGGTTTGTTTCTTGTCGGCACAAAAGCTGACGGAAAAGAAAACGCATGCATCACCAATACGGTGATTCAGCTGGCCTCTTCACCCGCAAGAGTTTCCCTTTCCTGCATCAACGGAAATCTCACACCGGAACTCATCAAGAAGAGCGGCAGATTCACCGTGACAATTCTCGATGAAACTGCGCCGTTCTCACTGTTTGAATCCTTCGGCTTAAAACACGGCAGGGATACCGATAAGTTTGCCGGATATAATGTTCAGTATGATGAAGCAGGCATGCCGTATATCAAGAACAGCGCCTGTGCTGTGTTGTCCTGCAGAGTGCTCTCATATGAGGATCTCGGCAGTCATACACTCTTTATTGCCGAAGTGACGGATGCCGAAAAGCTCTCATTTGTGAGACCTGTAACCTACGCGCAGTATCATACCGAAATCAAACCGCAGAAGAAGCAGGAACAGAAAGAAAAGAAGCAGATCGGCTGGCGCTGTGAGATCTGCGGCTATGTGTATGAGGACAATGATCTGCCGGATGATTTCGTATGTCCGTGGTGCGGTCATCCCAAAGATGACTTCGAACCGCTTTACGAAGACTGAGA
This sequence comes from uncultured Erysipelotrichaceae bacterium, assembly GCA_902766435.1. Taxonomy (GTDB): domain Bacteria; phylum Bacillota_I; class Bacilli_A; order Erysipelotrichales; family Erysipelotrichaceae; genus Bulleidia. The sequence continues at coordinate 1,962 of CACXDM010000068.1, read as the reverse complement.
AATACCTGAGGTGCTGCGGCGCCTCTTTTCTTTGTGAAGGAAACAGTGTTTTCACAAATCTTTCATACAACGAGTCAGTTTATAAATTGACGCATCAGGAAGGCATGTGGTAAACTGCTAACATTATTAGCTAAACGGAGAATGCATATGTCATTTGAAGAACTTGCCGGAGAACTGATTCAGATCAGAAAAGATTCTGCCCGCAGACAGTCTTCTGAAGCGGTGAAAAAACTGACTTCCGGGGAGATGTATGTGATGGACTACCTTCACAGACATCAGAATACCGCATACCCGAAAGATCTCTACCGCGCGCTGAATGTCAGCAGCGCAAGGATCGCGAAAATGCTGAATGTTCTGGAAGAGAAAGATCTGATTCACCGTATGCCTGATCAGGAAGACAGCCGGAAAACCGTTGTCTGCCTGACGGATAAGGGAATGGAGAAGACCAGCCGTTATACGGAAGATGTATCCGCATATCTGACTTCCATTCTGGAACTTGCAGGGGAGACTGATGCAGCGGAATACGTCCGGCTGGAAAAAAAGCTGGCTGAGCTGATGAAACGTTATCCGTTTAAGGAATGGAAACATATGCATGATACCGGAAAAGCTGAAAGCAGTAAGGAGGATACCAATGGAAACACTGAAACCGCCGTTTGAGGATGTAGTGGAACTCAACAACAGTTATTCTTACCGTCAGGTTGTAAAATACTTTGATGATTTCCGTATCGAACGTGATCTCTACCGGAAATACAATGTTCAAAGAGGACTGAGAGATCTTAACGGAGTAGGCGTTCTGGTCGGACTGACAGGAATTTCCACTGTGACCGCGAAAAAGGAAGTCAACGGTGAAATGGTTCCCTGTGAAGGGGAACTCAGTTACCGCGGCTATTCAATATATGATCTGATCTCCGGCATCAAAGGCAGAAAACAGTTTGGTTTTGAAGAGATTGCATATCTGCTTCTGTTCGGAGAACTGCCGGACAAGCAGCAGCTGAGAGAATTCAGAAACATGATCTCCATCAACCGTACTCTGCCGACCAACTTTGTCAGAGATGTCATCATGAAGGCGCCGAGCAAAGACATCATGAATTCCATGACCAGAAGTGTTCTGACTCTTGCCTCATATGATGAAAAGGCATCGGATGTTTCGATTGACAATGTTCTGATTCAGTCAATCCGTCTGATCAGTGACTTCCCGATGCTCTGTGTTTACGCGTATCACGCATACAATCACTATGAGATGCGCGACAGCATGTATATCCACCGGCCTGACCGCTCACTCTCCATGGCGGAGAACATTCTGCGTATGCTGAGACCGGATATGTCCTATACGGAGCTGGAGGCAAGGGCACTTGATGCGGCGTTGATTCTTCATATGGAGCACGGCGGAGGAAACAATTCGACCTTCACCACCAGAGTCGTCACCTCATCAGGCGCGGATACCTACAGTGTCATTGCGTCTGCTCTTTGTTCTCTGAAAGGTCCCAAGCACGGCGGCGCCAACATCAAGGTCATGGAAATGATGGATGATATCCGGACCCATGTAGAGGATGTTACGGACCGTGAGCAGCTGCGGGAATATCTGCTGAAGATCCTCCATAAGGAAGCATTTGACAATACGGGTCTGATTTACGGTGTCGGTCACGCAATCTATTCCGTCTCTGATCCGAGAGCGGTGATTCTCGAAGACTTCACCCGCAGACTTGCGGCTGCCAAGGGTCTGAGTCATGAATTTGAATTCTATCAGGCAGTTGCCGAAAACGCGCTGGATCTGATCCGCAGTGAACGCAGAATCTACAAGGGAGTCTGTGTGAACGTGGACTTCTACAGCGGATTCCTCTATAAGATGCTGGGCATCCCGACAGAGCTCTATACGCCGATCTTTGCGATGGCGCGTGTTGTCGGCTGGTGCGCCCACCGCATGGAACAGCTGACAAATGAAGACAAGATCATGCGTCCGGC
>CACXDM010000067.1 GCA_902766435.1 uncultured Erysipelotrichaceae bacterium | reverse complement strand
TTGATAAAACGTAATCCGGGGAAGGGATGAGAGAGAAGCGGAAAGGGATACTTCCCGCAGTGAAGCACAGCGGGCAAACAGTCCTTCGCCGATATAGTATACGGAACCAGGCATGTGAAAGGAGATCAGACTGCTGCAGTTATAGAATGCGTTGTTTCCGATCTCTTTCAGCGAGGAAGGAAGATGAATATATTTCATATTCTGCGCGCCGTAAAAGGCATAGTCACTGATGGATTCAATGCCCTCCGGTACGGTAATTGTCTCTTCGCTTCCTTCATATTTCTTCAGTGTGGTTCCGCTGATTTCAAATGACATGCCTGTTTCCCTTCTGTCTGAAAAGCCGGGGTGTTTCCCGGCTTTCGATTACTTTCCGTTTACCATCAGATCCTGTACGACAGCATCTTTCGGATATACGCCTTCCGCTTTCAGTTCGGCAATCTTGTCCTTGAACTGAGGCAGATATTTCTCATGCGCGACAAGCAGTTCATTGAGAACTGTCTGGGCAACCGCGCCGTGTTCAACCATCGGGTTCATTTCAAATGCCGCAAGAGCGAGTCCGTAGTTGCCGGTGACGGCTGCTTCGATAACGCATTCTTCCATGGCCTTCATCAGCTGGACATATCCTCTTTCACTCGGATGGAAGCTTCCCCATGTCAGAGGCATCGGTCCTTTGCCGGTGATGATGCAGGAGATCTCAACGATACAGTCATACGGCAGATCGGAGATCGCGCCGTTGTTCTGGGTGGAGACAACCATGTGTGTACGCTTGTCATTATAGATGGAACAAATACATTCACATGCCGCATCGGAGTAATGGGCTCCGCCTCTCTTGGAGAGCTGTTCCGGCTTGTAGTTCAGGTTGGGATCTTTATACAGTTCGAACAGTTCCGCTTCTGTCTGCTTGACCTGCTGTGCTCTTGTGCCGATTGTATTGAATTCTTCCAGGCTGTGCTTCAGCATCTCATCGTGCATGTAATAGTAACGGTGATAGCCGCAGGGGATCAGCTGAATCTGCTTCAGATGGTCTTTCAGGAACTTGCATTCGAAGATGTTGGCAGGTGTACCGTCATCTACATTGGGATCATACATATTGTCAATCAGCTTGTCTGTCAGATCATTGCCGTGCTGGTCCGTAACCTTGTGATAATGGAAATGATTCAGACCGGCAAACTGGTGAATGCACTCTCTTTCCGTGAGACCGAACTGCGGAGGTTCTTTCATCAAAGCGCCAACCGGAACATTGCACAGACCGACAGTCTTCTTCCATCCGCCCCATTTGATTGCGGCTTCAGTGACCATGCCGGAGGGATTCGTGAAGTTGATCAGCCATGCGTCAGGACAGAGTTCCTTCATGTCTTCAATAATGCTGAGGATTACGGGAATTGTACGGAATGCCTTGAACATACCGCCGGCACCGTTGGTTTCCTGACCGAGCATGCCGTAGTAGGAGGGGATTCTTTCGTCTTTGATGCGGGCGTCCAGAAGACCGACACGGAACTGTGTGGTGACAAAGTCAGCACCGGGAAGGGCTTCTCTGCGGTTCAGAGTAAGATGTACTTTGACATCATACGGTGTGGCATCCCACATACGCTGGGCCATGGCACCGACGATTTCAAGTTTTTCTTTTCCGGCTTCAACATCACAAAGCCAGATTTCACGTACAGGCAGTTCATCATAGCGCTTGATGAATCCTTCCATCAGTTCGGGAGTGTAGCTGCTTCCTCCGCCGATCGTTACGATTTTTACGGGTTTCTTATCCATGTTATGTGTTCTCCTCTGTCTATGTCTTGATTATAGATGGGATTTTTTCAATCAACAATCAATTCTGAAATGTTTGATCTTTGTTCCGGGATGTTCCGCAAAAATATAAAAAAATAAGGAACGTTGTTCCTTATTCGTTTAACATCGGGTTGCCGGAATGTCTTCCGCTGCTGGGGAAAAGCGGCTTTTCATCCTGCTTTGAACTCTGAATTTTCAATTCACTGTTTCTGTCATAATCCAGACGGAATATCAGAGAGTAAATGACATCAAGTACATACAGGGCAGACAGTGCGAAGCTGTAATTGCCGAGATTTGAGATAAGCTTCTCCCTTGAAGATACTCTGATCGTACAGGGAATCAGTGAGGAGAGGCGGTTGATTCCGTATGATGTAATGGCTGCGCAGTGATGACCTGCTGCCAGCGCCTTTTCCGCATATACAATGCAGTGACTGCTTTCGCCGGTGTAGGAGAGAAACAGAAAGGCACAGTCTTCCGGACGGCTGTGTTCAATCTCAAACAGTATTCTGTGTGTCTGGTTGTGAATAATGACCCGTCTGCCGATCCGTCCCATCTTTTCTTCGAATGCCTTGGCAATTCCCCGCTGGGCGGAGAGTGTGATGATGTAGATTGTCGGTTTGTCCAATATGGAGACAGCTTCCTGCAGTATCTGACTGTCAAGCAGTGAAAGTGTATCGAGAACGGTTTCCTGATAAAGACCGGCAATTCTTCCGGCCACTTCTGTTTCTGAATTGTCTGCTGTGAACGGGATATTCGGATCGGTTTTTTCAAAGTGATGAGAAGTATACCGGAGTTCTTCGATGTATTCATCTTTGAATGACTGCAGTCCGTCGAATCCGATCTTCTGGCAGAAGCGGATGATTGATGAAGGCGCGACAAAGATCTTTGCGGCTATCCGCCGGACTCCTTTGCGTCTGATGTTTTCCTTTTCCTGCAGAAAGTAATCCGCAATGGCTTTTTCCGCAGCAGACATATTTTCCTGGTTTGTCAGCAGTTCCTGTATCAGCATGGTTTCATTTTATCATACTGATCTTCTATTTCCCGTGCGTGATGGGAAGATTATAATGGTTCTGTCAGGCAGAGCCGGAACAGGAGAAGCAGATGATTAAGGATATTGTTAAGGACACATTTTTTCTTTCCCGCAGAGCGGAAGATGCCACGGCAGATGACTCGGACATTGTCCGTGATCTTTCGGATACATACAGTGCCAACCGTATGGTATGCGCCGGCATGGCTGCCAACATGATCGGATACAACAAGCGGATTATTGCAGTAGGAATGGCAGGACAGGTACTGATTATGTTAAACCCGGTCATTACCGCAAAGAAGGATCCCTATGAAGCGGAAGAGGGATGTCTTTCACTGAAGGGACTGCGCCGGACTACAAGATATAAGGAAATTACACTGGAATATCAGGACAGATCATTGAAGAAACATACCGGAACATATAAAGGATACCTCGCGCAGGTCATCCAGCATGAGATTGACCACTGCAATGGTATCCTGATCTGATTCTCTGCGGTCGCTTTCCGTTCACTTTTTCAATGCTATGTATGGAATGGTATATGCAGAAAAACAAAAAAAGCTGAATATTTTCAGCTTTTGTGAGGTCGGGATGACAGGATTTGAACCTGCGACCCCTTCGTCCCTAACGAAGTGCGCTACCAAACTGCGCTACATCCCGATGCCTGCTGTAATATGATAACACTTTCAGAATACTTTTCCACAAAAAGTTTTCGAAAACATTGACAGATGAGGAACGGAATGAACTTCGAAGACACTTTCCTGATATTAAAAGCCTGAAATAATACAAGGTAAAGTCGGAACTGTCAAAGATCAGAAACACGTTGAAGATGATGGATGACCCGCAGAATGATCTTCATTATGTTGATCTGCCGGGCGGCGCATACCCCTTCTGTAGGTGAATGGCTTAGGAGGGGTTAGCCGCATTACTGGTTTTGAATGTAGTGTCTTATCATTTCTTCTGTT
>CACXDM010000066.1 GCA_902766435.1 uncultured Erysipelotrichaceae bacterium | reverse complement strand
GTAATAAGCCGCGGAACGGTCTACCTTTGTCGGGTCCTTGGAAGAGAAGCATCCGCCGCCGATCGGGGCATAGCCGCCGTATGTGTCGACAACGATCTTACGGCCGGTTGTGCCGGAGTCACCCCAGCTGCCGCCGACGATGAATGAGCCGGAAGGATTGATCAGATATCTTGTGTTTTCATCAATCAGATCAGGGGAGATGACAGGGCGGATTACCTTTTCCATGATGAGTTCCCGGATTTCTTCCTGGGTGATGTTTTCGGTATGCTGGGTGGATACGACAACAGTGTCAACCCGCTTCAGTTTTCCGTCTTCATACTCGGCTGTAACCTGTGTCTTTCCGTCGGGACGCAGTCTCGTATCGCTTCTTCTGACTTCCTCAAGTTTAGCGGCGAGCTTATGGGCAGTGATGATCGCGTAAGGCATGTACTCTTCCGTTTCACTGCATGCGTAGCCGAACATGATTCCCTGATCACCGGCGCAGATCTCATTTGAATCGACTGCACTGTTGATTTCGGGGGACTGCCGGTTGACTTTCACCTGGACGTGATATTCCTCGTTGTAGCCGATCTGCTTCAGAACATCAAGCGCTGTCTTTTCATAGTCGATGACGGCTTTGGTTCCGGCTTCACCGTAGATCAGGATCAGATCATCCTTGATTGTTGCCTCGACTGCCATATGTGAATCCGGATCCTGACGCAGCGCTTCATCCAGAATGGAATCGGCAATCAGATCGCAGATCTTATCGGGGTGTCCGCTCGTGACGGACTCCGATGTGAAATAATACTTTGACATAAAAAATAACTCCCTTCTTACTGTCTTATCAAGAAACCGGGAGCTGATCGTATTTGAATATCTCATTTATCGATTTCAGCATTGCCACCTTACCGTACGGCAGGTTGGCATGAGGTCAAAGAGCTGATTCTCTCACTCATTCTTGATAAAAGACAGTAATATATTAGTCAATACAGTGCTCTGCGTCAATGAATTCCTGAAGAATGTTCAACATTCATGTTGTATAATAAATGAAAGGAGACAGTATGGATTTCCATAACCTGAAAGAACATACAAGAGAAAACATACTTTCATTTACAATTTCCGGTATTCTGATTGTCCTTTTCTATGTCCTGGTCAGAAACATACCGGCTCTTTTTTCCGTACTCGGCAAGTTCTTTACGGCACTGACGCCGTTTCTGCTCGGAATCTGCTTTACCTTTGTCATGACGCCGATGCGCAGCTGGCTTGAAACAAAGGTGTTTGCCGGTACGGAATGGAAGGACAGAACAAAGCGGATCGTCGCCGTGATTATATGCATGATTGTCATGTTATGCGCGCTGACGGCATTCTTCGCTGTCTGGATTCCGGATCTGATTGCCAGTCTGAGAATGTTTATCGAATCTTTTGCCGGCTATGTCAGTGATATCCAGGCAATGATTGAAAAGATGGATATTTCCGAACCGGTCATCAAGGAAATGCTGAACAGGGCGGTTGAATCCGCCACGAATATCATTTCCGGCTGGCTGACCGGGGCTGAGGGAGGCATCTCGAAGATTCTTTCCTTCTCTATCTCGTTTGCCAAGGGAATCATGAATTTCTTCATCGGTGTGATTATCAGTGCTTATCTTCTGCTGGATGAGGAGAAGTTCATCATGCAGATACGGAAGACGGTGTACGGTATCTTCTCGGTAAGGCAGGCACATCACATCATGTATCTGTCCAAGCTTACATCCGGCATGTTCAACTCCTTCATCTTCGGCAAGGCGCTTGATTCGCTGATTATCGGCATTATCACATGGTTCTGCATGTATCTGATGAAGATGCCTTATACGCCGCTGATTGCGGTCGTTGTCGGTGTAACGAATATGATTCCGGTTTTCGGTCCGTTTCTCGGGGCTGTTCCGTGTATTATCATTCTTGTGATCATTGATCCGATCAAAGCGCTTGAGTTTGCGATCTTTATTCTGATCCTGCAGCAGATTGACGGCAATATCATCGGTCCGAGAATTCTCGGTGATTCAATGGGACTGCCCACACTCTGGATCATGTTCGCAATCATTGTCGGCGGGGCATTGTTCGGTGTCGTCGGCATGTTTCTGGGAGTGCCTCTGTTCTCCGTCATCTACGTTCTGATCAGAGACTGGATATACGGGCGTCTCGCAGACAAGAACATCAAATTTCAGTAAAAGAAAACAGCCGGATCAGATGATTCCGGCTGTAATTGATTCTAGAGTTCAAACAGCATGTTTTCGTACATCGGTATCCGGTAGTTTTCACGGGATGCGATTGTTTCGAAACTGTCGATTCTGCTTCTGAGGACTTCCATGCAGGGGATAACGTGATCGTGGATGGCGGCAGCGCATTCCGTTTCCGTTCTGTTCTGATTGGCGAGAATCCAGACTTCCTCCAGTTTTTCACAATCCTCATATGTCTGATCACAGATCTCCGTGAACTGGGCCAGACGTTTTTTGATATATGCGGGAGCGGCCTTTCCGGCAGCCGAGACAGCCTCAGCGTAGAATCTGACTTCCTTTGTCATCACAGGGAGAATATCCTTCCGCGTGATTTCAAGCAGTGTACGCACTTCGATATCCATTGTCCGGTTGTACTGTTCCTCGAGGATTCTGCGGTTGGCATTGAGTTCCTTTTCCGTATATACATCGAGCGAAGTAAACAGATTGATGACCTTTTTGTCATTCAGAACCGGTACGGATTCGATGAAGGACGGAACATTGGGCAGACCGCGGCGCTTAGCTTCCTTGACCCACTCACTGCTGTACCCGTCGCCGGAGAACAGAATCCGCTTGTGATCGTGAATCAGATTCCGGCAGATATCGAGCGCTTTTGCCCGGATATCCTGGAGATACTTGATTCCTTCAAGCTGGTCGGCAATCTCATTGAGTGATTCCGCAATGATGCAGTTCAGCACCGTATTGGCGAAGGATGCGCTCATTGAAGAACCGAGCATACGGAACTCGAACTTGTTGCCGGTAAAGGCAAGGGGAGAGGTTCTGTTGCGGTCCGTGTTGTCATGCGGGATGTAGGAAAGACCGGAAACGGGATTGAATTCACTTCTGGTCTCATGTTTTCCCTTCTGGGAGGTATGTTCCTGATACAGGCTGTAGAGGATATCCTCAATATAACTGCCCAGATAAACGGAGATGATTGCCGGCGGGGCTTCATCCGCACCGAGACGATGATCGTTGCCGCAGCAGGATGAGCTCATCCGAAGCAGAACGGGATATGTATCCACTGCCTTAAGAACCGCGCAGATAAATGTCAGAAAGCGGATGTTTTCCGCCGGCTTGTCACCGGGGGAGAACAGATTCTGTCCGTTATCCGTCACGATTGAATAGTTGTTGTGTTTGCCTGATCCGTTTACTCCCTTGAACGGCTTTTCATGAAGCAGGCAGGCAAGATCGTGCTTTTCCGCCGTCTTGCGGAGAATATCCATGATCAGCTGGTTCTGATCGACTGCGATGTTTCCTTCCGAATAGACCGGCGCCAGTTCGAACTGGGCGGGAGCTGCTTCGTTGTGTTCTGTCTTGGCGTAGATGCCGAGCTTCCAGAGTTCGCTGTTGACATCCTTCATGAACGCTGACACACGGCGGGGGATGGAACCGAAGTAATGATCGTCCAGCTCCTGTCCCTTGGCGGCAGGCGAGCCGAAGAGGGTTCTTCCGGTCAGCCGGATATCCGGTCTGTCTTTCAGGAACTTCCGGTCAATCAGGAAATATTCCTGTTCCAGTCCGACTGTGATAGAACAGGATTTGACTTCCTTGTCGCCGAAGATGTTGACGAGTCTTGTGGCGGCTGCGGAAAGGGCTGAGATTGACTTCAGCAGCGGTTCCTTGCGGTCGAGCGCTTCTCCGTTGTAGGAGACAAAGATGGTCGGTATACAGAGTACGTTGTCCCGGATAAATGCAGGACTGGTAACGTCCCAGTATGTATAGCCGCGGGCTTCGAATGTTGCCCGTAAGCCGCCGCTTGGAAAGCTGGAGGCATCCGGTTCACCCTTAATCAGCATCTTGCCGGAGAAACGGGCGATCGGCTGTCCGTCGGCTGAAGGTTCGATAAACGCATCATGCTTTTCCGCGGTTCCGCCTGTCATCGGCTGAAACCAGTGCGTGAAATGTGTTGCGCCTTTTTCCATGGCCCAGCGCTTCATCGCATGGGCAATCGCATCGGCAGTCGGTCTGTCAAGCGTTCCTTCATTTGCGACTGTCTTCTTCCATGACTGGTATACGGGGCGGGGCAGACGGTCTGCCATTTCCAGTTCGCCGAATACCATACTTCCGAATTCTTCAAAAGGTTTTTCCATAAAAGTGCCTCCTCATGAAGAAAGAATATTCCTTTCACTTAAATCCTTCAATCTATTTCGGGAAAATCGAAGAAAAAATCCGAAATTTCAAGAAAAACCGGAATTTTTTTGAAGAAAACCGAAATAATTTCCCGGATATATGAAAAAAACCCTTTTTCAGGGTTTCTCAATAATATCCGTAGGGTGTTGTCTGAATCATGCGTACCTGTTTGACTTCCGGTACTTCATCGATCAGGATTGCCTGAATGCCTTCATTCAGCGTTGTGTCGATTGCCATACAGCCGGCGCAGGCACCGAGCATGGAAACATACACCACACCGTCAAGATAGTCGACCAGCTGTACGTCACCGCCGTCAGCCTGGATGTAAGGACGTATTTTATTCAGGGTGCGTTCAATACGCTTCAGAATGTCAGCCCGGGTATTGAGTTCTTCTTCCGTCATCTCCTGTGAAGGGGGAATCAGTTCTTCTGTTGATGCTTCTTTTTCACTCATTTCTTGTTTTCCTCTTCCTAAGCATAGTAATGATACACCAAAGCGATCATGCATCCCAGCAAAATACCTCCGAGGACCTCGTGCCATTTATGACCGAGCACATCCTTGAGCTTGATGTCATAGATCGGATCTGTAAATTCCTGCGGTTCATTTTCCTTCAGGTCCTTTACAAGCTGCTGGGTGACTTTGATATTCTGTCCGCTGTAGTAACGGACATTGGCCGCATCATATATAACGATCACCGCAAGTGCCATCGTGACGGCAAAGATCGTTGAGCTGAATTTATCGTGAAGACCAACCGAGAGGGCAAGCGCTGAAACAAGCGCGCTGTGTGAACTCGGGAATCCGCCGGCCGCCTTTGCCAGCCGCCAGTTCCATTCGTGTGTCTTGATATATACGAGAAACGGCTTCAGCAGCTGGGCGATCACGGCAGCCGTAATCGCTGACCAGAAGGGATACATATCTCGGATCATTTGTTTCCTCCAATCCCCAAAACTATAACACAAACCGGCGCCTTGTGTTATACTTGCACGGGACGGTTATTACATGACTTACAAAACAGGACAGATTGTTGAAGGGAAGGTAACTGGCATACAGCCTTACGGTGCTTTTGTGTCCCTTGACCGCTATACAAGCGGCCTCATTCACATTTCCGAAATCAGTGACGGATTCGTCCGGGATATCGGCCGTTTTGTCTTTGTCGGTGAGACTGTCAAAGTGAAAATCATTGATTTTGACAGGAATACAAACCAGGCAAAGCTGTCCCTGAAGGCACTGCATAAGACACATTCCCGCAACCGGAGGAGGCCGGTTGTGCATAAACCGTCTATGCCGCCGATGCGGCTCGGATTCCGTTCGGTTGAAATGAATATGGATAAATGGATTGAAGAGGCGAAGGAGACTATTCTGTAGTCTCTTTTTTGTATAAGCCTGTTTTGCGTTTCTTTCAGGGGGATTATCTCTTGGAAATTCAGCCGTGAAATAATATGATAAAAGAAGAGAAAATCCGTGTCTTTTCAGAGAACGGAATACAGGAGGATGAAATGATCAATTGGAAGAATCTCGATGAGCTCAGCTCATTCAAGGAACTCGAATCTGCAGAGCGTGTGTGCCTTCCCGAAGTAATGGCAGGAGAAGGCGGTGCGGAACGTGTTAAGAAATACTGTGCACCGATGGCAGAAGGACTTGCTTATAATTATGCGGCGAAGTCCGTTGATGATTCGATTCTTGCAAGTCTGGCAAAGCTGGCTGATGAAGCGCAGCTGCTGGATAAATTCGCAGCACTTTACAATGGCGAAGTTGTCAATACCGGTGAGAAGCGTCTTGTACTGCATCAGCTCTGCCGCGGACAGCTCGGTGATGATGTCATTGCAGACGGCGTAAACAAGCGTGATTTCTACGTGAAGCAGCAGACAAGAATTGCGGCTTTCGCAAAGAAGGTTCATGACGGTGAGATCACAAACGCAGCCGGTGAAAAGTTCACAACTGTTGTTCAGATCGGTATCGGCGGATCCGACCTCGGTCCGAGAGCAATCTATATTGCGCTGGAAAACTGGGCGCGTAAGAACAATGCCCTGAAGATGAATGCGGCATTCATCTCCAACGTTGACCCTGATGATGCGGCCGGCGTTCTGAATTCCATTGATGTTCCTCATTCACTGTTCGTGCTCGTTTCCAAATCCGGAACGACACTTGAAACACTGACAAATGAATCATTCGTTAAGAATGCTCTGCAGGAAGCAGGACTTGATCCGGCAAAGCATATGGTTGCGGTTACCAGTGAGACTTCACCTCTGGCCAAGAATGAGGGTTATCTCGATGCGTTCTATATGGACGACTACATCGGCGGCCGTTATTCTTCCTCTTCCGCTGTCGGCGGAGCTGTTCTGTCACTGGCATTCGGTCCGGAAGTATTCGCAGACTTCCTGGCAGGCGCTGCTGAAACAGACAAGCTCTCCAAGGAAAAGGATCTGCTGAAGAACGCTGCGATGCTCGATGCGCTGATCGGCGTCTATGAAAGAAATATTCTCGGTTTTGAAAATACGGCAGTTCTGCCTTATTCACAGGCATTGAGCCGCTTCCCGGCACATCTGCAGCAGCTGGATATGGAATCCAACGGCAAGTCTGTCAACCGTTTCGGTGAACCCGTTGACTACAAGACAGGACCGATCATCTTCGGTGAGCCGGGCACAAACGGCCAGCATTCTTTCTATCAGCTGCTCCACCAGGGCAAGGATATCGTTCCGATGCAGTTCATCGGCTTCAGGAACTCCCAGATCGGCACGGATGTCGATATTCAGGGCAGCACAAGCCAGCAGAAACTCTGCGCAAATGTTGCGGCACAGATCGTTGCCTTCGCTTCCGGCAAGGATGATGAAAACCTGAACAAGAAGTTTGACGGCGGCAGACCTTCCTCCATCATCATCGGCGACAAGCTCACACCGAGAACTCTCGGCGCTCTGCTCGCACACTTTGAGAACAAGGTCATGTTCCAGGGATTTGCATGGAACGTCAACAGCTTCGACCAGGAAGGCGTACAGCTCGGCAAGGTTCTGGCAAAGAAGGTTCTCGCCCACGATACGGACGGCGCTCTTGCGGTATACAGCGACCTGCTGAACATCTGATCATTCACTGACATTGAGAGACTGAATCCCGAAGAACCGGATCCGGTCTCTTTTTTTTGAAACCTTTCTTCGGTGAGAGGACGCTCTATGATATAATGGTCGGGTACATTTACGGAAAGGGGTGGTGATTTTGCCTTCCTATGTATTAAATCCAACGCTGGAGAACATCAGGACGATTACCGTGATGTTTCTGGATATATTCATTATCTGGCTGATTTTGTATTATGCTCTGCGTATTGTCAGAAACAATACGCGTACGATACAGATCTTCAAGGGGATTATTCTTGTTGTTGCACTGGATGCGTTTGCCAAGATCTTCGGACTGAAGACACTGCAGCTTCTGACGGGATTCTTCATCAACTGGGGATTCCTTTCGGTCATTATCATCTTTCAGCCCGAGATCCGCTCACTGCTGGAAAAGATCGGCAAGTCCAACGTATTCTCAAGGATTACGACGCTGACCGGCAACGAGAAGGAACATCTGGTGGATCAGATTGTAACGGCGGTCATGCTGTTAAGCAAGGATCAGACAGGCGCTCTGATTTCCATCGAACAGTCTCATTCGCTGGAAGACTTCATCGCGACGGGCACCCGGATGAATTCCGATGTATCGGCCGAACTGCTTGTCTCGCTGTTCGTTACGTCAACCCCGCTTCATGACGGGGCAGTCATTATACAGGGAGATAAGATCGCCTGCGCGAGTGCTTATTTCCCGCCGACCAACATGGATCTTCCTTCACGCTACGGCGCAAGACACCGTGCTGCGATCGGTATCAGTGAGATCACCGATGCGGTGACGATTATCGTTTCCGAAGAGACAGGCACCGTTTCCATTACCGAAGGCGGCAAGATCTTCCATGTGGACAGGGAACAGCTGAACAATTACCTGCTGCGTGTTATCTGCGGTGAGGCGACGGAAGTCAAGCGGCGCCGGCAGACAGCGGTCGCACCGGCAGTCGTTGTGGAAAGCAGCGAACCCGAACCGGCAAAGAAGGAATCTGTTCTCGGCAAGCTTGCCGTCAAGAAACAGAATATTCCGGTCAGCGGCGTAAAGGCTGAGGTCGAGGAAGTCATCCCGGCCGGCAATGTGTCTCAGACCGCTGCGGCATCTGCTTCAGTGCAGGGCAGCCGCTTTGATGAAGCGGACCGTGAGGCATCCAAGGCTGAGATCAAGCTGCCGCATAAGAAGGATATGCCGACACCGAGCTATCCCGAACAGCGCCGCCGCAGAAGAAACAGAAGCGGAAATCAGCGTACTTCCGAACAGAAGACCGCTGAAAGAAAACAGAAACAGACGGCCGCACCGAAGAATAACGGACCGGCTGAAGAAACTGTCACTGCCGCTGCTGCACCGGCACCCGCCGAACAGCAGGCACCGAGAAGAAAGAAGGCAAGACCGAATACGGCAAGAATGTCGCCGGAAGAGGTCAGGGCCGCCCGGGAAGCTTCAATGAAGAAACTGACGCATACACCGGAAGAACCCGAACCGATCATTGATCTTGCATCTGTAAACGAGGAAGAAAACAGAATGTACGATACATCCAAACTCGATATCTCCAAGATCGTCGGCTTTACCAACGAACTTGACCGTGAGTTTGAAATGATCGATGCGATCAAGACAGAGAAGAAGACCGGTGCCTCACCCGACAGAAAAGGAGGTGACGCATCATGACAGATCCCGACAAGAGGGAAATGATTGAAGAAGAAGGAGATACGGAAAACAAGACCGAACTTGCCAACCGTATTGCCGAACAGTCAAGAAAAGTTGCGAATACCTACCAGCATATCGAGGACGGATTCCTGCGGATCATCAGATGGTTCTCCGATATTCTGGACAGGATTCTCTTCAACCGCAGATACGGCAAGCTGACAGCGCTTGTACTTGCGGTGCTGATGTATGTCAGCGTGAACTTCAACAGCATGTCCGCCGTTTATACCAGCACCCTGCAGTCTTCACGCAGACTCGAGGATGTGACAATTACGGCGAAATACAACTCGGATACATTTGAACTGAGCGGTCTGCCGCAGACAGCGGATGTCACGATTTCCGGTGATGCGACCAACGTCACCAACGCAATCACATCCGGCGGCGTCATCGTTGCCGACCTTGAAGGAATGACGGAAGGAACACATGAAGTCAGACTTCAGGGTGAAGGCTTCGGCTCCAATGTCGATGTTGTTTCCAATCCGACAACGGTCATGGTTACGCTCAAGAAGAAGACAACCCAGCAGTTTGATCTTTCCTATGACTTTATTCATCTTTCCGCGATGGAAAGCATCTACAGTGTCGGCACACCGGAATTTGAATATACGAAAGTCAATGTCAGAGCTTCCCGTGACACACTCGACAGCATTGCCTTCGTCAAGGCGCTGATCGATGTCAGCGGACAGGCTGCGGATTTTGAGCAGGATGCGCGTCTGATCGCTTATGATTCGGCCGGTGTTCCTGTATCCGCGGATATCGTTCCTTCAACCGTGCATGTCTTTGTGCCGGTGACTTCACCGAACAAGACTGTTCCTGTTGTCGTACAGGTCAGCGGTGAGATCGCGGCAGAGGGAATGGCCATTGAATCCATTACGGCCGACCAGCAGACGGTAACGATCTACGGTCCCGAATCGATTCTCGGCAAGATCGACAATGTCGTTGTCACGCTGAATGCGTCGAATATCACAAAGGATTCCACGATTCTGCGTCCTGTCGTACTGCCGACGGGTGTCAGCAGTTCTAACATCAACCAGATCACGATGACGATCGTACTCGGTGAAGAGGCGGAAAGAACCATTGAGGATGTCAAGATCAACTATAAGAACAACCTCAATAACTATAAGGTTTCCCAGCCGAACAACCAGACGACGGTCAGCGTCAAAGTGACCGGTACTCAGTCGAATATCGATGCGGTTACGGCAGATGATATCAGCGTCTATGTTGATATGATCGATGCCAAGCCGGGTCTTTCGGAATTCCAGCTTCAGGTGGATCAGCCGGCAGACGGCATGGTCAAATATCAGATCACGGAACCTGCGTATGAACTCAACGTTCTCGGTGAGACAACCGATGACGGAGAGAACGGCGGCGCCGATGAGAATAACGGATAGGCGGATGAAATTGTCATCTGCCTTTTTCCTTGATGTGGTATCATAAAACGGGTGATGTATATGAAAAGAGTGATCGGAATCGTTGAAGATGAAAAAGACCTGAATGAACTGGTCAAGAGATATCTTGAAAAAGAGGGATATGAAGTCAGATCCTATCTGACATTTGATGAGGCGAGTCTTCATACCTCGGATGATGATATTCATCTCTGGATTCTGGACATCATGCTCGGAAACAAGAGCGGGTTTGATCTGATTGAGGAAATCCGCATGAACGATCCTGATGTTCCGGTGATTTTCATGTCCGCAAGAGACAAGGAATTCGACCGTATTATCGGCCTTGAAAAAGGCAGTGATGACTATATTACAAAGCCTTTCTCACCCAAGGAACTGGTGCTGCGCGTAAACAATCTGATCCGGCGTATCTACCGGGATGATGCCCGGAAGGTCGTGGTTGACGGCTATGAGATTGATGAGGCAAAACGGGTTGTCCGCAGCGGGGATTCCGAGATAGAACTGACAACGAAGGAATTTGATCTTCTGATGCTGTTTGTCAATAACCGCGGAACGGCATTTCCGAGAGAGCAGATTCTGGAAAAGGTCTGGGAAGCGAACTATTACGGCAGCGACCGTGTTGTGGATGATACCCTCAGGCGTCTGCGGAGAAAAATGCCGAATCTGAGTATTCATACAATCTACGGATTCGGTTACCGGCTCGGCTGATGAAGCGTCTGCGGATGTGGCTGCGTGAGCTTTCTCTTTCACAGCAGCTGATTACAATCGTATTTCTGTTTCTGACGGTTTTCGCGGTATTTGTTTTCGTGTTTCTCTCGGAGCGGATCGAGTCGTTTTCGGAAAAGGAAATGTACCGTATTCTGCACAGTTCCCAGGAGGATATGATTGTCTTTGTGGAGAACGGACAGGTAACGGAAGGAAGCGGCAACAAGTCCACTCTTGTGGCGGATTATATCTATGATCCGGCCGGTGATACCTTTATCATCCTGAGCGGTGATGAGATTTCCGGTGTGCTGGCGGATGATATCCGGCGCAATGCGGCTTCACAGACGGAAACAACGGTCGACTACAAACTGGATGCGCTGAAGGAAAACCCGGGAAAGGGCGAGTACCTGTATACGATGACGCTGATGAAGGACGGAAGAGTCCTTGTCTCGGTTATGACGGATCTTTACCGGAATGAATTCCATGAATCACTGATCGACAGTGTAGTCATGATGAATGTTCTGTTTATCAGTGTGCTGTTTGTGCTTCTGATGCTTTGGGTATCCAGCCTGATCATTCCCCTGAGTCAGATCAAGACATATATCACCAAGCTGAAGAATGATGAGCACGATGCTGTTCTGAATGTCAGAAGAAACGATGAAATCGGTGAAGTGGCGGATGCGCTGCGTGACATGGAGACTCAGCTTGCCAGTGACAACCGCGTCAAGCAGGAGATGATTCAGAACATTTCCCATGATCTCAAGACACCGATCGCGACGATCAAATCCTACAGTGAGGCAGTCAAGGACGGTATCTATCCGTATGACACGCTTGAGAAATCGGTTGATGTCATCATTGAACACGCGGACAGACTGGAGAAGAAGGTCAAGAGTCTGATTGTTCTGAATAAGATGGATTATCTTCTGGATACATGTGAGCTCGGCGATAATCTCAATATGAATGAAGTTGTGGAAAAGGTCCTGCTGTCCCTCAGGGTAATCCGGCCTGAGATTACATTCGTCAAGAATATGAATGAACAGGTGTATTTCCATGGTGATGAGGAACCGTGGCGTATTGCGGTAGAGAATCTGATTGACAACGCGCTCCGGTATGCCAAGACAAATATTACGATTACGCTGCACAGAGGAGAAATGGTTATCTCAAATGACGGCAGCCAGATCAGCGAGGATGTGATTGAAAAGCTGTTCCATCCGTATGAAAAAGGAAATGACGGCCAGTTTGGTCTGGGTCTTTCGATTGTTTACCGGGTGGCGACGACATACGGCTATCACGTCAACGCGGAGAATATGACAGACGGCGTGGCTTTCCGTGTCTGGAAGGATGTGCCGAAAAAGGAAAGAAACAGAAAGGAAAAAGCAGGAAAGGATACAGTTTGAATTCCCTGTTTCCTGTTTTTTCGTTAGAATGGTGTGGTTATGACAGAATACAGAGAAATACTCGGTGTTAAGACAGCCTATATGCAGGAAGGTTCCGGCAGAGATGTCGTACTGCTGCACGGCTGGGGGCAGAATAAGGAAATGATGGGGCAGATCTTCGATCATCTGAAGGACAGGTTCCGTGTTTTCAGTATTGATTTTCCCGGCTTCGGTGAAAGCGGTGAGCCGCCCGAGGCATGGGGCGTACCGGAGTATGAAACATATCTGGCTGCGTTTTTTGAAGCCTGCGGGATCAGTAATCCGATTCTGATCGGGCATTCGTTCGGCTGCCGGGTGGCGATCCGCTATGCGGCAGATCATCAGGACAATGTCAGAAAGATGGTGCTGACCGGCGCGGCAGGCATACGGCCCAAAAGGGGACTGGACTACCATATCAGAACGAAGGCATACAAGACGGGCAAGTGGCTGCTGAAGGTTACCGGACAGACGAAAAAACTGGAGGAACTGCAGAAGAATGCCGGTTCCGAGGATTACCGCAATACAAGCGGCGTCATGAGGGGCACTTTCGTGAAAGTGGTCAATGATGATGTTTCACCGGTGCTGAAGGATGTTGTCTGTCCCGTTCTGCTGATCTGGGGTGAAAATGATGAAGCTGCTCCGCTCTGGATGGGACAGCAGATGGAAAAAGAGATGAAGGACGCGGGACTTGCCGTGTTTGAGAATGATGACCACTGGGCGTACTGGCATCAGCCGGCCCGCTTCAACCGTGTGCTCGATGTATTTCTGGAAGGGGATGTCTTATGATGATTCTGAAAATCGTGATCTTTGCGGCGATGATCTTCGCGGCTCTGATACCTTCGAAAAGAGCGCTGCATATGTTTCAGCAGAACCGCTATGAAGTGAAGCGGTATTATAAATGGATGCTGCCGAATCTTTACGGCAGTGTATTCTCCTCCGGATTCTATCTGTTTGCCTGCGGTGCGGGAATTGCGGCGGGACTGCTTCTGCCTTCTCCGCTGCGTCAGATTGTTCAGACGGCGGTCTGTCTTCTGATCGGCGCGCTGCTGCTGACGGATGAGAGAAGAAAGTCGTATATCAAGCCGTTTGTCTATACCGGAAGAGTCAAACGTCAGATTGCCGTTCAGACTGTTCTCAGTCTGATCTGCTTTGCTTTGATTGTATTCAACGGTCTGTATATGCTCTGTGTTCCGGCAGCTTATCTTCTGCCGTGGATCATCGTTTTCTTTACTGCCTGGATTACCGCTCCGCTTGAAGCGATGGTCCGTCAGTGGTATCTGAATGACGCAAAGCGGATTCTGAAGGAAAATCCGAATCTGAT
This sequence comes from uncultured Erysipelotrichaceae bacterium, assembly GCA_902766435.1. Classification (GTDB taxonomy): domain Bacteria; phylum Bacillota_I; class Bacilli_A; order Erysipelotrichales; family Erysipelotrichaceae; genus Bulleidia. The sequence goes on along the minus strand of CACXDM010000066.1, from coordinate 6,232 downwards.
CAAGATCGGTATTACCGGCAGCTTCGGCAAGACCTCAACGAAGAACATCATGCAGGCGATGATCAGCGAACAGTTTAACTCACTGATGACACCTGCTTCCTACAATACGCCGATGGGAATCACACGTACAATCAGGGAAATGCTGAAGCCGATTCATCAGGTATTTGTCTGTGAGATGGGTGCTGACCATGTCGGTGAGATTACGTATCTGATGAAGTTCGTGCAGCCTTCGATCGGTGTTGTCACTTCGATCGGTCCCCAGCATCTGAACACCTTCGGCTCCCAGGAGAACATCATCCGCGAAAAGATGCAGGAAATCGAACTTCTGCCTGCGGACGGCTTCGGCATCATGAATTATGACAACGACATGATCCGTAATTATAATGTGAAGAACACGGTTAAGTGCGCGACATACGGCATCAAGCAGCCGGATGTTGATTACCGCGCGGAGGATATTGTCTATTCTCCGACAGGTTCCTCCTTCACGGTTGTTCATGGTGAAGAGCGGATTCCGATGGAGACTAAGCTGCTTGGAGAGCACAATATCCTGAATATTCTCTCTGCTGTTGCGGCTGCGAGATATCTCGGTGTTGAGTGGCCTGTCATCCGCCGCGCGGCGAAGACAATGAAGCAGGTTGAGCACCGTCTTGAACTCAAGACAATCAACGGGTTCCGCTTTATTGATGATGCGTTCAATTCCAATCCTGTCGGATCGGCCATGGCGCTTGAGGTTCTCGGCATGATGCCCAACAAGCGTTACATCGTTACTCCGGGCATGATTGATCTCGGTCCGAAGCAGAATGAAATGAACCGTGAATTCGGCCGGAAGATGAAGGGCAAGGCAGATATTGTCATCCTCGTCGGTGAACAGCAGACAAAGCCGATCTATGAAGGACTGGAGGAATCCGGCTTTGATATGGATCAGGTTCTTGTTGTCAAGGCGGTCAGGGAAGCCTTTAACTTTATCTATGCAACAGCTGACAGAAAGGATACGATCCTGCTGGAAAACGACCTGCCGGATGCATTCAGTAAATAAATGAAAAAATGGGCTGTTATCGCCACATGGAAGATGGCGGAAAACGGGGTGAAGATCACATCCCGTTTATTGTCTGAAGGCACTGCCGGAAAAGAGGCGGTCATTGACGGTGTTGCGGATGTTGAGGATAATCCTTCATTCCATTCCGTCGGCTATTCGGGAAGACCGAACCGGGACTGCCGGGTGTTTCTTGACGGCGGCTTCATGGACGGAGATACGCTTCATTTCGGAGCGGTCGGCGCAGTTGAGGGTTTCCGTTCACCCGTAAGAATCGCAAAGTCACTCATCGACAGGGAAGCCAATAACTTTCTTGCCGGTCCGGGAGCTGAGGAATATGCGGAAAGGAACGGCTTTGAAAAACGGGACAACCTGACGGAGGAAATGAAAGAACTCTATCAGGCGGAAAAGGAAAAAAGAAAAAAACTGTCTGCGTATGACGGTCATGATACGGTGTGTTTCCTTACACTGGATCAGGCGGGAAGTCTTTGCGCGGCGGTATCGACATCGGGACTGTTCATGAAGGATCCCGGAAGGCTTGGTGATTCCCCGGTATGCGGCAGCGGATTCTACGCGGATTCAGAGGCAGGTGCAGCAGCTGCGACAGGCATGGGTGAGGAAATCATGAAGGGGTGTCTCAGCTATGCGGCAGTCAGTATGATGAAGCATGGCATGTCCGCAATGGAAGCTGCACAGAAGGCAGTCAGTGATCTGAATGATACGCTGATCCGCCGCAACGGTCACGCTGATCCGATGTCTCTGATCTGTCTGGGAAAAGACGGTTCCTTCGGTGTCGGAACGAATATCGAGTTTACGTTTGTGACGGCTGATGATGAACATGAGGCGGTGGTCATGACCGCAAAGCCGCTCGGAGACAGAACGGTCATCAGTGTATACGAAGAGCATTAAAACAGAGTTTAGCCAATATGAATATACCGCTGTCCGTATCGTGAACAGCGGTTTTCTTTCGTCCCGGATTAAGAAAAAAGGAGACGGATTATTCCGCCTCCGGGTATATTACATCTTACTGGATTTACGCAGGAACAGGTAGCCGATGATAAACAGAATCGCAAGCGTACCGACAGCGATGTTCGTGCTGTGGGTAATCTGTACGGTGAAGCCGACCATCATCGTTCCCATGAATGCCGCGCCTTTGCCGCAGATATCATAGAGTCCGAAGTACTCGCCTGAATTGTCCGCAGGAATGATCTGGGCGAAGTAGGAACGTGAGAGTGCCTGTATCGCTCCCTGAAACATGCCTACGACAAACGCCATAACGCCGAACTGCCATACGGCATGCATTGTCAGGGCAAACAGGGCAACGAATGTATAACCGGCAATACATACCGTGATCAGAGTGACGGAGCTGTATTTTTCTGTCAGCTTGCCAAAGATCGTCGCGAATACGAAGGCAACGACCTGTGTCAGAAGCAGCACAACAAGAAGGACCATATCATTGAAACCGAAGGATCTGCCGATCGCGACTGCTTCATCGATGATTGTATATACACCGTCGATATAGAAGAAGAAACCGATCAGGAAATAGAATACTTTCTTGTTTTCGTGGAACAGTTTGGAAAGTGTGGAACCGAGACGCTTGAAGCTTGCGGTAATTTTGTTTTCGGAAGATTCAACATAGTATTTCTGCTGATATTCCTTAATAAGGGGAACCGATACACCGAGCCACCAGACGGCGATGATCAGGAAGTCGATCATGATGCATATATTCATCGGCATGATTTCATACATGCCCAGCGCATAGAAGGCAAGGGCGGCAACGAACGGTATGCAGCTGCCGATATATCCCCAGGCATAACCCTGTGAGGATACAAGGTCCATTCTTTCCGGTGTTGTGACATCGGTAAGCATACTGTCATAGAAGACAAGAGATGCCTGATAAGCGACCTTGGCGATGACATAAGTGACAAGATACAGTATCCAGTTCGGCATGACACCGAGCAGAGCGCATCCGATGACGCCGATCGCAAGCACTGTCATGAACAGCGGTTTCTTGAATCCCTTGTTGTCGGCAATGGTGCCGAAGATGGGACCGATGAAGGCAACCAGGATTGTTGCGGCGGAAGTGCCGTAGCTCCAGAAGGCCAGATACTGTGACTGGTCCATGCCGGCATTCATGGCCAGAGTATTGAACCACAGGGGAATGATCGTGGAGACCATCATCGTAAAGGCGGAATTGCCGATATCGTAATAGATCCATGCTTTTTCCAGTTTATTGAAATTCTTGAACATGATATGAAAACTCCTTTCCACTATTATAAACGCTGCATGTGAATTGCGAATGTCCAATTTGTGATAGGATAGTAGCAGGTGAAAAAATATGAACGACAGATTATTGGAAAAATGCTATGAATTCATGATGGCACAGAGAATGTGCCGGGAAAGCTTCGGCATATGGGCACATCATCAGCTTGATCCGGTGTGTGCCTGTATCCTGATTTCCTCCAAGAGCAATTATGACGAAGACAAACTGAGATACTGCATGAACCTTGTCCGCAGCAGCAACAGTATTTTTTCCTCTTTCCGGGGAAATGCCGAACCGGTGCTGGCGACGTATCTTGCGGCGGATGATCATCCGGACGAAAAGATGCGGGCGGCGATTGATGCCTACAGAATACTGAGAGAGTACTTTCCTGCCAGCAGTTTTCTGGCGCTTGCGGCGATGTTCATGACGGAGATGACAGACCCCATGGAATACCGGCGGGCAGCAGAAGATACGAAGTATATCTATGACAGAATCACGGATAACCATTTTTTCCTCACCGGAAAGGAAGATACGCTTTTCAGTTTTCTGATCGCGCACTCCTGTGAAGACTACGGGGCTGCCCTGAACGAGATGGAAGAACTCTACCGGCAGATGAAAGGGGAATTCCTGTTTTCCCGGAACTCACTGCAGTCACTCTGTCACGCACTGGTTCTCTGCAGCGGAGACACGGATGACAAGGTCAGACGCTTTCATAAACTGAATAAAAGAATGGAAAATGAAGGACTTGAGATGGGAAAGGGATATGAGATGATCAGCCTTGGTATTCTGGCAAATCTCGGTGTGGATCATGATCAGGTTATGGCGGATATCGTTGAGGCTGATGCTTTTCTTTCCGAGCAGAAGGAATACGGGTTCTTCGGCTTCTGGGAGAAGAAGCGGCTCATGCATGTCATCATGATTCTGACATCCTTCTATCTGACTTCCGGTCCCGAACTGATCGCGGCAGTTGTTGTCAGTGTCCTGATTGAAATTCAGCAGCAGCAGGCAGCCGCAGCATCTGCCGCTGCAGCCTGAAAGAAGGAATACCATGGAAAAAAGACCTTTGGTGTGGGCGCACCGCGGAGCCAGCGGATACATGCCCGAAAACACCCTGCCTTCCTTCCGTCTTGCGGCGGAAATGCATACAGAGGGAATCGAACTGGATATTCAGCTGACCAAAGACGGCCGGATTGTCGTCATCCATGACGAAACACTTGAGAGAACCTCCAACGGAAGCGGATGGGTGAAGGATCATACATATCAGGAACTTCTCGGGATGCAGTTTGATAAGACGCATCCTTTGGGCGTGCCGGTGAAGATTCCGTTAATGGAAGAAGTAATTGATCTTGTCAAACCGTACGGAACATTCATCAATATCGAACTGAAGACGGGAATCGTCGATTATCCCGGCATTGAGGAAAAGATACTTTCGCTTGTCCGTGAGAAGGAGATTGAAGAAAAAGTCATCTATTCTTCCTTTAATCATTATTCCATGGTGAAGATGAAGGAGCTCGATTCTCATATCCGCACCGCACTGCTTTATATGGACGGTCCCATCGGGATGCCTGAATACGCAAAGCGTCTTGGGGCTGATGCGGTTCATCCGGCTTTGTACAATCTGCGGTTTCCCCATCTTATGGAAGAAGCGAAACAGCTCGGGCTTGAAGTCAACACCTGGACTGTAAACAAGAAGGAATATATGGAATACTGCCGGCAAATGGGCGTGCATGCGGTCATTACAAATTATCCCGATCAGGCGCTGGAATATCTGGAGGCAGCAGAATGATCAGAAAATACGCTGAATGGATCGAAGAAAATGTCAGTCCCTGGCTGCGGGATGAGGTGAAGCAGGTCACTGTCACTGCTTCCGACGGCATCCGGATCAACGGTTATTATGCCCTGCATCCTGCCGAAAAGGCATCGGTTCTGATGATTCACGGCTTCTGTGAGTTCTTCGGCAAATATCATGAGATGGCTTACCGTTTCTGGCAGGCGGGATACTCGGTGTTCTTTATTGAGCTGCGCGGTCACGGAAAGAGTGAAAGAACCGCACAGTATGAACAGGGCGGTGTTCATGTGGATTCGTTCAGTGAATACATCGATGATGTGCGTTCTTTTATTGATCAGGTGGTGGAACCGGAAACCGTTACCGGTGATCTTTTCCTGTTCGCTCATTCCATGGGCGGGGCTGTCGGCGCGCTTCTGCTTGAGGAATACCCGTCTTTCTTCCGGTGCGGTGTACTGAGTTCGCCGATGCTGAAAATGGATTTCGGCAGAGTGCCGGAAATGGCAGTAAGAGCCATGGCGGTATATTCAAATCTCAGGAATATCACGGAGAAATACGCGCCCGGTCAGCATTCCTTCACCGGTGAATATCTGTTTGATGATTCAAGCGCCCTCAGTGAGGAACGTTACATGTATCAGTTTGATCAGAGGCTGCAGGATCCGGATTACCGTACATGGGGCGGAACGTTCGGCTGGGTCAGAGCAGCCAGGGAAGCTTCACGGCAGGCGGTGAAGAATGCCGGTCATCTGAAGGTGACGGTTCTGCTGTGTCAGGCTGGTAAGGATACCGTGGTTGACAATGCCGGACAGAACGAATTTGCTTTGCTTTCGGATCATGTCGTTTTGAGAAGATATGAAAACGCCAGACACGAGATCTACAATGCAGGGGATGAAGAACGGGAAAAGTACTATAAGGATATACTGACGTTTTTCGGATCTTTCTGCAGCAGAAAAGGCGGATAAAAAAGAGAAGGAAAGAGAAGATAAAACTTTCGTTAAAATTATTCGGAAAAAGTTGTTGCATTTCAAATCATGCCATGCTATTATTTGAAAGCGCTGAAAAGAGATGCGCTTGGCAGATGAGGAAATACTCAAGAGGCCGAAGAGGTGCCCCTGCTAAGGGCATAGGTCGGGAAACCGGCGCGAGGGTT
>CACXDM010000065.1 GCA_902766435.1 uncultured Erysipelotrichaceae bacterium | reverse complement strand
TTCCGTCGATCCATTGCCATATGCTACGGCATACATTCGGTACTAGATTGAATGAAGCCAACATCAACATAAAAGCAATGCAGGCATTGCTCGGTCATAGTGACATTGAGACAACGATGCAGATCTATGTCGATGCATCCAAGAAGATTATGAAGAGAGCAACTGATGACTATGAGAAGCTGATGAAGGAAATGTTTGAATCCAGCAATACTAATAAGGAATAACGTGATAACAGGCGGGACAGAGATCTCGCCTTTTTCATTGAATGAGAGAATTATGGGGTGCCCGGGGTGCATTGCTTCATCGGATTGTTACAGATCTGATTAATTTTCTGTATTCTGAAGGAGATATGGAAAATCGTTTTCTGAATTCAGCAATAAACGATTTATGATTCGGGAAACCATTTCTCATGCATATATCCGTCAGGCTGAGATTGCTGCTATTGATGTCATGCAGGGCTGCCTCGATCCTGACATCCATCAGATAGCTGTGAACGGACTGTTTCAGTTTTGTCCTGAAAAGCCTGTTCAGATGGCCGCATGACAGATGAAAAAAGGAAGCGATCTTTCCGGCTGACAGTTCCTCACTGTAATGGCTGCGGATGTAGCTGAGTATTTCCATCATGTTTTCGTCATCTGACTGCCGTATACCGGTTCCTGTCTGCTCCTCGCAGACCAGGAATACGATCGAAACAACAATGGATGCACATTCAATGTTTGACCTTCCGTTACTGACGCTCTCATCCAGCTTACGGATCAGTGAAATCATCCTCTGTGCTGTTTCAGCCGAACACTCCGGGATCAGGGAAATATTCCTCAGTTCCGGAAGGATCTGATAAAGACAGCGCAGATCGATCTGCAGACAATATCCGGTGTCTTCAGATACAGGTTCTATTCCCTGCACCATATGCATGACACGGGGCGGTATTACAAAAACCCCTCCCGGTTTATTCCTGTATTCTTTTCCGCCGATAAAAACCATCGAGGCTCCGGTTAAACATACGGTTATCTCCAGAAGATCATGCCAGTGTTTCGGATTGTAGTGTTTCTGTTCATCCGTATTTTTGTCAAATACCATCAGCCGGTAAAAGCCGAAATGTCTGTCTGTATGTATGTTTTCCACCATAAATGTTCCTTTTCATCTAATATTACATCGTTTTGCGGTTATTAACATGCAAATATGTCCGAAAAAGGAAATTACATGTTCCGATAAGCAAAGCATAATAACGATATTCAGAATATGATCATTACAGACAGGAGGAAACTGACATGAAAACTGAAAAGAATATTATGATCACAATGAAAGACGGAGTACGTCTGGCAACAGATCTGTATCTTCCGGATACCGGACAGCCTGTTCCGGCTCTGATCAACAGGACACCCTACAACAAGGATGAACGGTATGATATCGAAGAAATCGAAGCATATGTCAGAGCAGGATACGCTGTTGTTATCCAGGATGTACGCGGAAGATATCATTCTGAAGGCGTATTTGTACCGTATGAATACGATATCGAAGACGGACTGACACTGTTCGAATGGGTCAGAGCCCAAACCTGGTGCAATGGAAAATTCGGAACATTCGGTCTTTCCTATCACGGCGGAACACAATGGCTGCCGGCAATGAAGAATCCGGAGGGACTTAAGGCAATGGTTCCGGTCGTTACCTTTGACGATCTGTTCAACGGATCCGCTTATCAGGACAGTGCCAAGGTACTGCATGACCTGAGATGGACAGTCGCAAACATCATTCCGGATATCATGCGCAGAGCAGAAGAAGCCGGCGAAAAGGTAACCGTACCTGTACCGGATGTCTATAACTGTCTGGACAAGATCCCCCTTGCCAGCGACGAAGCAGTCAAGCAGTACGGCAGATACTATCTGAACTGGATGCAGCACAGCACCTTCGACGATTACTGGAAGAAATTCTCTGTCAAGGAACATTATCAGGATATTACCGCTCCCGCCCTGAATGTCAGCGGATGGTATGACATCTTTGTCCGCAGTACGCTGAACAACTACATGGGCATGCGCGAAAGAGGCGGAAGTGAAGACGCAAGAAAGAATACCCGCGTGATCATGGGTCCCTGGACACATCAGGATTTTTCCGGAAAGCTGAACGGCTTCGATTTCGGGCCTGAAAGCAGCAGCGAGGCGCTCGGACTGACCGACATCAAGATCGCATGGTATGATCACTGGCTCAAAGGCGTCCCGGACAGATACGATAACGGAAAGCCGGTAAAAATATTTGTCATGGGCGAAAACAGATGGCTTGATGCAGAAGACTGGCCGCTTCCGGATACTGAGTGGATCCCGTATTACTTCCACAGCAGCGGCAATGCGAAGCAGGAAAACGGCACGCTTTCTTCCGTAAGGCCTGCCCAGGAAAAGCCGGATACATTTATCTATGACCCAATGGATCCTGTACCGACAGTCGGCGGCCAGGTCATTCTGCCGGGTGAAGGCGCGATGGGCCCGAGAGATCAGAAGGAAACGGAAATCCGCAGTGATGTACTGATTTACGAGACAGAGCCTCTGAAGGAAGATGTCACTGTCATCGGACCGCTGAAGGCGAAACTGTTCGTCTCCTCTGACTGCAAAGATACAGACTTTACAGTCAAACTGACGGATGTCGATGAAAATGATGTGTCTGTACTGTTAAGCGACGGCATTCTCAGAATGAGATACCGCAATTCCCTGGAACAGACAGAACTGATGGAACCGCACAGAATCTATGAAGTAACCGTCGACTGCGGTGCTACAGCAAACACGTTCAAAGCCGGACACCGGATCCGCGTGGCGGTATCCTCATCCAGCTTCCCTCGTTTCAACCGCAATTCAAACACCGGAGGATCCATCTTCTTTGAAGAAGCCGATGAATACAGATGTGCAGAAAACACAGTCTGGCATGACAGCGTTAACGCATCCATGATCATCCTGCCGGTAATAAGGAGGAAAGCATGAAGCTTAAGCTTCAAAAACCCTTTATTTGCCGAGTCTTTTGAATTTAGTCCTATTATTCCATACGCATCAACTATTAACAAACCGATATCCCTATCGCCAATAATGGTATCAATTGTATGGGAGAGTTTCGGAGTACCTGGGGTGCATTGCTTCATTGTTTTACATTGTTTAACAATGAAAAAAACAGAAACAGCTTCATTGTTTCGCATTTTTGAGGAATGAAGCAGAAACGGTCGACAATGAAGCAGAAATGGTTTCTCCCAAATGTTCGGCAATTTGACGAAGACTTTTGTACAGCTGGTGAAGACTTATGTAAAAGGATCTCTCCTCTTCAGGCATTGCCTGAATGATGGAATTAGCTCGGAATGAAGGGCTTTGAAGACCTTTGTAATGTGTATGTAAGCCATACAATGAAGCAGTAAAAACCCCGTCCGACCGAATCCCGACGATGAAACAGAGAGGAAACGATTAATCTACGTAAGTCTACGCCGCAACAAGTTGTAAGAAGTTATAA
>CACXDM010000064.1 GCA_902766435.1 uncultured Erysipelotrichaceae bacterium | reverse complement strand
CATTGAAAGCAGGGTGCTGCGCAGCTCGGACATACGTTCATCGTCTGCCGCAATAACTCCCTGTAATCCTTCAAATGCCTTTTTCGCTGAAACATGATTCATACAATCACCTAAAAACTCTTATCGTACTTCTGATGAAGAAACTTCGCCTTTACAAAGGAAATCACTTTTCTCTTCCAGTCGATTTCCCCCATATACAGATATGGTACTTCAAAAACATCCTTCCGGGCAATATACCCTGTGCGGATCTGGTGGATCAGCCATACATTGAAGAGCCTTTCAGATACTCTTCCGACATATCTCTTCTCGAAATCCGTCATGCCCGCAGTATCGTATCTCTTTTCCAGTTCCGTCAATATATCGAACAGCCAGTGCAGATACTGATCCGTCAGCTGACGGTTCATGATAAACATATTGAACAGCCAGCAGGTATCCTGTTTCATGAAACGGTCAAAGTCATCCAGAAACGCGGGATACTTCTCTTCGATAATCTCACGGGCAAGATCGAACTGTTTTCCGTCAAACGTATGTGCGTAATGGGAATAACAGGACTCAATATAATACTTCCTGCGCTTTGGCACAATCACCTTATGATCTGCCAGAAGCTTCTCTGTTTCCTCTGTTGTCAGAACACTGTTCATCTTCCCGTGTTCCTTCTGATACTTTTTGTTCTTTAATGTAAAGTATCTCCGGTAATGAACCAGTCCGAGATAATCATAGTCAAGATTCTTCCACGCCCAGTAAAGACCTGTCAGTTCACAGTACAGCGGATTCTTCTCACTGATCCCTTCCCCGTCATCATCTCTCTGAAAGCCGATATCATCCTTTCCCGCGGCGCCGACATGGACCGGAAGATACACCGGATCGGAAGGGACTTCACATGCCTTATGACATGCGACAAGCAGTCTGATCTTTTTATCCATATTACTGTGCCCCCTCTTTTTTCAGTACCGAGACAAATGTCCTGAGTATGATTCTGAAATCCAGCCACAGAGACGCATGGTCAACGTAATACATTTCCATTCTCTGTCTCTCACCGGTTTCATATGTTGCGTTGTTTCTCGCGTATGCCTGCCAGTATCCGGTAAGACCCGGCTTAACGGACAGAAGCTTGCCGATCTCTCTTCCGTAGATCTTTGTCTCTTCCTCCACGATCGGACGCGGTCCGACGATTGAAAGAGAGCCGAAGAGAATATTGAACAGCTGCGGCAGTTCGTCAAGACTCGTACGTCTGATGAAATTGCCGACTTTCGTAATACGCGGGTCGTTGTCGATCTTAAATTCCTTCTGATACTGTTCCAGCTGTTCGGGTGTCAGCAGCTTCTCGAGATCACCGGCATCCTGACGCATACTGCGGAACTTATAGATCGTCACGTATTTCCCATTCTTTCCCACTCTGGTATGACCGTAGAACGGACTTCCGCCGTCATCCAGCGTAACCAGCACTGTCAGTATCAGCAGTACCGGAGAAAGAAGAATAATCGCAATGAGAGAAAGAACGATATCAAACAGACGCTTGATGAACAGGTAGATGACCGACTGCTTCTTTGTATAGTATGTTCTGTCATACTCCAGCGGCTGACGGAGCTTCAGCTGCTCTGCCGCAAATGCCAGTTCTTCCTGTTCATGTGTATCACTGTTCTTCCGGATCGACTGGAATGTCACATACCGCATCAGCGTGATCACGATAATGAAGAAGTCCTTGCCGATATTCCAGTTCAGAACATAGTCATCTTCATCAAAGGAATTCTTGCTTTTGTTCTTTTCACATGACCAGTATCCGATCGCACCGGGACGGATACTCAGTTTGTTTCTTTCGGATGAAGACATCTTCAGATACCGCGGAAGACTCGGTGCCTTCGGTCCGATCAGATCCATATCCCCCGCAAGAATATTCAGTATGACGGGCAGTCCGTCAAGATGGGTAAAGCGCAGAACTCTGCCGCACACCGTATAAGGACTCTTTCCTTCATCGATTCTCTGCTGTGCATCAAGACGGTAGTACCGGAAACGGTACTGATAGAATCTTCTGTTGTTTCTGCCAAGTCTGACTCTTGTGACAATCATCTTCCCTGCTGATTCCGGCAGTGTGAACAGCCAGGCAAGCAGATAGACAACAACGTATACCGGGAAAAGAACGACAGCGACCGCCAGTGAGAATATTCTTCTGATCAATGCCTGACGCTTGGGCATCGGGGCAATATTGTGATAGCTGACAACCGGACAATTGCCGATACGGTCAAGTCCTCTGTAAGAATCCTCAACATCAAATTCATCAATCTGTACGTGAATGATCTTGCCGAGTCTTCTGAACTCCTTCAGCCATGACTCGATCTGATCATCTCCCTCCTGATCCTGAACGATCAGTACAGAGTCAATATCCAGCTGTTCGATATCCCTGAACATGTTCTCTCTGGTTGAAAGAACCGGATACTCTCCGATCATCTCATCCTGAAGGTCTTCATCGGTAATGACAAGTCCCTTGATGATGAAGCGCCAGTCCTCTGTATCCAGAATCTTTTCAATGACATGTTCCGCCTGTCTGCGGGAAGCCAGAATCATGACTTTTTCTGACTTGCCGCTGTTCCGGAACATCGGAATCACTTTCTTCTTGACGATCGTACGGAGGGCAAAGTCAATAACCAGAAGCAGTCCGGCATAGATACCGATAAACAGACGGGAATACATCTGACTGACCTTAAAGGCATACAGGTAGACAATCACGGCCGTCATGACATAGAAAACCATCTTCAACGAAGCTGCGAACTCTTCCCTGGTATTCCGCTTCAGGAAATTGTCATCATTGTAAAGCGAAAGAATATTGAAAATGATATACCCGAGAACCACGATCATCAGAAAACGTGAATAATCGTTCGCTCCCCAGCGGATAAACGCCAGCTGCGGCAGATTCGAACGGATCACAAATGCGATCGCGTACGATACCAGCATAGCCACGATATCCGTGAGATTCACTATATACAATGTATATCTTTTCAGATTACTGATCATGCGTTTCTCTTTCTCCTGTTATACAGCAAATACACCATCCAGCAGACAAATCCCGCTGCTGTACCGGCTAAGCCGAAATATGTCATCTTCGGCGTATATGCAAACGATACTTCATTGTTTCCGGCAATGCTGCGTACAGCCATCATGCCGTTGGATTCGATAATCTCCGCTTCCGTACCGTTAATCTCAGCGTGCCAGAACGGCGAATACGGAACTGATACATAGATGTATTTTTCCCCATCCGTATTCATCGTAAATGAGAATGTCTTATTGGTCCTGCTGAAATTCTCACAGACCTCATCAAGATGTTCCCGCTGGTATTCTTTGAACACTTCTCTATTATAGCGCACTGCGAATTGTTCTTCACACTGCGGCAGAATCTGACTGACAGTCCCGACAGACTCCTCCGGCACAACCATTGCCTTCATGGCAGCCGTTGTACGGATGGAGGCCGGCATCTTCAGATAATCGCTCTCCGTGATATAAGAGTCATATGTATAGGCCACGGGAAGCGCATCGGGGTCTTCATAGAGATACAGCATCCGGTTTCCGTTGTCATAGGATTTAATCAGATTCAGATCTTTTCTCTCTGCCTTCAGAACATAATACTTCACCGAGGCAATCTCATCCTCACCCGGCTGATCCACCGGCGGAATGGCGTGCAGACGTTCATTGCCGATATTGGAACTCCACTTATAGATGGAATTCTCAATGACACTCAGGAACGAAGCCTTGCCGGGAACACCATAGACCATTCCGTAGTTGTAATAATGACGCCAGAAGACCGCTCTGTAGGGCAGTACGTCGATATTCTCTTCTTCGAAGACCTTTCCCGTGTTGACCACTTCATTCGCGATCGCCTCAGCGCTGTTGTATTTCTCTGCCGCGTTGTTGTTTGAAGGCGTCAGATAGTCATAACAGACAATCAGATGTGTACTGACGGAAAACGCCGCCACACCGGCAAACAGCCATGTCATCATCTTCTTCCTGTCCTTTAACATGAAGAGATAGAACGTATAGATGATGCCCATGAAGCCCATGCCCACGCCGAGAAGGAATCTGCTCGGACGGTAAACGGACAGCATCTGCCCCTCACCATACCAGGGAATCCGGTAAACGGTATAGACAAACAGGATCATGATAAATCCCAGTAAACCAAACTCCATACGGAGCGTATACTCCCGGTAGTCATTGATGACTCTGCAGCTGATGATCACTGCCGTAAACAGCATCATGAAGTACCATCTGCAGTACGGCTCAAGTGACTCCATCATAAACAGGTTATTCAGAAACGGCACAAAGGACATCACAACGAGAAACTTCATGAGTTTCGCCATTCTGTCCGATCCGTGCTTATGGCAGTATGCCAGCAGCAGAAGGATACTGACCAGCGGCAGATACGCGCTGACCGTCATCCACTCGGCCGTATAGATCGAACTGATATTGGACATGGATTCACTCGGGAACAGCCATCCTTTGATCAGAAACATGACTCTGGTTGAATCAAACGTCAGCGCTCCCGCGCCGGTCAGCTTCAAAGAGGCTCTGCTGTCACCGAGAATTGCATAGATTGTCGGCAGGATGGAAATCAATGCCATCATTCCGCCGAGAATTCCTTCTCCGATGCACTTTCCCATCCGGATGAAGAACTCTTTTGTCTTTTCCCCGTAGATAAACAGGAACCAGATAATCGAGAATACAAATACATTGACGAACATCGTTACCGACATACAGGCAAGATAGAATACCCAGAAGGCATATCTGCCCTTTTTGTTTTCCTCGACGAGCTCCTCCATCGCAGTCATATAGAACGGAAAGAACACCGAGACATCGCTTAACATATCAAAGACAAGAATCGTTGCCTGAAAGCCGCAGAAGGCATACATTACACTTCCCGTCAGCCAGACTCCCCTGCTTTCAAAATGCCTTCTCAGATACAGTCCCATCGCGCCGCCTGCCACAGCATACCGCAGAATCATCAGCCACGCGCTGCATGTCAGCATCATCGACTCCGGCAGTAATGTCGGAATCAGCTTGAAGGGATCCAGAAACCAGGAAGCCCCGAATGACTGCATGAAGTCCGAACCGAGATCCAGATTCCAGTTCCAGAAGATATCGCCGCTGCGTATCGCATCCCTTGCAAGATATCTGTAAGGCAGTGTCTCGCCGGCAAAGTCCTCACACAAAGCAAAGATCCCGCCATGAGCGACAGTAAATGGAATGAAAACCAGAGCGGCAAGAATCAGATTCACGCCGAAAGCCAACAGAAAGACCTGCCGCTTTGTTTCCGGATGCAGTATTTGATTCAGACGTTCTTTCATATTCATTCCTTATCCCTTTTGATCAGACCGAGAAACTCCCGGTTATCCAGCATGACGATTCCCGCAAACAGAAACATGATCGGGTAGAACTGGATCATGATGATGTGATCCTCCACCAACGCGCTGAGCAGGAAGAAAAACATCAGTATGGATCCCGTCACATCCTTCTTCTTATTCAGGAAGAAGTACAGAAATGTACATCCTGTCAGAAAGATCACTTCAAACGAGATGCCTCTGTCAAATGTATCTCTCATAAAGGAACAGTCAACGTAGTTGTAGTCAGGTTTATCCGTTCCGTCATAGCCGCCCCACCCGGTCCACT
>CACXDM010000063.1 GCA_902766435.1 uncultured Erysipelotrichaceae bacterium | reverse complement strand
TCGGATATGGAAAGGCTGATCAAGATTGTGTCTGTCATGATTCTTCCGGTTGGTCTGATTGTGTTTCTGACCCAGTATTATGTGGTCGGCATGGAATGGAATGAAGCAGCGCTTAAGACTACAGCGGCTGTGGTCGGAATGATTCCCGAAGGTCTTGTCGTGCTGACAAGTATCGCTCTTGCGGTTGGGACAATCCGTCTTTCACGTCAGAAGGTTCTTGTTCAGGATCTGTATGCAATAGAAATGCTTGCCAGAACAGATGTCATCTGTCTGGATAAGACGGGAACCCTGACGGAGGGCAGGATGCAGGCTGCCGGAACAGTCATGACAGGCAGTGTTGATCAGGAGGCGTTTGCGTCTGTCATGCGGCGTTATCTCGGCAGTATAGATACGGACAACATGACTTCCTCTGCCCTGAAGGCATATTTCGGCGCAGATGAAAATGTTCAATATAAGGATATACTCCCGTTTTCAAGTGACAGGAAATACGCGGCTGTGTCTTTTGAGAACGAAGGAACCTGGTATCTCGGTTCACCGGAAAACCTGTTTCCTGAACGACCGGAATCACTTTCAGAGCTGGATCAGTATGTCAGTGCGGGAAACCGGGTTGTTGTGCTTGCTTACAGCAGAGCGGAAACAATCGGTGAGACACTGCCGGAGGATCTTGTTCCATGGGGCATGATACTGATTACGGATGTGCTGCGGCCCAATGCGGCGGAAATCATGAGCTATTTTGCCGATCAGCAGATTACGGTCTATATCATCTCGGGTGATCATCCCGGTACTGTCAGCGCGCTGGCAGAAAGAGCGGGTGTTCCCGATGCGGCATACAGTCTGGATCTTTCGGTTATCCCGCCGGAGCCGTCTTTCTTTGCGGATGCCGTGAAAAAATACAGAGTCTTCGGAAGAGTGATGCCGTTTGACAAGAAGAATATCATCGAGACACTTCATGATCAGGGTCACTGTACGGCAATGACAGGTGACGGCGTTAATGATGTGGCGGCGCTGAATGCGGCGGATACGGCAGTTTCGTTTGCCTCAGCCACCCAGGCAGCACGTGACAGTGCCGACATCGTGTTTCTTTCAAATGATTTCGCCCAGCTTCCCTCCGTAATCAACGAAGGCAGAAGGGTAATCAACAATATCGGCAGAGCATCCTCAATGTATCTCGTGAAAACCGTATTCTCGGTGCTTCTTGTTCTGTATGCAGTTCTTCTGCAGCAGGAGTATCCTTTCCTGCCGGTACAGCTGACGCTGATCAGCGCCTTCGGTGTCGGTATACCGACATTCTTCATGCAGATGGAGCCGAGTTTTGAAAAAAGTGACGGGACATTTCTGGCAAGGGCATTCAGGAATGCTGTTCCTGCATCGGTTACGGTTCTCTTTGTTGTCTTATATTGTATGTTTACCAGAAACTATGCCGGGCTTTCAGCGGAGAGATATTACGGACAGGTGGTTGTTCTGACATTTTCCGTGTATGCTTTCACACTGCTGCGCGTTTCAAAGCCGCTGAGCAGATGGCGGGCACTGATTATCCTGTCGGTGACAATTACCGTAACTTTGATTATCATGATCATTCCGCAGGTATTTTCCATCCGTCTTACAATAGAGGATATTCTGATGATTGTTCCCGCGTTTGTGCTGATTTACCCGTGTGTAAAGCTGAATGAAGTGCTGTATGATAAGAATATCAGCAGGCTGAGAGGAGTCTTTAATGGAAAACAGAACGTATCTGAAATGGAAGAGGGATCTGCTTCGGATCAGAAGAATCATCAGTCATAACCGGAAACATAGGGATCCGGTCATATACATGTTTCTTGATTTTGACGGCGTGATCAACGTTTTCTGCGAACCGGGAACGCCCGAGTATGAACAGGCGGTCAGCACCGGTGAATTTGATTTCGCAAACCGGGACATCGTTAAAAGACTGAACCGGTTTTATCATGATTTTCCGGTAAGGATTATCGTATCGAGTTCTTGGCGCTACGGCGGCCTGGATTACTGCCGTGAGTATCTGCTGAAGGCGGGGATGGATCCTGAGCTGTCGTTCTATGACACAACAAGCACTGATCTGTGTATGACACGGGAGAATGAGATTGCTGAATATCTGTTTGAGCATCCTGATTTCAGCGGATTCATTGTTTTTGATGATATGCATATGCCGCATCTGACAGAGTATCAGATTGAGACGAATCCCCTGAAAGGATGGACGGAAGAAAAAGATTTTGAAGCCAGAAAAAAAATTTCTGGATTTTTGAAATAATGTATGTATAATAGATTTTGCGATGCGGATGTGGCGGAACTGGCAGACGCGCATGATTCAGGTTCATGTGGGGAGACCCGTGCAGGTTCAAGTCCTGTTATCCGCACCTGAGAGAGCTGATGAATATCGGCTCTTTTTTTGTATTATAATGTTATCCTGAAACAGGAAGACGGAAACGGAGGCATGTATGAATCTGTTTGACTATGATGAAGAAAACAGCGGTAAGAAAGAGCCTCTGGCATCACGCATGAGACCGAAAACACCTGAAGATGTAATCGGTCAGCAGCATCTGATCGGCAAAGGAAGACTGCTTTACAGGGCAATCAAAGCCGACCGTCTCGGTTCGCTGATCTTTTACGGACCGCCCGGAACGGGAAAGACTTCTCTTGCCATGGTGATTGCCAATTCCACAAAAGCAGTGTTCCGCCAGGTAAATGCGACGACATCGGGAAAGAAGGATCTTGAGGCGGTAATCCGGGAGGCGCAGGATACGGCTGCGATGAACGGGAAAAAGACAATCCTGTTTATTGACGAGATTCACCGGTTCAATAAGGCACAGCAGGATTATCTGCTTCCGTTTGTTGAGGATGGAACGGTGATTCTGATCGGCGCCACAACAGAGAATCCCTATTTTGAAGTCAATAAGGCTCTGCTTTCACGTTCAAGGATTTTTGAACTGAAGCCCCTGACAAAAGAAGACATCACGGCTCTGATCGAAAAATGTCTGGCAGATCCGGTTAACGGCATAGCAGGTGAAATGGTGAGGATGACCCCGGAAGCGGTATCGTTTCTGGCTGATGCGGCGGATGGTGATGCACGGGCAGCGCTGAATGCAGTGGAACTGGCGGTTCTTACAACAGACAGGTCGGATGATGGGTATATCGATATTGATCTTGAGACAGCGGAAGAATGCATTCAGAAAAAGTCCATCCGGTATGACCGGGACGGAGACAGTCATTACGATGTAATATCGGCATTTATCAAATCAATGCGGGGATCAGATCCCGATGCGGCGCTGTATTATCTGGCGCGGATGCTGGAAGCAGGTGAGGATGTCCGTTTCATTTCCAGGCGGATCATGATCTGTGCCTCGGAGGATGTCGGCAACGCCGATCCCCGGGCACTTACGGTGGCAGTTGATGCGGCCCTTGCGGTAGAACGGGTGGGGATGCCCGAAGGACAGATTATTCTCGCCCAGGCAGCCAGCTATGTCGCATGTGCGCCGAAATCCAACGCGGCTTCTGCCGGTATCTTCCGGGCTGCTGATATGGTAAGGAAAACAGGCAATCTGGCTGTTCCGCCATGGCTGCAGGATGCCCATTACGGCGGCGCAGAGAAACTCGGCAGGGGGACCGGATATCTTTATTCGCATGACTATCCGCATCATTATGTGGAACAGCAGTATCTGCCGGATAAAATCAGAAATGAGAAATTTTATCTGATATCGGATGTCGGATATGAAGGCAGGCTTCAGAACTATTTCCGCTCGATCGGAAAGACCGGTTTCGGCCGTGAGGACCCGAAAAAGTAAAAAGGAATATGCATGAGTAAAGAGGTGCTCTATGAAAAAATACGAAAGAAAGAAAGTTCTTCTGATGGCAAACATGTCGGCCGGTCAGGGTTCGGTGCGGAGGAACCTCGGACAGATTATCGAATACCTGACAATGGACGGATGTGAAGTTACGGTGTATCCGGTTCTTCCCTCACACGGACTCGGATCGGAAACGATTATCTCCGAAAAGGCAGAGGACTATGATACGGTTGTTGTCTGCGGCGGTGACGGATCACTGAATTTTGCGGTGAACGCGCTTGTGAAAAGCGGCATTGATAAACCGATCGGCTATATTCCCGCCGGAACAACAAATGATTTTGCCAGAAGCCTTGACGGAGGAGGAACGCTGGAAGAGATCTGCCACCGGATCGCCATGGGAAATCCGTTTCCATATGATATCGGCCGTTTCAATGACAGATACTATAACTATGTGGCGGCATTCGGCGCATTTACCAAGTCCAGCTATATGACCAGCCAGCAGGCAAAAAATCTGCTCGGATACGGTGCCTATGTACTGAATTCCATCGGCAGTCTGGCTGAAGACCTTTCGTTTAAGACTAAGATCAGTTATGAATATGAGGAAGGGGAAGATGAGATTTCCGTGCTCTACGGGAGTATTTCAAACTCCTCATCCGTTGGCGGTATTACGCTTCCTTTCGGAACAGACACCGAACTGGATGACGGTCTGTTTGAAGTGCTGTTTGTCATCGCACCGGAAAATCCGGCTGACCTTGTCGGCCTGGCTTCGAATCTTGCGTCCGGTATATATGATGAAGAGCATATCCGTCTTTTCCGCTGCCGCAGTATCAGAATACATGCTAACCGGGATATTGAATGGACGCTTGACGGAGAGCCGGGCGGAAGTCACCGTGATGTCGAGATCTGTGTTCTTCCCAAGGCTGTGTCCATCATGCGTGATCAGGAGGAAAAGTCATGAAAAAACAGTTTGATCCGCTGCTGTTTGTCGGCGCGTTGTTTACAGCCATCGGTATGGTATTTCTGCCGATCGGAATTGTTCTCGGCATCAATCAGGACCGTTTCTTCCTGTTCTGTTTCGGTCTGATCGGATCCGTGTTTGTTTTCATCGGTATTCTTCTGCTTTCGGTTATCGTGAAAAAGAACAGGATGAAAAAAGAACTGACTGACAGGGGATACTATGTAACGGCGGATATTACGGAAATCACATATAACGGTTCCGTTACCGTCAACGGCAGACATCCGTATGTGATTCAGTGTGCGTATGAAGATCCGTATACGAATGAATTTCATCTTTTCAGAAGTGAAGATCTTCCCTATGATCCTTCGCCGATGCTGAAGGGGGATCAGATCCGTGTCTTTGTCGATCCGGAAGATTTTGACAGGTATTATGTGGATATTGATTCAGCGCTGCTGCCGGTCAGTGATCACCGCGGGTTGTTCTGATTGGCTGTTGTAATTATGCTTTCGTGTAGTATACTTTCAGTGTTTGTGAAAGAGGTGGATGATGAAAGAATATTTTCCGGTAAAGGAAGGGAAAGTCAGAGAGATCTACGACACAGGCGACGCGCTTGTCATGTATGCGACTGACCGTAGTTCCGCATTTGATGTGATTCTGAAGAACATTATTACCAACAAGGGAGCAGTTCTGACGCAGATGTCTGCTTTCTGGTTCGGCTATACAAAAGACATTGTTGACAATCATATGATCAGCACAGACGTCAATGAAATGCCGGAGTTCTTCCGTCAGGACCGGTTCAGAAATCATGTAATGCTGTGCCGGAAACTGAAGATGCTGCCGATTGAATGCATCGTCAGAGGTTATATTACGGGCAGCGGCTGGGCAAGCTACCAGAAAAACGGTACGGTCTGCGGTATTGAACTGCCTGCCGGACTGCAGGAATGCGATAAGCTTCCCGAACCGATCTATACGCCCAGCACCAAGGCAGAGATCGGTGATCATGACGAAAACATCAGCTTTGAACAGTCTGTTGAAGTACTTGAGAAACAGTTCCCGGGCAAGGGAAGGGAATATGCGGAGAAGCTCCGTGACTATACGATTGCCCTTTATAAGAAGTGTGCGGATTATGCTCTCTCCAGAGGAATCATCATTGCCGATACAAAGTTTGAGTTCGGTCTCGATGAAAACGGAAATATCGTACTTGGTGATGAAATGCTGACACCTGATTCCAGCCGTTTCTGGCCGGCGGAAGGCTACGCACCGGGTAAATCCCAGCCGTCTTTTGACAAGCAGTTTGTCAGAGACTGGCTGAAGGCCAATCCCGACAGTGATTATCTGCTGCCGCAGGATGTCATTGACAAAACAATTGAAAAATATTTTGAAGCCTACCGTCTTCTGACAGGTAAGGAAATCGACTGCTGAGTATAAGAAAAGCCGCGGATCAATGATCCTCGGCCTTTTTAATTGTTGACTCCGTGATGCGCGCCGGGAGAACTCGGGGACAGAGGAAGGAAGATATATCCGTTCTCATCACCCCATTTGATGATTTTCTCCACTGCATTGACTGAGAACTCCTTGATGTCATGCTGAAGCACGATACTTGAGTATCCGGCTTCCGAATTTGCCGTTACGCCTTTGATGACATTCTGAAATACCTGTTCGGTATCCGTTGTGCCGCCGGCGTCACCGCTCGAGACATTCCAGTCAAAGTATTTATATCCTTTTTCCGCTGCCTGATCGACAAGTCTGCTCATAATGCCGGTGTTGTAGTTTGCACTGACCGTATTTGAACTGCCGCCCGGGAAACGGAAGAGTGTTGTTCTTGAACCGGTGTATTCTTCAATCCGGTCATTCTGCAGATTGAAGTCTGCCCAGTATGCATCTTCATTCGCATAGATCTGTTCATAGTTATGCGAAGCCGAGTGAACGGCAACCGTGTGTCCCGCTTGTGCTTCTCTTGTCATGCAGGAGAGGTAGTTCGAATATCCTGAAGTGGTGAAGAAGGTAACCTTGACATTGTATTTGTCAAGAATATCAAGGAGCTTATCGGTATACATGCCGGGACCGTCATCGAATGTCAGATAGATGATTTTTGACTTATCGATGTCTGTGTCCGCATCTGCCGGTCTGGTAATGACATGAACCGTGCGCGTTTCCTTTGTTTCGTTTCCGTAACTGTCCTTGACGGTATAGGTGATTGTGTAATCGCCGTTTTCGGAAGTATTTACCTTACCTTCGGCTTTGACCTGGGAAGTGACATCACCGTCGAGATCATCCACGGCAGTATAGCTGTCTGTGAACGCCGAACCGTTGTATACGATCATTTCACTGCCGCCGTCCAGTTCGATTTCAGGACCTTTGCGGTCGTCATAGACAATCTTTCTTTCGGTTTCGGCGGTATTGCCGGATGCATCGGTGACGGTATATTTTACGACACCGTCTTTTTCTTCCGAGACAACCTTGTCCGTGATATCTCCGTCGCAGAGATCCACGGCGGTAAAGCCTTCTTCTTCATAAGCGTGTCCCGGCAGAGTATATCCCTCAGGGTCCGCTGTCAGTTCGATATTCGGCGGTGTTGTATCAACGACATTTACTTTCCGTACTGCGGTTGCCTTGTGTTCTTTGTATTCGGCTGTATATGTTACCGCGTACTCCCCCAGTGCCATCGTATCTACATTGCCGTCTGCCCGGACATCAATCTTCTTACTGATGAAGGGAATCAATGTCCCGCGGGCTTTTGCCGTCGCACCGGGATCCGTGAATGTATCACCGAATTCCACCGTCATCGTTTCTTCACCGATCAGTCTGACCTGAGGGCGGAGGCGGTTGAAGAGAAGCAATATCAGTACAAGAGGTACTGCAGTCACCAGCAGAAGGTTGCCGATGTTAATCTTTCTTTTCACTGTATTTCTTTTTCGTTTGTTTGAAGCCATTTTCTCACCCATGACATTGTAGCATGACTTTCAGAATATGTTGCAGAATTAGTTAGACAGTTCAAATCATGCATGCAAAAGAAAAGATCCGCCTGCAGCGGATCCGAATAGTACATACCGTTTATGACAGATTACAGTTTGCTGAGGAAATCTTTTCCTTTTTCGAGAAGATCTTCACCGGTCTTCTTTGCTTCTCCGGCGATTCTGTCCAGATCATCTTTGCCGATCTTTCCGTCTTCACCGAGGAGAGCCTTTGCAGCTGCGCTTTTCTTAATGGATTCTACCACACGGTCGAGATCATCTTTGCTGAGCTTGCCGTCCTCACCGAGGATTGACTTGATTGTCTCATTGTTGGAAAGAGCTGCCTTCAGTTTTTCCGGACTCTCCTTGACTGTGTCAAGAATTTTCTGTACATATTCTTCAATGTTGATGTTATCCATGGAAATACCTCCTGTTCTCTATTATAGTTTAATTTTCTGCTGAATCATTAACAATTATCGAATAATCACATGATTTGCCGGGCAGAAAAAGGGATTATCATGAACCTGGATATTATAATGAAGACAAAAGATGTAAAGGGAGAATGAAGGATGAGTGAACCGGTAATCAGAAAACTCAATGAAGAAAGCTATGCGGTAGAGGACAGCGGCGTCAGGTTTTTCGTGCTGAAAGGAACGGAAAAAGCAATTCTTGTCGACAGCGGCATGCATTTTGCGGACGTCAGAAAAACAGCTCAGGAACTGGCAGGAATGCCTGTGGAGCTGATTAATACACATGCCGATATGGATCATGTCGGAGGCAACGGTCAATTTGAACGGTTTATGATGCATCCGGCGGAAATCTGCAATTTTGAGGCAAGGGGCAGAAAAGAAGGGGAAATCCTACCTGTATATGAGGGAGATCAGATTGATCTTGGCGGCAGGGTGATTGAAATCATCCATATCCCCGGACATACACCCGGAAGCATCGGCCTTCTCGACAGGAAATACAGGGTTCTGATCAGCGGTGATCCGATTCAGCGGAACGGCAGAATCTACATGTTCGGTCCTTTCCGGAATATGAAGGCGTATACTGCGGGACTGCGGCATGTGCTGAAGTACGCAGATGATTTTGACTGTATCTGGCCGTCTCATGCGGAACTGCCGCTGGAGAAGGAAATCATTCCGCAGCTGATCAAAGAAGCAGAGGATGTTCTTGCCGGGAGAATTGAAGGGAAAAAGGAAACCGTACACGGCAGGGAGATTACCGCATATGCATGCGGAACATCAGTATTCCTGAATGACTGAAGCAGGCCGGCAGAGCAGCCGGTTTTCTTTCTGTACAAAACAGCGTCATATTGGTGTAAAATAATTAACATTGAATTATCAGCAGATCAGAAAGGAACGACTTATGAGTGATATAGAAATCAAAATCCGCAGTGCTGTGGGAGAAGCCGTAAAAGAGGCATTCGGAATTGAAGCAGATGAAAGCGTACTGAATGTCGAAACACCGCGTGATAAGAAGATGGGCGATTATTCAACAAGCGCGGCAATGCGTCTTGCAAAGACACTCCGCAGAAATCCGCTGCAGATCGCAGAGGAAATCACTTCAAGACTGACCGGTAAGCTTCCTGAAGCTTCAAGCATTGAAGTGGCGCGGCCGGGCTTTATCAATTTCCGCCTGACACAGAGTGCATTGTCTTCCTGCATCAATCATGTAATTGATGCGGATGAAAACTACGGTAAAAATGAAACAGGAAAAGGACGCCGAATTCTGGTTGAATGGGTTTCCGCCAATCCGACCGGGGATCTTCACTGCGGACATGCCCGCGGCGCAGCATGGGGCGACAGTATCTGCCGTCTGATGGAAGCCAGCGGATATGATGTTCTGCGGGAATTCTACGTTAACGATGCGGGAAATCAGATCGTCAATCTCGGCAAATCACTTACTGCCCGTTACTTTGAATATTTCGGACGTGAATTTGAACTGCCTGAAGACGGGTATCACGCTGAAGATGTGAAACAGATCGCAGTTCAGATTGCTCAGGAAGACGGTGACAAGTGGCTGGATGCGGATCCGGATGAAAGACTTGCCTATTTCATGCAGGAGGGAAAGACACGGGAGCTGGAAAAGATCAAAAAAGATCTTGACCTTTACAGAGTGCACTTTGATTCTTTCATGCATGAGACATTCTTCTATGAGAATGACAGAAAACGAATCAATGACTGCCTTGACAGAATGAACAGTCTGGGGCTGCTGTATGAAAAAGACGGCGCTCTCTGGTTTAAGAGCACGGAATTCGGTGATGACAAGGACAGAGTGCTCCGTAAAAGCGACGGTACACTTTCCTATCTGACGCCTGATATTGCAAACCATGTATATAAAGTCGAAAGAGGATACAGCGAACTGATTGACCTCTGGGGTGCGGATCATCATTCTTATGTCACGCGTATGAAGGCTGCTCTGAAAGCGCTCGGATATCCCGACGGAACGCTTGAGATTGATCTGATCCAGATGGTCAGAATGGTCGAGGACGGCGTCGAGGTCAAGATGTCGAAGCGGACGGGCAATGCCATTACGATCAGAGAACTCTGTGAGGATGTCGGCGTTGATGCCGCAAGATGGTTCTTTGTTTCCAAGGATGTCGGAACACATATGGACTTTGATCTGAAAATAGCCAGAACCCAGGACAACAATAACCCGGTATATTACGCTCAGTACGCTTATTCCAGAATGAATTCCATTCTGAAGAATCCGGAGATTCCTGCTTTCCATAAGGAAGAAAGCTATGATCGGCTGAGTGATCCGAAGGAGATGCAGATTCTGAAGGCAGTCAGTGAGTTCCCCGATGTGGTGGCTGATGCGGCTGCTTCCCGCAAGCCGAACAAGCTGACGGATTACATCATTGCCCTTGTCAAACAGTATCACAGCTATTACAACAGCTGCCGGGTCAATAATCCGGATGATCCCGAACTGACGAATCAGCGTCTCGGCCTGGTTAAGGCAACAATGATCACACTGAAGAACGCACTGACTCTGATTGGTGTAAGCGCGCCTGAATCAATGTAGAAGAAAGAATTTCCCCGGTGCGGGAATTCTTTTTTGAGAGAAGAGATATGACGAGAGTAATAAAGGAAGATTTCTGGTACTGGCCGGCAGACCGGTACCGCCGGCTGCATATCTGTCTGCCGGATCATTATGACGAATCGGATGAGAGATATCCTGTCATGTATTTTTTCGACGGCCATAATCTGTTTTTCGATTCAGATGCCACTTACGGTAAATCATGGGGGCTGAAGACATTTCTTGACGGCTGGAACAAGGATATGATCATCGTCGGCATGGAGTGTTCGCACGAAGGGGATGCGCGTCTGACAGAATACTGTCCGTATGAGAAAAGGATGTTCGGCAAAGTGATTCACGGCATCGGGGATCAGACATTTTCATGGATCCTGAATGATGTGAAACCGGAAATTGACCGGCGTTTCCGTACCTGGTATTTCCGTGAGGCTACCGGGATTGCCGGATCAAGCATGGGCGGCATCATGGCCATGCACGGCGTGCTGAAGTACAATCAGTATTTTTCCAAGGCGGCCTGTCTTTCGGCCGGCGTGTTTCATAATCTGCCGCATTACCGGAAAGTGCTGGGTGAGGCACAGCTTTGGGATGATACGAGAATATACATGGGATGGGGTGAATATGAGGCAGGACGCGCACCGCACAACGGCAATCCTGCCACAGATACAAGAGAAGCCCGCAGTACACGTAAATTCGCTCAGGAACTCAACCGGAAGGGGATACAGACATTTGTTTATTTCCAGCCGGGCGGCAGACATACCGAAGCGGACTGGGAAAGGCAGGTTCCCGTCTTCATGAATGATCTCTGGTTCTGATCATCGGGATATTCTTGACAATGAACGATTGTATGCGAAAATTATTTATAATTTGACTGGAGAAATGAAACGATATGGATGATGGTACCCGAATATCCTGGCTGATAACTGTAGTGATTCTGATCATATGCGCTATGTTTTTTGCTATGTGCGAAACAGCATTTGCGTCTGTTTCCCGCAGCCGGATCAAAGTTCTTGCGGACAAAGGAAATACCGATGCGGAAAAGGTGCTCTACGTACTGGAACACTTTGAACGTGCCATTACGACAATACTCATCTGTACAAATATCATTCATATAGCGGCTGCCTCGATCGTGACAGTAAATGTCTCAAAGATCTGGGGTGTTTCCGCTGTTACTTTATCCACAGTGATTACCACTCTGGCTGTTTTCTTTTTCGGTGAAATGCTTCCGAAAAGCATTGCCCGCAAGTACAGCCAGCGTATTGCCTTGTCTTCGGCCGGAATACTGCGGTTCTTCATGTTCATTTTCAAACCGGCTGCTTCGTTTCTCAGCGCTGTCGGCAAGGCTGCGGCGGCTCTTTCGAAAGGTGAAGGAGAAGTGTCCGTTACGGAAGATGAGCTTTATGACATTATCGAAGACATGACAAAGGAAGGAACGCTGGATGAGGAACGGGGAGATCTGATTTCCTCTGCGCTGCAGTTTCAGGATGTGACGGTTGAAAGTATTCTGACAAGCCGAATGGATCTGGCAGCTTTGGAAGTATCCATGCCGCAGGAGAAGATCCTTGCGGTAATCAAAAAGGAAAATCACAGCCGGCTTCCTGTTTATGAAGGGTCGATTGACCATATTCTCGGTATCCTTCAGATCAGAAAATACATCATCGAGTATCTCCGGAAGGGAAAGATCGACGATATACGTCCTTTGCTGGATAAGCCTCTATTTGTGCATCAGTCTGCGAAGATTGACGATGTTCTTGCCGCTTTGACAAAGGAAAAACTGAACGTCGCCGTTGTGACGGACAATTACGGCGGAACCGTGGGTATCGTTTCCGTCGAGGATATTCTGGAGGAACTGGTAGGGGAAATCTGGGATGAAGACGACAAGGCAACGGAAAACATTGTCCGGGTCTCGGATAATCTGTACAGCGTAAGTCCAAATGAACTGGTCACTGATGTTCTGGATGAGCTGCAGATCAGCTGTACGGAAGAAGAAGAGGAAGCTCTGACGAACAAGCTGATGAGCGAACTGACATATGAACAGTTTTCCAGCATTCCCAGGGAAGGAGACAGCTTTGACTTCCTTTCCTGTACGGTTACCGTTCAGACCATGAAACAGAACAGAATCATCCGTCTGCTGGTAAGCAGAAACCCTCAAAAGGGAGGTGAGGAAGAATGACGGTCTATATTCTTGTGGCGGCAGTGATCGTCTGTGTCGCTTTTTCGGCCTTTTTCTCAGCTTCCGAAATGGCGGTTTCCTCCAGTAATAAGATCCGTCTGGAAAACATGGCGGAAAAAGGAGATGAAAAAGCTGCCGAAGCAGTGATGCTGAGTGAAAGATATGATGATACACTCTCAACTATCCTTGTCGGCAACAATCTGGTCAATATCGCAGCTTCTTCACTCGGTTCGATTCTTGCCATGATTCTGCTGAAGGAAGGATATGAATGGGTTTCCACCCTGGTTCTGACGGTTGTTGTCATCATCTTCGGTGAAACGATTCCGAAGATTACGGCAAAGAAGAACGCAACCGCATATGCGGTTCAGTCAGCCGGTTTTCTTCATTTTCTTCTGATATTATTCCGGCCTGTAACATGGACGGTTGTAAAGCTGACAAATCTTCTGACATCCGGACTGAAAGGCGAGCAGGATGACGATGACGAAGCTGCTGTTGAAGAACTGCATTCCATTATTGAAACGGCAGAGGATGAAAATGTCATTGATGAGGATTCTTCGGAACTGGTGATTGCGGCGATTGATTTCGCTGATATCTCCGCTTCGGAAGTCATGACGGCAAGAGTGGATATTCTGGCAATCGATATTGATGATGACCGGCCGGAAATTCTCCGCAAGATCGGCGGATCTTCCTTTTCACGTATACCCGTCTATGAGGACAGTATTGACAATATTATCGGCATTCTTTCGATGAATCATCTGCTGAAGGCAATGATCGATGACAAGGATATTGATATCCGCTCACTCATGATGCCTCCCTGCTATGTATACAAGACAATGAAGCTGCCGGATGTTCTTTCTTTGCTGCGGGAATCACAGCAGCATCTTGCCATCGTAACGGATGAATACGGCGGCACAATGGGCATTGTGTCATTGGAGGATGTTCTTGAAGAGCTTGTTGGTGACATATGGGATGAAACGGATACGGTTGAGACTCCCGTGAAGGAAGTGAACGAAGGCATCTACGAGGTGGATGGCGATGAGACTGTTTCAGAGCTTTTGGATCTGATGGGCTGGGACGAAGATGATTTTGACTTCGAGAGTGAGACGATCGGCGGATGGTGTATCGAAATGATCGGCCGCTTTCCTGAGGCGGGCCAGAGTTTTACCTGGCGTTCGGCAGAGTTTACCGTACTGGAAGTGGATGAGCGCAGAGTGCTGAAAGTCAGAATTCAGAAAAACGTTGAGACCGGAGAATGAAGCCGGTCTTTCTTTTTCGTGTCAAAATGCATTTTGACTGATTACGGAAAGAAAAAAAGATAGAATAGAACTGCTGTGTGACCGCCGGCACAGGAAAGATGCGGAAGGAGGAGTTTATGAGTTTTACCGAAGAGAAAAAGTATACATATAAAGAACTGCTTGGCCGTTTTTCCCCGTATCTGTTCAAATATAAAAAACTGCTGATCTTTGATCTGTTCTGTGCTGCGCTTACGACATTGTGTGATATCGTGCTTCCCCGGATTATGAGTACATTGACAAATACGGCCATGTATCATGCGGCTGATCTTACTGCCGCTCTTGTATTCCGTCTGGCTGCGGTTTACACCGTTCTGCGGATCATTGACGCTGCCGCATATTATTATATGAGTTCCCAGGGACATATCATGGGAGTCTATATTGAAACAGATATGCGTACGGATGCGTTCGATCATCTTGAACGGCTCAGTGACAGCTATTATGCCAATACGAAGATCGGACAGATCATGGGCAGGATCACCAGTGATCTGTTTGATGTGACGGAGTTTGCCCATCATTGTCCGGAGGAATTCTTTATTGCGGCAATCAAGATTGTTGTTTCCTTTATTATTCTCTGTCATTCAAGCATCATACTGACGCTGATTATATTTTCCTGTGTGCCGTTCATGCTGGTGGTTTCGGTACGGCTGAATCTGCGCTTCCGGAATGCCTCAAAGAAGCAGAGAGTGCAGATCGGTGAACTGAATGCACAGGTGGAGGATTCGCTTCTCGGTGAGCGGGTTGTCAAGGCGTTTACGGCGGAGGAAATCGAACTGAAGAAGTTTGATGACGGCAATCAGCGCTTTAAGGAAATCAAGAAGGAAAGATACTATGCGATGGCAAGCTACAGTATGTCAACCAGACTGTTTGACGGTCTGATGTATGTGCTGACGATTATTGCGGGCGGTCTGTTTCTGGTATACGGATATATTACGGCCGGTGATCTGGTCGCATATATCCTGTATGTGACGGCGCTGATCGCAACCATACGGCGTATTGTGGAATTTGCCGAACAGTTTCAGTCCGGTATTACCGGCATTGAAAGATTTCTCGAGATTATGGACACACCGGTTGATATCAGAGACAAGGAAGACGCGGCTGATCTTGTTGTAAAGGGCGGACATATCGTCTTTGATGATGTGACTTTTGAATACCCGGATGATCATAACCGTGTTCTGCATCATCTTTCCCTGGAGATCAGACCGGGAGAAAACCTTGCCCTTGTCGGAGAAAGCGGCGGCGGTAAGACAACGCTGTCCTCACTGATTCCCCGGTTTTATGATGTGACGGAAGGGGCGGTGCTGATCGACGGTCAGGACGTCCGCGATGTAAAACTGAAGAGTCTGCGCTCGGCGATCGGAATCGTGCAGCAGGATGTATATCTCTTTTCCGGAACGGTATACGAGAATATCGCATACGGCAGACCGGGTGCTTCATATGAAGAGGTTAAACAGGCCGCAGTCCTTGCCGGCGCCGATGAATTCATCAGTGAACTGAAGGACGGTTATGACTCTTATGTCGGTGAAAGAGGGGTAAAGCTTTCCGGCGGACAGAAACAGAGGATTTCCATTGCCCGTGTATTTCTGAAGAATCCCCCGATCCTGCTTCTTGATGAAGCGACCAGCGCTTTGGACAACGAGAGTGAAATTCTGATCGAAAACAGTCTGGAAAAACTGTCCGAAGGAAGAACTACGCTGACAATCGCGCACCGTCTGACAACAATCAGAGATGCCGACAGAATCATTGTTCTCGGTAAAAACGGCATAGAAGAGGAAGGAACCCATGAAAGCCTGCTGGCTGACAAGGGGGTTTATTACCGGCTTTGGAACGGCAGAATGGCGGAGGGATGAAATGAAGCTGATCATGATCGATCTGGATGTGCTGATCGATAAAAATGAATTGGCAGCGGATACGGCATTACTGCTGAACAGAATCAGAAAGAAGGGAAATCTGATCTGTTTTATCTCACGTCTGCCCCGGTTTCATATCCAGAAGAATTTCTACCGCTACTACAACGGATTCATCTGTAATAACGGCAGACTTGCGTTTACGTGCTGTGAGATGTTTGTTAATCATCCGATGACGGAAACGGAAGTCAGTTCACTCAGGAAATGCGCGGCAGATGAAAACACCGGATGTGCCTTCAGCGACCTGCGCAGTCTGTACTATGAAGGTACGCAGGAAGGTTATGATGCTTTTGTGAACAGATTCGGCGCAGGTTACGTTAAACACGGCATACCGGCTGACAGTAAATTCTTCGGCTGTGTCTTTTACGGGACTTTGGAAAATATGAAGCTGCCTGAAGGAATGTTTTTGTCAGGTGATGAATCTTTCGGTTATGTTCTGACTGACAGGGATGACCGTGTGAATGCTGCCATCCGTTCAGCCCGGAAGCTTTCCCTTAAGAAGGAGGATACGGTTTATCTCACGGCAGACCTTTATGATGATTCACTCGCTGAGTGGGCATATTCGGTATTCAGAATGGAGCAGACAGAAGACGGCAGATATCATCTGCCTGCAGAAGAACTGCGTAATCATTCTCTGATCTGAAGAGATACGGGTAAAGGTGATGAAGAATAAGAAAGATAACAGCCGGTATACGGTGATTGTCAGATATCATACGGTGAATGACGAAATGCGGGCGGAAATATTTGACAGTGCTGATCTGAAGGAAGGCGTTTCTGATGATACGGATGATCTGACTGCGGAAGCCTGCAGGATCGTTTCCGGTTATGCGCGGACAAAAGAGGTTGTTTCCGCCGGTATACACCCGGCAACGGAAAACGAGATTCTTGCGTTTGAAGCCGGAAAAAGAAAAAGAGATCTGAACAGGAAACATGAGTTTTTCCGGAATTTCAACAGAACAGCGGATACCGGTAAGATCCGCAGTGACCTGGAACAGACTTCCGTAAGATTCCGTCAGCTGCAGAAGAAACTTGATGAGATGAACGCTGTGATCAGTTCATCTGATCCTGAGTGCAGTTTAAAAGACACAGTCGATGAACTGATCAGATACTACGCAACCTATGCGGCGGTATTTCCGGTTTCTCTGATTCCCAACAACAGAACAAAGGAAGAATAGTAAACTGAGGACGTGAATGATCGTCCTTTTTTTCGGAATCCGTAATTTTTACGCAATAGTATATGCGGAGGATGTTGTAATGGAAATCTATACGGGAAAAGGAGAACTGCTGAAGGCAAGACAGTTCAGGGAACTGTGCCGTTATTACAATGCGGAAAAGAAGTGGCTGCAGAGGCTGGAGGAACAGAGAAGCGCCGGAAATGACAGTGTCCATCTGACGAACAAATGCATGTATCTGAGAAAGAATATCGAAAAGGTAGACAGAGGAATACAGAAAATGAGTGACCTGTTCGGTGAAGAAGCCGGGCAGATGCTCCGCCGCAAATACATCGGAAAAGAAGATATCAGAGATCTTTCCGCTGCCTGCGGTGTATCGGTCAGAACAATGCAGAAGAGAATGTCTGACTGGCTGCAGGAGATCGACCTGTGAACGCACAGGAAATCCGCGCATTCAAAAAAAGACTGAACCGCTATTACAGTGATTTTGAGGGATTGCTCAGATGCCGGGAGAAAATCAGATATGCCGATTACATGATGGAGGGTGTCAGGGCGCAGCAGTATCAGAAGATAAGCCATCCCGGGGAAAGGGAAAAGGATCTGACGAAGTGGATCTGCCGTAAGGATGAACTGTACATGAAACAGCAGAGATATGAGGCAGTGCTGTATGAAACAATGGAGGTGATATCCTGTATCGATGACAGCATCGGGGCGATGATGATCTGGATGATTTATGCCGAGAGAATTCCGGTTTCGGAAGTTGCCTGGTGTCTTGGCGTAAGTGTGTCATGCGTGGAAAAGAAAATTCAGCGCACACTGCAGGATACATGTCTGAAAAACTGCGTCAACTTACGGGATCAAAACGCCCCGAAGTAAATTAGAATAATATCGGGGAAGAAGGATACGGGATAGTTCTGATTCACGTTCAGAGGAATTCGTAATAAAGTATTAGGGTAAGGAGAAACATGATTATGAAACCCATCAGTTCGGAAACAGTATCAGCCCTTCGCAGCTCATATCTGAAGGACACAAAGGCAAGAGTCGTCAGAAATGCACTGACCAGAAACGATGTCAGTCAGATCAGCCGCGTATTTGAGGCCGAAGTCCGTAATCCAAATCTTTTCTCGATTGACATCAGGACCATGAAGGCAACAAACCAGAAACAGTCGGGAAGATGCTGGATATTCTCGGCAATGAATGTTCTGCGTGAAATCATCGGCAGAAAGTACAATATCTCAGATTTTGAACTTTCCCAGAATTTCATTGCCTTCCATGACAAGCTGGAAAAAGCAAACTACATGATGGAGGCATCTATCAATGAGATCGATCAGCCGCTGAACAGTCCGATCATGCGTTTTCTGCTGGCAACCGGTGTTCATGACGGAGGACAGTGGGATATGCTTGTCAGTATTGTCAAGAAGTACGGCATCTGTCCCAAGACGGCAATGCCTGAGACGTATCAGTCTTCCAACACCCGCTCAATGAATGCGCTTCTTGATCAAAGGCTCAAGAAGTTCAACGCCGATATCAGAAAGGCAAAAAAGGAAGGAAGAGCGGATGAAATCCCTGCCATCAAGGAACAGGCACTGAAAGAATACTATAATCTTCTCGTATCCTGTCTTGGTCTGCCGCCCGAGAAATTCACATTCGAATACGCTGATCAGGACGGAAAATATCATGCGGTCTGTGATGTCAGTCCGAAAGAATTCTATGAGAAATATCTGGCCGTGGATCTTGATGACTACGTCGGCATTATCAACGGTCCGACAGAAGACAAACCGTTCCACAAAATGTATACGGTAAAGTATCTCGGCAATGTTGTCGGCGGCAACCGAACGCTGTTCATGAATCTGCCGGTTGATGAGTTCAGGGAAGCGATTCTCCGCCAGCTGAAGCAGTCTGAACCGGTATGGTTCGGATGCGACTGCGGCAAGGACGGTGACAGGGAAACCGGACTTTGGGATGACACACAGTTTGATTATGAGAATACATTTGACATGAGTCTTTCCATGACCAAAGCGGAGATGCTTGACACGGGATACAGCGCCATGAATCACGCTATGGTATTTACCGGAGTGAGTCTTGCCGGTGAGAAACCTTTGCGGTGGAAGATTGAGAACTCATGGGGCGAAGACCGCGCCAACAAGGGTTACTACATCTGCAGTGATACCTGGTTTGAGAAATATGTCTATGAGGCAGTGGTAAACAAAAAATATCTGACTGAAGAACAGAGGAAAATCCTGGATACGGAACCGAAGGAACTTGAACCGTGGGATCCGTTCGGATCACTGGCTGACTGAGGGTGTATGGAAACATACATTCTTTTTTCTGTTCAACCTTGTTATAATATTTTGGTTGCGGAGTATTGATATGAAAATCGGTGTAATTTCACTTGGATGTGCAAAAAATCTTGTAGATACGGAAAACCTGCTGGGAATACTGAATCTCAGCGGGCAGGAAATCGTTACAAAACCGGCAGAGGCAGAAGCCATCATCATTAATACATGCGGGTTTATCGAAAGTGCGAAGACGGAAGCGATTGATACAATTCTCAGTATGGCTGACCTGAAGGAAGGAAAACTGAAGAAGCTGATCGTCATGGGCTGTCTTGCGAAGCGGTATAAGCCGCAGCTGGAAGAGGAAATGCCTGAGGTGGACCGGTTTATTTCAATTGATGAATACCGTGATCTCGGAAACATACTTTCGGAAACACTTGGTGTGAAGATTGCCAATCAGTACGGCAAAGCGCCCAGAATGCTTTCCGGCAAGCCCTGGATGGCATATCTCAGAATCGCAGACGGATGTGACAACAGATGCAGCTACTGTGCAATTCCCCTGATCAGAGGGGGTATGCGTTCGGTTCCGGAAGATGAACTTCTGACAGAAGCGGAAAGCCTTGTAAAGAAGGGAGTAAAGGAGCTGAATCTCATTGCCCAGGACAGTTCACGCTACGGATATGATCTTGATCATCAGCTCCATCTTTCATCTCTTCTCAGAAAGCTGGACAGCATTGAAGGTGTGAAATGGATCAGAGTCCTCTATCTGTATCCTGATGAGATACCGGATGATCTGATTGAAACAATCAGGGACAGCCGGCATATACTGCCTTATTTTGATATTCCCGTTCAGCATGGAAGTGATCATATGCTGAAGGCGATGAACCGGCGCGGAAGCCGGAGCCTGATTCTGGAAAGAGCGGAAAAGATCAGACGCGAACTTCCCGGCGCGGTACTCAGAACGACACTGATTACCGGCTTCCCCGGTGAGACGGAAGAAGACCATGCGCTTAATCTTTCCATGACGGAAAAGGTGCAGTGGGACCATCTGGGAGTTTTCACGTATTCCCGCGAAGAAGACACGCCTTCATATGAACTGGAGGATGATGTCCCGGCGGAAGTAAAGGAAAGACGGCGGGCGGATATTATGGAACTGCAGGCAGGAATCTCAGATGCCAGACTTGCGGAGAGGATCGGCAGGACAGAGGAAGTTCTGATTGAAAAACGCGATCCGCTTACGGAGATGTATATCGGCAGAAGTGCACTCCACGCTCCGGATAATGTTGACGGAAATGTCCGCTTTCATTCGGAGAAGGTTCATCAGGCCGGTGATTTTGCGTTTGTGAAATATACAAAGGCAGCGGGTCATACGCTGATCGGACAAGAGGTTGACGGAGAAGAATGATGATGCTTCATATTTCAGATCTGAAAAAATTTGTACGGTGCCCGCGTCTGTATCTGACAGACCGTGATTCACCGCCGCGTGAATACCGGCCTTTTGTGCGTCTTGATGAAGAAGTGACGGAGCTTGCAGCAGGGAAAATAGGGGCTGTGAATGCATTCCGCGGACAAAGAGGAGACGAGCCTGAAAAAGCCCTTGAAGCGGCCGTGAATTATGACTGGCTGGTGAGCGCAAGATTTGCGTATATGGACCTGCGGGTAAAAGTGCCGTTTCTTCACCGGAATGAAGACGGATGGGATATCTATTTTATGTTTATCGGTCTGTTCCCGCATCCCTATGACATGGAGATGTACTGTGATACGGTATGGGTTCTGAAGAAAAACGGCCTGAAGATCAAAGATTACTATATTATTCATCTGAACAGTGATTATGTCCGTCAGGGAGAACTGGATCCGGATCAGCTGTTCAGAATCAGTGACTGTTTTTACAATCATAAGAATCATCCGATGATTCCTGTCCGTGAGGCGGTGGAGAAGAACATGAAGGATCTCACTGATCTGATTCTTCGGGTACAGGCCTGCGGATGGGATACGGTTCAGCTTCCTGTCAGAACATCAAGATGTGTGTCGCGGCAGAAGTGCAGATACTATGACTCCTGTTTTCCCGAGGAAAAAGAGGGACCGGCGAATTCGATCATTACATTGATTACTTCCCATTACCGTTATGACATGAAGGCCGCTGGAATCGAGTATCTGGCGGATGCCGACCCCGATCTGATCGAAGGGTCCAGACAGCAGTATTCACAGATTGCCGGTGATCAGAACGGCGGATTGTTCGTTGACAGACCGGCGCTGTGTTCCTGGCTCTCCTATGTGAAATATCCGATCACATTCATTGATTTTGAATGGGAAAGATTTGCCATTCCGCCGTATGACGGAATGCATCCGTTTGATGTTCTTCCTTTTGAATATTCCATTCATATTCTCCATGAGGACGGAACAGTTACGCATACGGTGTTTCTCTCCGTTCATGATGACAGACGGGAATTTGCGGAAGGTCTGATCCGGGATGTTCCTTCAGAAGGAACACTTGTTGCCTACAACGCCGAAGGTGCGGAGAAAATCCGGCTGGAGGAACTTGCGCTGCAGTTTCCCGAATATGCCGGTCAGCTGAGGGATATGATCAGCCGGATGGAGGATCTTCAGCTGCCGTTTTCTTCCGGAACCGTCTATGATGTGCGTATGCGGGGATTCTGGTCACTGAAAACCATCATGTCGATGATGGATGACGAGGGCTATAAGAATCTGGATATCCGTGAGGGCATGGATGCGGTCTTTCAGTGGCGTTTGCTGGACTACGATGACGAGAGTGCCGATACAGAGAAAATCACGGAAGACCTTAAGGCATACTGCGGTATGGATTCCTATGCCATGACAGTGGTTTATAAATGGCTTCTTGAACTTGCAGGGGGATGAAGTGCATCCGGAATGCGGATGTGCTTTTTTTCTGTCTTGTTTAACGAAAGCAATGTATAATGGAATCAGAAAAGAAACAGATCTGAAAATAATAATATAAATAATCCGGACATGATCCGGTTTTACCGCAGATGAAACAAGCTGACAATTATAGTAAGGAGGTACATATGCGGTTCGAAATTATCGGAAAGAATATTTCCATCACTTCTTCAATGAGAGAAAAAATCGAGAACAAACTTTCTGCTCTCGACAAGTATCTTCTGATTGATCCGGATACGACAGCGAGAGTCGTAGCCCGCGTTTATCCGTCTTCCCAGAAAGTCGAAATTACGATTCCTTCGAAAGTCGGTATCCTGAGAACGGAAGTCAAACATGATGATTTCTATTCGGCGGTGGATCTGGCAATTGACAAGCTCGAGGATCAGATCAGACGTCAGAAGACAAGACTGAACAGAAGACACCGTGAACATCTTGCAAATGCATTTGTGGAAATGGATGAAAAGGAAGAGAAGGCAGCGAATTCAATTCCCGTAAGAACAAAGAATGTCACGGCAGACATGATGGATCTTGATGAGGCCATTATGAAAATGGAACTTCTCGGTCACAATTTCTTTATCTACACAGATGAAGAATCCGGCCAGGTTTCCGTGGTTTACAGGAGAAGCAGTTCCGGTTACGGCCTGATTGAAGTCGAACCGGCTGAAGAATAAAAACAAAAGCCTTCGGGCTTTTCAGAATAATGAAAAAAAGCTTTCGGAATATGATCCGGAAGCTTTTTACAATATCTCGGACAGCATCAGCAGCAGGTAGATTGTTCCCATGGACAGGATGCCGGGAATAAAGCTGTTTGACTGATTGTAAAGATAAGAAAGTATGGCGACAAGAACCAGGTTATAAAGGTATGTTCTGAACAGGCTGTTCATTGAAAGAGGAAGGGAGGTAAATGCGATGGTATACACTAGACCGAAGAGGATGCCGGAAATCAGAATGGCCTGTATTTCTCTTGAGCGGACATCGAGATGATCGGTAATGCATTTGAAGCTGATGTTTACCATGGCTGCCTGAATATAGCTGAACGCAATGAGCAGTGAAGGTACGGCATAGGGATATTTCACGGCGGTTTCGGCAGCCGGAAGAAGAGGTCTTACCTGCAGAAATGACATTCCAAACCATGTCCAGAGCCGGATCAGAACAAGTCCGATCACAAAGAACAGTATTGTGTCGGGGATGTTGTTTTTGGCTCTGTTGTAATGAATGCCGACCAGATTCCAGTCATAAATGATCAGTACCGAAGTCAGGACATTCATGCTTACCATCATCGACAGGTCTTCTTCATGAATGAAGAGATTAAGGACATGCGCACAGACCGGTATCAGGGCAAAAATAATCAGAGATATGATAATCCGCTTCATTGAAAGCGAAGATAAGGTATTCGACATAGAGACTCCTTTGATGTTTTTCTATTGTATTCGATTTCTCTCATCTTGTCATGTATTGTACAGAAGTCCATATATTATGGATTTTACGCCCATATTCCTGGTTTTTGTCCCGTATAACTGGTATCTGTTTGAAAGCGGATGAAACAGATTCCATACTGACATCAGAAAAGGAGTGAAAAAATGATCAAAAAACCGAAAGATTATCAGACGCAGAAAAAACTTCTGCAGTTCATGGGCGATACTTATATCGCTTCGAAAAAAAGGATTGATCTGTATGAATTCTCCGGCGCAAGGGGAAACGATCCTTCATATCTGAACGATATTGCCTATGTTCATTCGATTGACCGTACCTTACAGGACTGCTCAAACGACACGAAGAATATTATCCGTCACGATTTTCTTGAAAAAAGTGAAACCGGTTGGTACAGAGTATTCTATAATCCGTCGTCGTATTACCGTCTGAAGCGCAGGGCGGTAGAGGAATTCATGCATTGCCTTAATATTTGAATGATGTTAAAATTTTTAACAAGGAGATATTATGCATAATCAGAATTGTAAGCGCTTCCCAAATGTTAGCTGACTTTGATGTCCTGACTTTTTTTCGGGGTTCTGATTTATGTGTAAACAATGAGTATACTCAGGAGGTAATGTAAAATGCTCAAAGGTATTGCTGCTTCACAGGGCATTGCTGTTGCAAAAGTCTATAAGCTTGAACAGCCGGTGCTCGAAATTGTCAGAAAAGAAGCTAAAGCTGAAGAAGAACTTGCAAAGCTGGATGCTGCCTTCAAGAAAACGGTTGAAGACATCGAAAAGATTAAGGAAGTCGCTTCCAAGAGTCTCGCAGCTGAAGAACTCGCTGTATTTGACGCTCATCTTATGATGGCAAATGACCCTGAACTCCGCGGTCAGATCGAAGAGTCCATCAAGAACGAAGGCGTCAATGCGGAATTCGCAACAGATCAGGTTGCAAACATGATGGTCAGCATTTTCGAGTCCATGGAAGATGCATATATGAGAGAAAGAGCTGCTGACATCAAGGACGTTACTTTCCGTCTTAAGTGCAATCTCTGCGGAAAGCAGATTCCGAACCTCGCAACAATTGATGAGCCTGTTGTTATTGTTGCAAAGGATCTGACTCCTTCCGATACAGGTTCCCTGAACAAGGAATTCGCAAAGGGTTTCGCAACAGAGATCGGCGGCCGTACAAGCCACAGCGCCATCATGGCAAGATCCATTGAAATCCCTGCAGTTGTCGGTTGTACAGGAATCCTTGATGCTGCCAAGGAAGGCGATGAAATCATTCTCGACGCCATCAGCGGTGAAGTCATTCTGAATCCGACAGAAGAGCAGAAGGCAGAATACATCAAGAAGGGCGAAGCTTTTCAGGCAGAAAAAGACGCTCTCAAGGCTCTCAAGGATCAGGCTTCCGTTTCCACAGACGGTCACAAAGTCCTCCTGGTCGGCAATATCGGTTCACCGGCAGACGTACAGGGTGTCAAGGACAACGGCGGCGAAGGCGTTGGTCTGTTCCGTACAGAATTCCTCTATATGAAGAGCGAAGACTGGCCCGATGAAGAAACACAGTATCAGGCTTATAAGACAGTTCTCGAAGGACTCGAGGGCAAGCCGGTTGTTATCCGTACACTCGATATCGGCGGCGACAAGAAGCTGAAGTACTATACATTCGACGAAGAAATGAACCCGTTCCTCGGTGTCCGTGCTGTCCGTTTCTGTCTGATCAAGAAAGACATCTTCCGTACACAGCTGAGAGCTCTCCTCAGAGCATCCGCATATGGTCATCTCTGCATTATGTTCCCGATGATCGCTACAGTTAAGGAATTCCAGGATGCGAAGGCTGTTTACGATGAAGAACGTGCTAAGCTGATCGCTGAAGGTATCCCTGTAGGTGAAAAGGTTGAAGTCGGATGCATGATCGAAATCCCGGCTGCTGCAGTTCTCGCTGACCAGCTGTCCAAGTATGCTGACTTCTTCTCAATCGGAACAAACGACCTGATCCAGTACTCCATGGCTGCTGACCGTATGAGCCAGCCGGTATCCTATCTGTATCAGCCGCTGAACCCGTCAATTCTCCGTCTGATCAAGATGACAATCGACGGCGCTCACAAGAACGGCAAATGGTGCGGAATGTGCGGCGAAATGGCCGGTGATGAACTTGCAGCACCTGTACTGCTCGGTCTCGGACTTGATGAATTCTCAATGAGTGCAACTTCCATTCTGCGTGCCCGTAAGATGATTAACGGACTCAGCTATGAAGCAATGAAGGAAATGGCTGCCAAGGCTGTTGAACTCGACACGATGGAAGAAGTAACCGAACTCGTTAAGGCAAGCATCTGATTTTTGAAAACCGCTGAAAAGCGGTTTTTTTAATATCTGAAGTCAATACAAAATCCCCATGCATTTCTGCACGGGGATTCTTTTGTTTTCTACACGAGACCGCCTTTGCGGGGATAGGTGCTGGGTACATAGAATTCTTTCATGTCATCCAGACGGATACAGCCGAGGGTTCTCCCATAGGCACAGCCGCAGTCAATATGAATCGTCGAATCATTTTCACTGTGGATGATCTTTCCGTCATACTCCGGCCCGTAGAGGAAGGTGGGGATATGACCGACGATCATTGTCGTATCCGGAAACGGATTGCAGTCGATATCGACATGCGACCAGATCAGAATCTGTTCCGGCACTTCGGAGAGCTTTACGGAAGGATCCATATAATTATCTGCCAGTCCGGCGTGGATCAGAAGAAATCTGCGTCCGTTTACCGTCAGATATTTATAAAGAAGCTTGTCTTCAAAATAAAGCTTGATATCATAGCATTCCGGGAAATCGAGATCCATGAACTGGTCTGCCGTACGGTAGCCGCCGTTGTAATGGAGCCAGCAGGTCAGATCATCTGTCATATCGACAGAGTTATTGTCTTTTTTTGCATCAATCATTTCCTGACAGTATCTTGCCAGCCAGACATCATGATTGCCGAATATCAGATGCATGTTTTCATATGACATGATTTCCTGGAGAAGGGGAATGGATTCCTTTCCCCGGTCACAGATATCGCCGTTAATCCAAAGATCATCATATTCGCTGAACTGAATCAGATCCAGCATTTGGTCAAATTCCTGTTTACATCCGTGAAGATCACTAACAACATATGTTGACATATATACCTCAAATCATTTTTCATTGTAGCACAAGACTCTGCTGAAAGCGATTACATGATTTCGGCAAAATATACTATGTTCAAAGACCGGTACCGGACATTATGATAAAATCTACTTGACCTTTGCAGAGAAAGGATTATTCAATGCTGAAAATACATCAGGTTTATACGGAAATAGATGAAAAACTGAACCGGGAACATATCGCAGCCAAGCTGAGATGTCCGCCCTCGGATATCATTTCCTTTAAGATTGACAGACAGTCCCTTGATGCCAGACACTGCGAACTGCGGTATTCATACAGTGTATTCGCTGAAGTGAAACGGCAGGAAAAGTATCTCCGCAGGAAAGATGTTGCGGAGGGAAACGAAGAAAAGTACATTCTTCCTGAGAAGACAGTTATGCCGGAAAGACCGGTGGTCGCCGGTTTCGGTCCTGCCGGTATGTTTGCGGCATTGATTCTGGCGGAATGCGGGTGCTGCCCGGTTGTGATCGAAAGAGGCAGACCGGTTGAACAAAGAACGGAAGATGTTGAGCGTTTTTTCAAAGAAGGAATACTGGATCCGGAAAGCAACGTGCAGTACGGGGAAGGCGGCGCCGGGACATTTTCCGACGGCAAGCTGACGACAAGAATCAAGAACCACAGAATCAGAAAGGTACTGGAAGAGTTTGTGGAAGCAGGTGCCTCACCGGAAATCATGTATCAGGCGATGCCTCATCTGGGTACGGATCAGCTGGTCGGTATCGTGAAGAATATCCGGGAAAAGATTATCCGGCTGGGCGGAGAGGTCCGTTTTGAGACTAAGGCGCAGCGTATTGTGATATCTCAGGGAAAGCTCAGCGGAGTTGAGACAAGCCGGGGAATGATTGAATGCACCGATTTGATCGCTGCTCTCGGCCACAGCGCCAGGGAAACGTATGAG
Organism: uncultured Erysipelotrichaceae bacterium; assembly: GCA_902766435.1. Lineage (GTDB taxonomy): Bacteria > Bacillota_I > Bacilli_A > Erysipelotrichales > Erysipelotrichaceae > Bulleidia. Next base: position 4,095 of record CACXDM010000063.1, on the reverse strand, counting down.
AGTCTTCTTGCCTGCGGAATTGAGATATTCCAGAAAGATTTTGCGGCAGGCATCCGTGTTGAACATCCGCAGGAAATGATCAACCGTAACCAGTACGGGAAATTCAGCGGCAGTCCCGGACTGCCGGCTGCCAGCTACCGCCTGGCTTTCAAAGCTTCTTCCGGAAGAGGAGTATATTCTTTCTGTATGTGCCCGGGAGGCATCGTGATTCCTGCATCTACGGAAGAGGGGATGCTTGCGGTTAACGGTATGAGTTACTCCGGCCGCAGCGGAAATAATGCGAACAGCGCAATACTCGTTCAGATTCCGCGCAGAGACTTTGATCACGGTCATCCTTTGGATGGTTATGTTTTTCAGAGCGAACTGGAAAAAAGGGCATGGCGCAGAAAGTATCAGGCACCGTCGCAGAACATTGCCGACTATCTGAAGAACAGAAAAACGGAGAGTCCCGTATTGGCTTCTTCCTATCCGCGGGGGAATGTCTGGGAGGATATGCACGGTCTGTTTTCGGAAGAGGTGAATCTTTCACTTGCCGAAGCATTCAGTGATTTTGACCGCAGAATCCCCGGTTTTATCACGCAGGGGATCATGGTCGGTATGGAATCCCGTTCCAGCTCACCCATCAGAATGGAAAGAGATGAGAGAGGTGTCAGTATTTCCTGCAGCGGTCTGTATCCCTGCGGAGAGGGTGCCGGTTATGCCGGCGGAATTGTCTCGAGTGCCGTGGACGGGATCAGACAGGCTGAAAATCTGATTGCCAATTACCGTTCCGGTCGGAAGTGAAGCGGGAAATTACGTTTTGTAAAACTGTTCCGTGAGATATTTTGTTCACAAGAGAAAATGCATTTGATATAATACTTACGTTATTTTTGTAAGTAAGGAATGAAAGAAGGTATCAATTATGGGAAGAGCACATGAAGTCAGAGCTGCCAGTATGGCAAAAACAGCAGCGATCAAATCCAAGCTGTATTCCAGATTCGGAAAAGAATTATATATTGCGGCAAAGAGCGGCGTTCCCGATCCGGATATGAATCTCACGCTGAAGAGAAAGATTGCTGAAGCCAAATCCAACCAGGTTCCGGCTGATGTCATCAAAAGAGCGATCGATAAGGCAAAGGGCGGAACAGATGAGAACTATGATGAAGCCCGTTATGAAGGATTCGGTCCCGGCAACAGCACAATTATCGTTGACTGTCTGACAGACAACACTAACCGTTCTTATACAAATGTCAAGACAGCCTTCAATAAGACAAAGGGAGCCAAGATGGTTAATGCCGGCGGTGTTTCCTACAACTATGAAAATGTCGGTCTGTTTGAATTCAAGTTTGACGATGAAGAGGCAATGCTTGATGCAATGATGGAAGCAGATGTTGATGTTCAGGATATTACTGTTGAAGACGGCATTATGACTGTTAAGACAACATTTGCGGATTTCGGTCCGGCCCAGGATGCAATTGAAAAACTGATTCCGAATATCGAGTTTGATGTCTGCGAGACAACGATGCTGCCGAACGAGTATGTCGAACTCACAGAACCGGAAGACATTGAATCCTATCATAAGCTTATGGATATGCTGAATGACGTAGATGACGTAAACAAGGTTTATACAAACGTCAGAATGCCGTCTGAAGCATAAAAAAATACTTCCGCAGGGAAGTATCAGTCTGTGATGTAAAGAGATCCCCGGATCTCTTTTTTTATTACCTGCTCACGCTGCTCTTCCGGAAGAACACTGGCATACAGCATGGCTGCGCGGTATTCGGCTTCTCTTCTGTGCTCAGGCAGTTCGGCAAATCTGGCAGCGGCGGGGAAGTCCGGGTCTTCCGTTTTTCTTTCCTTCAGCCATTTTCTTCCCGTATCATTCAGGGCGAGAATCCGCAGCACAGCCGGTTCGGAAGCGATCTGTCCGGCTTCATCCCGGGTGACATGACACATGATCTGAAGACAGGTTCTCCTGATTCTGGATGCTGTATATCTGTAGCTTGTGCAGGCATTCAGGAATCCTTCCCAGCTGCTCTCATGCATGGCATTTTCCGTCAGGACTTTTTCGATTCCCTCGGCGTTCAGAAAATAACGCTGAAGCTGCTGACGTGTTTCGGTCAGAAGAAGAGTCCGGAGATAGGGATAGTACATTTCCGGCAATACACAGAAACTGTTGTTTATGGTTTCTGCCATCGGGGTCGCATGACTGATGTCCGCACCTTTTGAAACAGCTTTTCTGACTGCGGCTGCACTTGCGTACGGGTGCATTTCCTCACTCAGGTATTCTGAGGTACGCTGAACGATAACAGGGGTAATGCCGGTATTCTTCATTTCCTTCAGATAAGAGACTGCAAGCAGATCATTCGGCATCATCTGTCTGGTAAGCAGACTGTATGCCCGGGGATAGGACATTCCTTCATCCAGCAGCATCTTTATATGGTCCGGGTTGACAGAGGTATCCGCAATATCCTGAAGATTTTCAAGATTGCCGCACTCACTGCCGAAACTGATCCAGTCAGCTTTTGCCATTTTGAGATACTCAACACTTTTCGCCGCAAAAACCGACGCGCTCTGAACGCTGCTGAGAAACGGCAGCTCTATCACAATATCTGCTCCGCCTCTGATGGCTGCTTCCGCTCTTTTCCATTTGTCGATCAAAGCAGGTTCACCCCGCTGAACAAAATTACCGGACATGACGGCGATTACCGCATCGCATCCGGTCAGTTCTCTGCTTTTCTTTATATGGTATGCATGTCCGTTATGAAACGGGTTGTATTCAGCCGTGATTCCGCATGTTTTCATACAATATATTTTCCTTCTTTAACATGATACAATAAGAAAAATGATTCTACAGAGGAGAATTTTACAATGGATAATAATTATGCAAGCAACGTTTTCGGAACGGAAGGAAAACCGAAGGCAGCCGTATTTATCGTTCACGGCATGCAGGAACACAGATACCGCTATGAGGATTTTGCCCGTTTTCTTGCGGATCATGACATCGCTGTCGTAACATACGATCTGCCGGGTCACGGCGAGACGGATCAGGGAGAGGACCGCGGCTGGTTCGGTGAAAACAGCGGGTGGAGAAACCTGGTCATGAGTGCTGTGGAAATGGCGGTGTTCACCCGGAAGCAGTTTCCGAAGATACCCGTGTTTCTGCTCGGGCATTCAATGGGGTCGATGATCGGCAGATGCTTTCTGCAGCTGCATGACGGTCTGATTGACGGCATCATTCTGAGCGGGGCTCCGGTTTATACGCCGGCTGCTTCTGCCGGAAAAACGATTGCCTCGATATCAGCGGTCAGAAACGGAAAGAAGGGACATTCCTCTCTGCTTGATCAGCTGGCGACCGGCAGCTTCAATAAGGGAATCGAAAACCCGCGTACACCGCTTGACTGGCTGAGCTATCTGGAGGAAAACGTTGACCGTTATATCGCTGATCCGGATGCCGGCTTCCCGTTTACGGTTCAGGGCTACAAAGATCTGTTTGACGGGATGATTCAGATGAATGATCTTTCACTCTACAGATGCAATAATCCTGAGCTTCCCATCTATCTGATTGCCGGTGAGGACGATCCGTGTATCGGCGGCGAGAAGGGATTTCACTACAGCGCGGAAAGACTCCGTCAGGCAGGCTATAAGAACGTTGGTGTCAGAATGTTTCCGGGCATGAGGCACGAAATACTTCAGGAAGAAGATCATATGCTGGTCTATAATGACATTCTGGCATGGATCAAAGCACATATTTGATGATTTTCCCTGAAAAAAACGTTAATAATTGACTTTAAAAAGCAGTATGCTTATAATGTTTTAGCGTTAACGAACGAGGAGAAAGACCGTGAAGTGGACTAAAGCGCAGTTGATGCACGGATCGCAGAACGTGACATTCGACGAAAATGTTGAGATCGACCCGTCAGAGTTCTCCGGCAACAGCCGGATCAATTCGGCAGAAGATGTTCATGTCGAAGGAAGCGGCGTCTATGATCCGGAATCCGAGCGGTTCTATGTCAGCCTGTATGTCGAGGGATATATGTATTGTCCCGATGCAATCAGCGGCGAAGAGATTGAAATACCGTTTGAGGCTGAAAGTGAAGAGGTGTACTCCTTCTC
>CACXDM010000062.1 GCA_902766435.1 uncultured Erysipelotrichaceae bacterium | reverse complement strand
CCGGGGACTGATTGAGATCAATAAGCGTAAGGATGAACTGGGTCTTACGCATATGATCTTCATGGATGATGATGCGAAGATGGAAACCGACGCATTGGTCAGAACATATGCATTGTTGTCATATATCAGCCCGAAGTGGGAAAAGGCATGTGTCTCCGGCGCGATGTTAAGAGAGGACATTCCCTATGCGTCTCATGAAGCGGGAAGTCACTGGACAGGACTGGATCCCTGGACACGTTACTTTGGGCTGGATCTGAGACCGAGAGAGAACGTTTTGATGAATGAGACAATGGATTATCCGGATTATGCCGCATGGTGGTATGCGTGTTATCCGCTGTCCGTTGCGACGATGGATAATCTGCCTCTGCCGCTGTTTATCCATAACGATGACACCGAGTACGGATTACGGAATCAGAACGGGTTTATCCTGATGAACGGCATCTGTGTCTGGTCACCCGGTTTTGAAAACAAGCGGGCTTCCTCTTTGTCCTATTACGATGTACGCAACTGCATGATCGTCAACGCATTATATAAGGAAGACGGGAATCTGGACGCGATGAAGATGTACTGCCGCAAGCGGATTCTGGCCAATACACTGCGCTACAGGTATGATGACGCTCTGCTCGTTGTAAAGGCAGTGGAAGATTTCCTGAAGGGACCGGAGTATCTCTGTACGCTTGATCCGCAGGAAAAGAATACCGAAGTCATGAATGCCGGATATAAACTCAAGCCGGCAGAAGATCTGACAGGTGATCTTGATGCGCTGTGTAAGATCTATTCCTATAAGGACCCGGATCAGGTAGACGCGATTTACAACAACATGAAGAAAAAGAACAAATGGTTCTATGCTCTTACTGCTAACGGGTGGCTCTTTCCGGCAAAAAGTGATAAAGTTTATCCGTTTCCGATGGGAATATGGCCGTTTGATCTGTACCGTAAGAAGGAGATCATTCTGTTCGATCCCGATACCCATAAGGGGATTTACGGAAAGAAGAGCTATGCGATGCTCTTCCGCAGTCTGCAGGCTTATCTGCAGATCTGCAGTATGCTGAAGAAAGATTATGCCCGTGTGCAGAAGGAATACAGAGATGCCTTCGGATATCTGACGGGTTATAAATGCTGGAAAGGATATCTCAAATTGGATGAGTAGTTTCAGTCAGGAAAAAAACATATTACAGAAATATCTGCCTTTATACAGACAGCTTGTCAAAAAGGATATCAAGCTGAAATACAGGCGGAGTTTTCTGGGTTATCTCTGGAGTGTTCTGAATCCGCTGCTGATCATGGGAATCATGGTCCTGGTATTCTCGAATATCTTCCGTTTTGATATTGAAAACTATCCTGTATATCTGATTACGGGACAGGCGATCTTCAATTTCATCAATGAATCGACGACCAAGGCTATGTGGTCAATTATCGGCAACGCTGCTCTTTTGAAGAAAACATATGTTCCGAAGTATATTTTCTGTCTGGCTACGGTTACTTCTTCTTTTGTGAATATGCTGTTCTCTCTGGCTGCGATGTTTATTGTATTCATCTTCTGCGGCGTACAGTTCACATGGAATATGCTTTGGATTCCGTTTGTACTGCTGCAGGTGTTTGTGTTTGCGATGGGAATGGGACTGTTCCTGGCGGAAGCCACGGTCTTTTTCCGTGATATTCAGTATATCTACAGCGCGTTTTTAACAGCGTGGATGTACGCCACACCGCTGTTCTATCCTCTTTCCGCCGCAGGCGAGAAGATTCAGTGGATTATTATCAATCTCAATCCGGCGTATGCGTTTATTCAGCAGTTCAGAACAATTGCTTTGGATGCCGCATTCCCGGAATTCGGTATTATCATGAGAGGCTTCGGCTGGAGTGTTCTCCTTCTTCTGTTCGGTATCTGGCGTTTCAGTAAGAACCAGGACAGATTCATTCTGTATATCTGAGGTGTTTTATGTCGGAAGAAAAAAACGTTAAAGATGAATATGCGGTTATCGTTGATCACGCAACGATCCGCTTTAATATTGCCTCGGAGAAGATTGACAATCTGAAGGAGTATTTTGTCAAGCTTGTGAAGAAGGAACTGATGTTTCAGGAGTTCTTTGCTCTGGATGATGTTTCCTTCAGGGTGAAGAAGGGTGAATCCTGGGGCATTATCGGAACCAACGGATCCGGTAAGAGTACGATGCTGAAGATGATCTGCCGTATTCTCAAGCCCTATAAGGGAAGCGTGCAGACATTCGGTACAATCGCTCCTCTGATTGAGCTTGGCGCGGGTTTCCATGAGGACCTGACAGCCAGAGAGAATATCTTCCTGAACGGCGCGGTGCTCGGATATGATGAGAAATTCATGCAGGCGCATTTTGATGAGATCGTCAATTTCGCCGAGCTTCATAACTTTCTTGATATGCCGATCAAGAACTATTCCAGCGGTATGGCGGCGAGACTCGGTTTCGCGATTGCGACGATGGTTAATCCGGATATTCTGATCTGTGATGAAGTTCTGGCAGTCGGTGACGTTGCGTTTCAGAAGAAGTGTGAAAAGAGAATGTCGGAAATGAGAGCTTCCGGGACAACACTTCTGTTTGTATCCCACTCCATGGAGTCGGTGAAGTCGGTATGTGAAAATGCCCTGTGGCTTTCCCACGGAAAGGTCATGGCAGCCGGTCCGGTGGATGAAGTGGCTGAGAAATACGTTCAGTTTCTTGATGAGGGAAACAGATGAATTACCGGAAGATCAAGACATATATTCAGACGGTCATACTGGTTCTTTATTACATCTCCGCACTGCCTGAATCCACGATGCTGTTTGCGGATCAGGGACAGTTCTACGGACCCTGTAATCAGCTGAGAACGATTACCGTATATGCGATGTATCTGTGTGCGGCAGTATCTGTCATACACCGGTTTATGGCGGAAAGAGATCCTGCAGAGGGAATTCTCCGGCAGGTTTTCATGTTTCCGTTCCGTCATCTGGCAATGACGATTCCGGCAGCCGCATTTTTTATTTGTATATTCGCTTCGAAGAATACGTATCAGTTTAAACTGTTCATGTTTCTGATCGCCATGAGTGATACCGATCTGGACAATCATTACAAGGGACTCTTTTTGATCAATGTGCTGTTTATGGGATGGATCATGTGGATGACAAGTCAGGGGTATATCCGGGATGTGACGGCATACCGTGAAGGAAGCGACATCGTACGGCATTCACTCGGTTATATTTTCCCGCTGGATTGTCATGGACATCTGCTTTCGATTGTTCTGATCTATATGTATCTGCGGAAACAGAAGTTTGACTGGTATGATGTGATTGCGGTCAATGTACCGAACTATCTGCTGTATACGCAGACGGACGCAAGAACAGATATGATTGTCATCGTACTTGCCTCGATTACATTGTTTATTGTCAATAAGATCGGTCAGGAGAAGTTCTCGGGATATATATGGTCCTGTCT
>CACXDM010000061.1 GCA_902766435.1 uncultured Erysipelotrichaceae bacterium | reverse complement strand
CAGGAGGAAACGCGTATGGCTACAATCAAGGATATTGCGAACAAGACCGGTTACAGCATCGGCACCGTTTCCCGTGTCATCAACAACCATCCGGATGTCAGCGAAAAAGCAAGAAAGATCATCCAGACAGTCATTGATGAAGAGAACTTCCGGCCGAATTCCAACGCGAAACTGCTGAAACAGACAATTCCTTCATCGATCATCATCTATGTCAAAGGTACTCACAATATCTTTCTTGAGGGACTTCTGGAAAAGATACAGAAAGCATTAAGAGACCATGGTGAATCTGCCGGTGTTGTCTTTCTCGATGAATCCGCGGATGAGGTAAAGACCGCCATCCGGGAAGAAGCAGAGAAGCATCCGAAAGGACTGATCTTTCTCGGCGGCAGCGCGGATAACTTCCGTAAACATTTCGCTTCCGTTCATGCGCCTTCCGTTCTGGTTACCGGCAATGCATCGGATATGCATTATGACAATCTCTCCTCGTTTTCAACCGATGACTATGACGGTTCCGCTGCCGCAGCAGAACTGCTGATCAGATTCGGACATCAGAAAATCGGCGTACTCGGAGGACATCTCTCGGTTGAAAAAGGAAAGATCACTTCACCGAGACTGAAGGGTTTTGCGGACACACTGGCAGAACACAACATCCCGTTCAATGCCAGAAGACAATTCACTGCTTCCCGTTTCTCCATGGAGGACGGCTATGAAGCGATGAAGAAACTGCTGAAGAAGTTCCCGGGCATCACTGCCGTATTCGCCCACAGTGACATGATCGCCGTCGGTGCGATGCGCGCCATACACGACGCGGGAAAACGGATCCCCGAAGACATCTCACTGATCGGCTACGACGGAATCGAGTACAGTGACTATACTGTTCCGAGAATCGCAACAATACGGCAGGACACCGATACTCTTTCAAGAAGAAGCGTGGAGGATCTGCTGATGCGTATCTCCTACTCAACTCCGCCGGTACATGAGACAGTCCAGTTTGAAGTACTGGAAAAGGAAAGCGTATCATCTGCCGGAACAAAATGAATCATCAGGAATATCTCAATTGTGAGGTATTCCTTTTTTCTGTCCTATTCATGTATTTTCATATATACTGTTTCTTGTTCTCAAAGGAGGCACGACATGAATACGCCCAAAGACATACTTGCCATCTGGATTCAGAACGGCAAAAACAAAGCTTCCCTGCCGATACTGAAGATGTTTCTTCTCGGTATTCTCGCAGGCATCTATATCGGTTTCGGCTGTCATGTATTTACACTTGCGACAGCATCTGATGCAACTGCTGCTTCCAAGCTGATCGGTGCAGCGTTATTCCCGGTCGGACTGATGCTTGTCATTCTCTGCGGCGCGGAGCTCTTTACCGGAAACAATCTGATGACACTGGCGCTGTTTGACAAGCAGATCACACCGAGGGAAATGTTAAAGAACTGGGTGGTTGTCTATCTCGGAAACTTCTGCGGTTCAGTATTACTTGCATTCCTTCTGGCCAAAAGCGGACTGTTTACCGGTGACGCTCTGACAAGAGCAGTATCACTGGCAGAGGGAAAGGCATCCATGCCGTTTATGAGTGCTGTAATCAGAGGTATCCTCTGCAATATCCTTGTTGTACTTGCCTGCTGGTTTCAGGCGGGTTCCAAAGACCTCACCGGAAAGATACTGGCAATCTGGTTTCCCATTATGTTGTTTGTCTTTGCCGGATTCGAACACTCCGTCGCAAACATGACATATATCCCTCTGGGAATGTTTCTCGGAGCGGATGTCTCAATTGCCGGTCTCTTTGCCAATCTGATTCCCGTCACTATCGGAAATCTGATCGGCGGAGCTCTCTTTATCCCGGTCATTTATACTCTTGTATACGGAAAATAGGCAGGATACAGAAAAAAGGAAGTGAACGTGATGTTCACTTCCTTTCAATTACCCCTTATGTGACGATCGCCAAGATTATTACATAAGGAGCTACCCATCCCTTATTGATTATTCTTTTTGAACATTCTGAGCCTTGCTTCCAGTTCTGTTTTCGGCAGACGTACTTTCTTTCCATTATTTGCCAACAAACCATTCAGACATGATACATATTCACTTTCCGTAATCAGGTTCGTATTCCACAGCTGATCCAATACAGCAATTGTCCCAATTACTGTTACATTCTCCTGCCGTGCCGCTTTTCTCAGGGCAGCATCTCCTGTCAAAAGAATAATATTTCTGTTTTTTGCGACAGCAAGTGCTATCCGGTCATATACGGACAGTTTTAAATACTTTCGGCCGTACTCTTCTGCAAGGAAGAATTCGTCAATTGTAATATCTGTCGGAACAAGACCGTTATCCGTCAAACCGGACTTTAAATCAGGAGGAGAAAGCAACTCATTTTCGACTGCTTCATAATACATCAGATAAGTGTATGGCAGACGGAAAGGCAGTTCCAGTTTGCCGATGGTCATGAAATCGATCCAAACATTGGTATCACTGCTGATAAAGATCATAAACAGGGTTCCACCTCAACCGTACCGTTCATTCTCAGAACTGATTCATAGGAAGTGTTCAGCAGTTCTGCACCTCGCTGAATGCTTATTTCATTTTCGTTGACAGCCCGGTAAACAAGCTGCTGAAAAAGCGTGGATTCCTCTTTTTTAATTCTCGATGGTTCTGCTGTTCTCCAGCCGGCCTTTGAAGCTTTGATATAGAATTTTTTGGCTGCTGATGGTGTAATAATGCCGCATAATTCTGCCCTTTTCACCAACATCATCATTGAAATGCCATATTCCTTGGCAACGGACAACATATCATTGGTTATTGCAGATCTGTGAACCCCCAGCTCACGTACTGCATCTTCTTTTGGAAACAAAAACGCGCCGCTGACTGCAGTTGCCATCTGCTCAGCATTCTTCTCTTCCATGTTTTCCGGCCACACAAACATCAGGTGAGCCAACTCATGAGCCGCAGTAGAGCGGATTCTTTCAGGAGACATTTCCGGATTCAGAACGATATACGGACGTCCATCAACAAATCCATTCATACCGGAAAAACTGTTGTTTTCCGGATTGCATTCATAGATCAATATCCCATGATTCTCCAGTTTCCCAATCAAGTCTTCTACCGGTCCATTTACAGAAAATCCCAAATGTCTTCTCAGATTCTCACCATTCTTTTCTGCATCATCCGAAAGAGGAATAATATGACTTCGTGGAGCGCCAGGGAGTACGTCTCCCCCCAGTACTTCAACAGCAGTCATAAAACGGCTGAAATATTCTTCAACAGATTCCCGGATATACTCCTGCTGTCCGGCCGAAAGAGAAGAAGTTTTCCGGAACTCACCATGCGAGTATACGATTTTCTCATTTCGGACAGCCAAAAAATCTGAAACATGAATATTCAACACGTCAGCAAGTGAATTCAGAATATCCATACTCGGACGTCTGGTTCCATTCTCATAATTGGTAATTGCCATAGCAGAAATATTTGCTTTCTCGGCAAGTTCTTTTTTTGTCATCCTGTTTTTCAGTCTGTAATATTTTAGATTTTTACTGAACATCACTCTCCTCCTTCCTGTTTATATTTTACTAAATTCCAGAAAAATATAAACATCAATCAGAGCAAACCACAATCAGCTT
>CACXDM010000060.1 GCA_902766435.1 uncultured Erysipelotrichaceae bacterium | reverse complement strand
ATCAGGAAGGGCGACCGTGTCATGATCGTTCTGAAGCGTCATTATCAGTTCTGGTATACGATTCTTGCCCTGCATAAGCTCGGTGCGATTGCGATTCCGGCAACCAGTCAGCTGCAGGCGCATGACTTTGAATACAGATTTGAAACGGCAGGGGTCAGCGCGATTGTCGCGACATCGGAAGATGACGTACCCAATCAGGTTGATCTTGCTCAGCAGAAGTGTCCCGGGCTTAAAGTAAAGATTCTTGTCGGTCCTGCCCGTGAGGGATGGCATAACTTCGATGAGGAATTCGGTCTCTACAGCACGCATTTCTACCGTTCGGCCTCTACGCCCTGCGGTGATGATACACAGCTGATGTTCTTCACATCCGGCACTACCGGCTATCCGAAGATCGCGGAACATTCCTGCAAGTATGCCCTGGGTCATTACATCACAGCCAAGTACTGGCACGGTGTCAGTGACGAGGGACTGCACTTTACGATTTCCGATACCGGATGGGGAAAGGCACTCTGGGGAAAACTGTACGGACAGTGGCTGCAGGAAGGCGCTGTCTTCACGTATGACTTTGAGCGCTTCAATGCGGCACAGATTCTGCCGATGTTTGCGAAATACAACATCACGACATTCTGCGCTCCGCCGACGATTCTGAGAATGCTGATAAAGGAGGATATCTCCAAATATGATTTCTCCTCGGTTGTTCATATGACGACAGCAGGTGAGGCACTGAATCCGGAAGTATACAAGCAGTTTGAAAAGATCACCGGTCTGCAGATCATGGAAGGCTTCGGTCAGACCGAACTGACACTCTGCATCGGCAATCTGGCAGGCGGAACGCATAAGCTCGGATCCATGGGCAAGCCTACGCCGCTCTATGATGTCAGTCTGGTTGATTCAGAAGGAAATCCCGTTCCCGATGGTGAACCGGGTGAGATTGTCGTCAATACGAAAAACGGTATTCCCTGCGGTCTGTTCAAGGGATATTACAGGAATCCCGAAGCGACTGAGGCAGTATGGCATGACGGCTTCTATCATACAGGTGATGTTGCCTGGCGTGATGAAGACGGTTTCTACTGGTATGTCGGAAGAGTTGATGATGTCATCAAGTCCTCCGGATACCGGATCGGACCCTTCGAGATCGAAAGTGTCATCATGGAACTTCCGTATGTTCTCGAGTGCGGCGTCAGCGCCGAACCGGATGAACTGAGAGGACAGGTTGTCAAGGCAAGCATCGTTCTCGTCAAGGGAACGGAGCCGACAGATGAACTCAAGAAAGAGATTCAGAACTACGTCAAGAAGAACACGGCACCGTATAAGTATCCGAGAATTGTCGTATTCCGTGATGAGCTGCCGAAGACGATCAGCGGCAAGATCCAGAGAAATCTGCTGTAACAAATGAAAAGAAAATGAAAGCGATGTAATCGTTTGTGTAAAACACGTGAAAATAAGGATTGCCTAACTGACCGGTTTTGTTTATAATCTTTTTCATAGCAATGATCGGAAGGAGTAATTTCCCGCCTGTATCGGTAGAGAGTCTGTGGCTGGTGAAAACAGATGAACAGAGGAAATGAAGTCGTCCGGGAGCTAGTATATCCGAACTGACAGTAAGATATACCGCTCATACACGTTACGTATTTGAGAAGCAAGCAAGGTGGTACCACGCAAAGGCGTCCTTACACGGATGCCTTTTATTGTTTTGACCGGTAAGGTCGGCGGCAGAAGGAGAGGAATCATATGGATATGATTACAGGTCTGGACTACAAAATACAGGAGATGGCTGCCCGGATCAAAGACCTCAGGGAGCTGGAAGGATACACTCCCGAGGAGATGGCGGCAACGGCTAACGTCAGTGTTGATGAGTATATTGCATGTGAGAACGGTCAGCAGGATCTGAACTTCACATTCATTTACAGATGCGCTCTGAAGTTCGGTGTCAATGTCACCGACATCATTGAGGGATACAGCCCGACACTGCGTTCCTATACGATGACAAAAGCGGGGAAGGGACAGAAGATCTCCCAGGCACACGGCATGACCTATTACAATCTTGCCTATGCGTTTCAGAACAGAATCGCCGAACCGCTGTATGTCAGAAGCGTATATGACGAAGCCGCTCAGACAAAGGATATCGAACTGACCAGTCACGACGGACAGGAGCTCGATATTGTCGTTGAGGGACATCTGAAGGTTCAGATCGGCGAACACTCCGAAGTGCTCGGTCCGGGAGATACAATCTATTACGATTCCCATACGCCGCACGGCATGATCGCCGTCAACGGTCAGGACTGTATCTTCTATGCGATCGTTCTGAATCCGAAGGGTGAACCGATTCCCGAACTGGCAGATTCACCGATCTATCAGGAAACGGTTGAACGCGTACAGGATACGGAACAGAGAATCTGGCAGAAATATATTGAAGTAACGGAAAACGACAACGGTACACCGCAGACGATCCGTTTCAAAAATATCCAGAATTTCAACTTCGGATTTGATCTGGTGGACGCTCTGGCAAGAAGGAGTCCCGATAAGCTGGCGATGCTGCATATATCGAAGGATAAAACGGAACGCCGCTTTACCTTCCGGGATATCAAGAGAGGATCTTCCCAGTGTGCCAACTACTTCAAGTCACTGGGCATCCAGAAGGGTGACCGTGTCATTCTCGTCATGAAGAGACATTATCAGTTCTGGTTCGCGATGATCGGTCTCAACAAGCTCGGCGCGATTGCCATTCCGGCAACCAACCAGCTGCAGGCGCATGACTTTGCCTACCGGTTTGAAAAGTCCGGTGCGAATACGATCATCTGTACGGCAGACGGTGATGTCGCTCATCAGGTTGACATTGCCTGTGAGCACTATGACGGTCTCAAGAACAAGCTGATCGTCAACGGAAGCCGTGAAGGCTGGCGCAGCTTCGATGATGAATATACGATGTACAGCTCTCACTACAAGAGAGGTGAGGACGCTCCGGGCGGAGATGATCTGATGCTGATGTACTTTACTTCAGGCACTTCCGGCTATCCCAAGATCGCCGCTCACAACTTCAAATATCCTCTCGGTCATTTCCATACCGCCAAATACTGGCATACGGTTGATCCCAACGGACTTCACTTCACGATTTCCGATACCGGCTGGGCCAAGGCGATGTGGGGCAAGCTCTACGGCCAGTGGATGGCTGAGGGCGCTGTATTCGTCTATGACTTTGACAGATTTGATGCGGCGGATATCCTGCCGATGTTTGCGAAGTATCATATTACGACATTCTGTGCTCCGCCTACGATGCTCAGGATGATGATCAAACAGGATATTTCCAAGTATGACTTCTCCTCCGTCAAGCATATGACGACGGCAGGTGAAGCACTGAATCCGGAAGTATACAGACAGTTTGAAAAGGCAACGGGACTCAGGATCATGGAAGGCTTCGGTCAGAGTGAATCCACGATGATCATCGGGAACATGGTCGGCGCACCGCATAAGATCGGCTCCATGGGCAAGCCTGCTCCGATTTATGACGTTGATCTGATTGACAACGATGACAAGCCGGTGCCTGTCGGTGAAACGGGAGAAATCGTCATTGACCTCAGGAAGGGCCGTCCGCCCGGACTGGCAGTATGCTACTACGGCAATGAAGAGGAAACCGCTTCGACATGGTGCAGAGGCTACTACCATACAGGTGATATGGCATGGCGTGATGAAGACGGCTTCTACTGGTATGTCGGACGCAAGGATGATGTCATCAAGTCATCCGGCTACCGGATCGGACCCTTCGAGATCGAAAGTGTCATCATGGAACTTCCCTATGTTCTCGAATGCGGTGTCAGCGCCGCTCCTGATGATGTCAGGGGGCAGGTTGTCAAGGCAAGCATTGTTCTGGTAAACGGCAAGGAGCCTTCCGATGAGCTGAAGAAAGAGATTCAGAACTACGTCAAGAAGAGAACAGCTCCTTATAAGTATCCGAGAATTGTCGTATTCCGTGATGAGCTTCCGAAGACGGTAAGCGGAAAGATCATACGGCATGAACTATAAGAGAATAACCCTGCTTGCCGGCCACTACGGCAGCGGGAAGACAAATATAGCGGTAAACATGGCGCTTGATCTGAAAAAGCAGCAGGACAATACGGCAATTGCCGATCTGGATATCGTCAACCCGTATTTCCGTACGCTTGACAGCAAGGACCTGTTTGAAAAAGAAGGAATCCGGCTGATCGTATCGGCATATGCCAATACGAACCTGGATATTCCGGCTCTGCCGCAGGAGATGTACGCAATCGTACATGACAAGACGATTCACAGTATCGTCGATGTCGGCGGTGATGACCGCGGAGCTTTGGCTCTCGGCAGACTGTCGCCGCTGATCCGGGAAGATGATTATGACATGTTCCTGGTAATAAACTATTACCGGCCGCTGACGCGTGACGCCGATTCCGTAATGGAAGTCACCGCGGAAATCGAAGAAGCGGGAAAGCTGAAGTTTACCGGTATCATCAACAACTCCAACCTCGGCGCTGCTACTACGGCAGAAACGGTTCTGGATTCTCTTGCATACGCAGATGAGATCGCGGAACGCACTGGACTTCCGCTTGTCTGTACGACAGTGGAGGAAAAGCTGTATGATGAGCTGGCCGGAAAAGTGGAAAATCTGTTTCCGATGAAGCTGCAGGCAAGACCTGTGGATTGATAATCTGATGATAGAAAGGATAGAAACTATGGCAAAAGTTACGTTCAGGGAGGATGAGTGTAAAGGCTGCGGTCTCTGCACGGATGTCTGCCCGAAAGGCATTCTTCAGTTGTCGAAAGACAAAATCAACAAAAAAGGTCATCATCCGGCAGAGTGTATTGATCTTGATCAGTGCATCGGCTGCGCTTCATGCGCCGTGATGTGTCCTGACTGTATTATCAAGGTTGAAAGGTAAGGTGAATCAAGTGGCGGAAAAAGTACTGATGAAAGGTAACGAGGCAATCGCTGAAGCGGCTATTCAGGCCGGCTGCAGACATTACTTCGGTTATCCGATTACCCCGCAGACGGAAATTGCGGCTTATATGGCAAAGAGAATGCCGAAGATCGGCGGAACCTTCCTGCAGGCGGAAAGTGAAATTGCAGCCATCAACATGGTTTACGGTGTTTCCTCTGCCGGTAAGCGTGTCATGACCTCTTCTTCAAGCCCGGGCATTTCTCTGAAGAGTGAAGGACTCTCCTATCTTGCCGGTTCGGATCTTCCCGCGCTTGTCGTCAACGCACAGAGAGGCGGTCCCGGTCTTGGCGGAATTCAGCCCAGCCAGTCTGACTACTTCCAGGCAACCAGAGGCGGCGGTCACGGTGACTACCATATGATCGTTCTCGCACCGTCTTCCGTACAGGAGATGGCTGATCTTACCATCAAGGGATTTGAACTGGCAGACCAGTACCGTATGACAGCCATGGTGCTCGCCGACGGTACAATCGGACAGATGATGGAACCTGTATCCTTCGACTTTGAAATCAAGGAACAGATCGCAAAGCCCTGGGCGACTACAGGTACGAAGATGGCGCGTAAGCACAACGTCGTCAACTCTCTCTATCTGAATCCCGAGCAGCTTGAAAAGACAAACTTTGAACGTTACGAGCGCTATGAAGTCATTAAACAGAACGAAACGCTCTGTGAGGAATATCTCTGTGATGATGCAGATATCATCATCGCTGCCTTCGGTATTGCGGCGCGTGTTTCCAAGAACGCGGTCAATGAAGCAAGAGCCAACGGCATCAAGGCCGGTCTGATCCGTCCGATCACACTCTGGCCGTTCCCGGAGAAGGTATTCGCAAAGCATGCGGAACATGCAAAGCAGATCATCAGTGTTGAGCTCTCCATGGGACAGATGATCGAAGATGTCAGACTTGCGACTTCCTGTAAGGTTCCGGTGACTCTGTGCTGCCGTGTCGGCGGAATGATTCCGACACCTGATCAGGTATACAACGCAATTGTGGAAGCGAATGAGAAAGGGGGAAAATAAGATGATCGTATTTGACAGACCTAAATCTCTCATTGATGTGCCTTTCCATTACTGCCCCGGCTGCACGCACGGTATCGTTCACCGTCTGGTAGCTGAAGCAATCGACGAACTCGGCATTGAAGGAAAGACTGTCGGCATCGCGCCGGTAGGCTGTTCCGTTATGGCATATGACTACTTTAACTGCGATATGATCGAAGCCGCGCACGGACGTGCTCCGGCGGTGGCTACGGGCGTTAAGAGAAGCGACCCGGACAATCTGATCGTATTCACATATCAGGGTGACGGTGACCTCGCATCCATCGGTACGGCCGAGACAGTTCACGCCGCTGCGAGAAATGAGAATATTACAGTCATCTTCATCAACAACGCAATCTACGGTATGACAGGCGGCCAGATGGCTCCTACTTCCCTGCCCGGACAGGTTACGCAGACTTCCCCTTACGGAAGAGATGTCAATCTCTGCGGTTATCCGGTAAAGATCTGTGAAATGCTCTCCGAACTCGAAGGTCCCGAATATCTCGAAAGAGTTACCGTAAACAGCGTTAAGAACGTATACAACGCAAAGCGCGCGATCAAGAAGGCATTCCAGAATCAGATTGACGGAAAGGGATTCTCCCTGATCGAAGTCATCAGCTCCTGCCCGACAAACTGGGGCATGACACCGAAGGAAGCGCTGAAGTGGATCGATGACAAGATGATCCCGTATTATCCGCTCGGTGTATACAAGGACAGAAGCGCCGGTATTCTCGGCGGTGCGCAGAAGGAGGCAAAATAATGACTAAGGAATATTTATTTGCCGGCTTTGGCGGACAGGGACTCCTGTTCTCGGGAAAAGTACTTGCATACAAGGGACTGATTGAAAACAAGAATGTCAGCTGGCTGCCTTCCTACGGTCCGGAAATGCGCGGCGGAACAGCCAACTGCAGCGTCATTCTGAGTGATGATCCGGTCGGTGCTCCGATCGTACTGACACCGGATGTACTTGTCGCAATGAACAATCCTTCACTGGACAAATATGAAAACGCAGTCAGAAGCGGCGGCGTAATTCTCGTTGACAGCAGCCTGATTGAACGGAAAGTCAACAGGGATGATGTCAGTGTGTATTATGTTCCGGCAACGAAGCTGGCTTCTGATGAAGGTGCTCCGACACTTGCCAACATGATCCTGATGGGAAAACTGCTGACAGTTCTCGGTGACTATAATGAAGAAACCGTTAATAAGGCACTCGAAAAATGTATCTCTGCCAGACATGCGGACATGAAGGAACTCAACCGCAAGATGATGGAGATCGGAAAGAACTATACAGAGTAAGAAGGAGAAGACAATGGAGATCAAGATTACCAAAAGTGAGAATCTGAAGGCAAAACCCGACAGCAGCACACTCGGATTCGGAAAGATCTTTACAGACCACATGTTCGTCGCAGATTATTCCAAGGAAGAAGGATGGCATGACGCAAGAATCATTCCTTACGGAAACATCAGTATTTCCCCGGCCAGCACAACACTGCATTACGGCACGGAGATCTTCGAAGGCCTGAAGGCATACCGTACGGCTGACGGCAGTCTTCAGCTGTTCCGTCCGATCGAGAACGCACGCCGTCTGAACCGTTCCGCTGACAGACTCTGTCTGCCGGAATTCCCGGAAGAAGACTTCCTGGAAGCGCTGAAGACACTGATCGATCTCGACCGTGACTGGGTTCCTTCCGAACCGAATACATCTCTCTATATCCGTCCGTTCCTGTTCGGAAACGACGAAACACTCGGTGTTCATGCCGTTAACCACGCAACATTCATGATCATCCTGTCCCCTGTGGGAAGCTACTACAAGGAAGGTCTGAATCCGGTAAGCATCATGATCGAAGATCAGGATGTCCGTGCGGTAAGAGGCGGTACAGGTGAAGCCAAGTGCGGCGGAAACTACGCAGCTTCCAACCGTGCCGGTGACAGAGCGGAGAAGAAGGGCTATTCCCAGGTTCTCTGGCTTGATGGTGTTGAGAGAAAGTACATCGAGGAAGTCGGTGCGATGAACGTCATGTTCAAGATCAACGGCACTGTTGTTACGCCGAAGCTCACCGGTTCCATTCTCCCGGGCATCACAAGAAAGTCCATCATTGAACTTCTCAAGGATGAAGGATACAAGGTTGAAGAGCGTCTGCTCAGCGTAGACGAACTCGCTGCTTCCATGGCTGACGGTACACTGGAAGAGGCATGGGGCTGCGGAACTGCGGCAGTTGTTTCCCCGATCGGCGAACTCTGCTACAAGGATCAGGTATACACGGTCAACGAAGGAAAGATCGGTGAACTGACACAGCATCTCTATGACACACTCACAGGCATTCAGTGGGGTAAGTCAGAAGACAAGTACGGCTGGACTGTTAAGCTCTGAGATAAGATTCATTAACCTGCAGGTCACACATCGTTTGTGTTCTGCAGGTTTTTTGGTGTGCCGGGCATGGCACATATCTCGGAGGTTGAAACGTACCTTCAGCCAAGGGCGGTAACCCCTAAGGCTTAGCCAAGTT
>CACXDM010000059.1 GCA_902766435.1 uncultured Erysipelotrichaceae bacterium | reverse complement strand
AGACCGACACCGACGAATGAGAGGAAGACTTCGTAGGAAATAAACGAAGGAACATCTCTTGAAATCGATGTCATAATAACCGAAACAAGATACGGAAGAATGTTGTGAGTAATGATCTTCCATGTCGGCGTACCGAGGCACTTCGAAGCAAGATTGTATTCACGGTCACGGATAATCATAACCTGTACACGGATGAAGTAAGCTGTGCCGACCCATGACGTAACCGACAGAGCGAAGATCAGCTGCCATACACCGCCGCCGATCGCATATACGAGAATCATGGCAATCAGCGTAGCCGGGATATTGGAAACGATGTTGTAGACTTCGATCATGACTACGTCGACCTTCTTGGAGAAGCCCCACCACATACCGACGATTACACCGAGCACAGTGGTAATGGCAGTAGCCATAAAGGCGACAAACAGCGAAGTTCCGGTACCCTTCCATACAGCGTCAAACAGAGAGTTGCCGACGTCATCAGTACCGAAAAGATACTGTGCGCAGGGACGGATATACTTCATCTCAGGCTTGTTGATATTCGGTGTCACATGCGGATCATATCCGGAGAACATCGGCTGAAAAATGGAAAGCAGAATGACAATTCCGGCAAGAATCATCATGAAGATTGCCACTTTCGAAGAGAAGAACTTACGGAATACACTGCGCCAGTAAGAATACTGCGGCGCCGCTATATGTTCTGATTCAGAATCATCAGCGATCTGAAACGCAAACAGTTCCTTATCCATTTCAGACATACTCAGTCTCCTCCTTTCTCAGTCAGTGAAATTCTCGGGTCAACCACCGTCATCAGCAGGTCACCGATCATAACGGAGAAGATCGACAATGTTGTAAACAGGAATACCAGAGTAATAACCATGTTGTTGTTCATCTGGTTAATCGCATCCGGAAGCATCTTACCCATACCGGGAACAGCAAATGCCGATTCGGTAATCAGTGCGCCGGAGATACACAGAATAATCGAAGCCGGAATACCGTTGACGATCGGAATGATTGCGTTCTTCAGAATATGTCCGCGGAAAATCTCTTTCTGGGAAAGACCCTTCGCTCTTGCAAACTTGACATAGTCCGCATTTGACTGGTCAATCATGTATCTTCTCAGCCACATCATCAGTGAAGGCGTCTGCAGCAATGCCAGGATGATTACCGGCATGATATAGGACCGGATATCACCGAAACCGAGCTGCGGGAACTTATCCGGCAGTTTGAACAGCGTACCGATTGAACGCATGAAGAAAATAAACGCCAGTGACGGAACCGCAATCAGCAGGTTGATATAGACAATTCCGATCTTGTCAATCAGCTTATCCTTATGCTGAGCCATACTGATACCTGCAGGCAGAGCCATCGCATAAGCGAGTACAAGCGCGATCAGACCGAGAATGTAGGAAGTCCCTACCATTGACGGAGATTCATGGAATGACCGGCAGTTTGCATAGTTATCACTGAATCTCTTCTGATCAAGATGGTCAATAACATATTTATACTGACAGCTCGTCTGAATCAGAGCGCTGTCTTCCTCCAGTCCCGTTTCAAATGTCTGATGAACCAGTTTGTTGGCTCCCTGTCCGTCATTAATGACCTGCAGTGTCGGTACACCCTGATTAATCGGGAATGAAGTGCCGAAATTCAGACGGAACTTATTCTGGTGAATAAACGGGAAAGATCCGTCAAAGTAAAGCTGGTACTTATAAGTACATCCGGAACAGGTCAAAGCAGGCGTTCCGTTGTAAGGATTCTTCCCCCACACATAGGCTCTTTCCAGATCAGGATTCTCTTCGTCCTGAACAGCATTCTTGGAGTCAATCACAAACAGTTTGGCGTAATAATTTGCAAGCAGTTCGAGCCAGGAATAATTATGTACTGCGTACGCATCTCCGTTTTTCAGTGTTTCAATCGTAAAGCCTCTGCTTTCGAAATCAGAAACGGCTGTATTGAGTGCAGTTTCATCACCGGCCAGACAGTCAGCAGCGTTTTCACCGAACACATACTGGCACATCTCTGTCTTGCTTGCATAATCCAGATAACCGAGTTCTTCCCACTTCTTGTACTTGTACGTTACAAGCTGGTCCCCCTTCATCTTCTTGGCACCCGCATCATTATCAAAGATCTTTTCCTTCGGTATCATCGTATAGATCATTACAATAATGATGGAGACAACAACAAAAATTGAAAGAATCGATTTCAAGATTCGCGTAAGGATATATTTTTTCATATCTATCGCCCCTCATTACCATCTTCATGAAAACAATAAAAAATGCCTTCACGGAAGTTTCTGAAAAATTATAACATATATCACATGAAAACAGTTACATTTTCCCGGTAAATCTTTAATTATTCTGTTTTGTGAATGAAAAGTTTTTCATTCTTTTCATCCGGCAGTTCGGATCTTTACCGGCCGCAAAAAAACCGAACCCTTTCTGGATT
>CACXDM010000058.1 GCA_902766435.1 uncultured Erysipelotrichaceae bacterium | reverse complement strand
TCACGGGAAAGAATGGAAACCCAGATTGAACGTGCCATCGAGCTGAAGCTCGACGAAATCTGTTTTACGGATCACGTTGACTACGGCATCAAGAAAGACTGGGATGAAGGAAATATCGAATGGCGGGGCGGAGATGCCATGAGTTCCGGTGTCGCCGGAAAAGACCCTCTTGCGAATGTCAACTATCCGGAATACTTCTCCAAGATTGACCGTATGCAGGAAACATACAGAGGACAGATTGTCATTAAAAAGGGACTGGAATTCGGTATTCAGACCATTACTGCCAATCAGTTTCAGAAACTGTATGACAGGTATAAGAACGAACTGGATTTTGTTCTGTTTTCCATGCATCAGGTGAATAACCTTGAGTTCTGGACTCAGGACTTTCAGAGAGGAAAAACACAGAAGGAATACAACGAAGAGTATTACCGGGAAATATATGAAACAATGAAGATCTATAAGGATTATTCCTGTCTTGCCCATCTGGATCTGATTGTCCGTTATGATGAAAACGGCGTATATCCGTTTGAAAATGTAAAGGATATGATCGCTGAAATTCTGAAACTTGCCATTAACGACAACAAGGGAATCGAACTGAACACTTCCAGCTGGAAATACGGCCTCAGTGATACGCAGCCTTCCAGAGCCATCCTGAAACTGTATAAGGACCTTGGCGGAAAGATCCTGACTGTCGGTTCCGATGCCCATGTTTCAAAGATGCTGGCAGATCATCTCGATGACGGATATGCGATTCTCCGTGAAGAAATCGGGTTTACGGAAATCTGTACATTTGAAAAGATGAAGCCCTTATTCCATACATTATGACAGAACAGGAAAAAATGAATGCCGGTCTTTGGTATGACGCCAACTATGATGAAGATCTCATCAATGTACGCCGGAAAGCGCAGTCACTTTGTTCGAGAATGAATCAGCTGGATATGGCCGATACCGAAAGCAGATCAGAATATATCAGAGAACTTCTCGGCTATGAACCGGATCATCTGGATCTCGTGCTGCCC
Source organism: uncultured Erysipelotrichaceae bacterium (assembly GCA_902766435.1). Classification (GTDB taxonomy): domain Bacteria; phylum Bacillota_I; class Bacilli_A; order Erysipelotrichales; family Erysipelotrichaceae; genus Bulleidia. Next base: position 4,864 of record CACXDM010000058.1, on the reverse strand, counting down.
TTCATGTGTGATTACGGAAAGAATATCCGTCTTGGTGAATATGTCTTTATTAATGCAAACTGCTATCTGATGGACGGCGCCCTGATCACAATCGGTTCCCATACGTTTATCGGTCCGTACTGCGGTTTCTATACAGCCTCTCATCCCCTGCAGTACAAATACAGAAATCAGGGGCTGGAAAAGGCACAGCCGGTAACCGTCGGTGAGAACTGCTGGTTCGGTGCCAATGTCAGTGTCATGCCGGGTGTAACGATCGGAAACGGATGTGTGATTGCGGCAGGGGCGGTAGTCACAAAGGATATCCCCGACAATTCTCTGGCAGCGGGTGTTCCGGCAAAGGTAATCCGCACCATTGACCAGGACAGTGACCTGACCGATTAGAACACAATAAGAAAAACAAGGGTATCTGATATGTTTCAATGTCAGAACAACCCTTGTTTTTATTCTGTAATCTGATCTGTTTCTTTTTCCAGCGGTCTCATGATAAAGACATCAATCAGTGTTTCCAGACCTGCCGTGATCAGTATACCGAAACATACATCACTTAAGAAGTGATTGGTCATATGAATACGGTTGTAACTGAATACCGCAGCATAGACAACAGCCAGCAGGAAGAAGAACAGATTTCTCTTTTCACTGCGGTTTTTACAGACATCGCTGATCATTGACAGTTCCAGAAGAACAGCAGCCGTAGCCGTATGCCCGCTCGGCCAGCTCATGTAATCATCATTGTTTCCGGCAAGATACGGAATGAACTCCCACCAGTTACGGTACTCGGCGTGAGGATCATCCTGCTTCAGCAGATATTTATATCTCGGTCTTGAGCCGGCATTCTTCAGCCACTCCTTCAGTGTGAACACAAGATAATACAGAAACATCAGCACCAGACCGACGCGGATCAGCTTATCCGGATCCCTGTCATCGAGCACTTTGGTAAGCAGAAACGGAAGCCAGGCATGGAATACAAGCCAGAATGCCAGCGCCGCAAGAGAGAGCAGCGGTGATGATTCACCGGCAGTATATCCGAACAGCGCGCGGAAATTTACGCTTCCCGCATTATTGGAAGTCAGCACTGACAGAAAATATCCGATCAAAAGCATGCCAATGGCTGCCGTTTTGTATTTTTCACCCTTTGCCTTCAGTCCGACGTATACACATGCCCCGCCTGCTGCTGGCATCATATTCGCAAGATGCAGACCATAACTGGCAAACCATTTGCCGATGTCTGTCTTAACGGCTAGCGCTTCCGATATCTGATAGTCATAAACAGAGCCGATGATAATCCCGATTACGCAGACAATCATCAGTCCGTACATCCAGTATTTCGAAATACCCAGTATTTTATCTTTCATCTTTTCACCATCTTTCCGGACAGTTCAGAGAACTGCCGGGGAAGATTCTACCACATATTTACATGTCTGATGTAAGAAGATGAAAAAGACATCCCGCAGGATGTCCGGAGTTATTGGAGTATTTTTTCAGGAGAATTCCCCTTCTGTTCCATGGCCTCTTTGATGTTGTAGTAAAGAATACCGGTAAGAACAATGGCAGCCCCGATAAAGGAAAGCTTTCCGAGCTTTTCACCATAGAAGACGGCCACCAGCAAAGGATTCAGAATCGGTTCCAGAGCGTTGATGATGGACGCCGTAAGCGGATCGATATACTTCGTTCCTGTCGTAAAGAAGATATAGGCGAGTCCTACCTGCACTGCCCCGAGAAAGAAAACAGAAAGCAGAACGGGAGGGGAAAAATCCGTTTCCTTCAATACAAGCGGTGAAAGAACAACCCCGCACAGCAGCTGACCGAAGAAGACGGAAGAAAGCGCGTCTCCCTTCTCAAAGCTGTTGAGCATAAACACACCGGCATAGAAGATACCGGAAAGCAAAGCAATCAGATCACCGAGCCATTTCCCGGTGGAAAGGCCTTCAAAGAAGAAACAGAGAATACCCGCAAAGACAATCAGAATGGATATGATTCCTGTTCTGCTGGGCTTCTTTCCGAAAAAGAGATATACCATGACCATAATCCAGACCGGAGCCGTATATTGAAGAATAATCGTATTCCCTGCCGTGGTCAGCTTATTGGCAATTGCGTAACATGTCGTAACGCCTGCCATGGATACTGCGCCTATGGCTACAGTCGGATTGAATTTCAGCTTATGATGCGTCGCAAGAATATAAAGACCGATTACCATCACGGCAATGAGATTTCTCGCCCCGTTGATCGCAAGTGCATTCCAGGGAATCAGTTTCATAAACAGTCCGCCGGTCGCAAAACATACCGAAGCCGCCAGTACCATATATATGGCATAATGCCTGATATTCTGTGATTTCATATCTGACATATGTAAATATTCCTTTCAAAGCGTACCACGGCATTATACCATTACGGATCATTGCCAGTACGGAATATGCGTTTGCCCGAAGGGTTTTTCTTCAGAAAACAGAAAGCCGGGCTTCGTAACCCGGCCTGTATTCTGTCTTACTTCTGAGCGTAAGTGTCAAGCCAGCAGCTGAGTGCGCCGACAAGAATGGCATCATTCTGAAACATGCAGGTCACCACTTCAGCGTGCGGAACCGAATAAGGACATTTTTCATACATTTCTTCAAGACACGAACGTATGGTTTCCGTGAATACCGGCTGGGCGCTGATTCCGCCGCCGACCGCGAAACGTTCCGGATCAATAATCGTCTGCAGGTTGAAGATCTGAATGGCAATCTCATGACAATAGCGTTTCAGTACTTCAGCCGCATCGGGATCCCCGTTATTCACTGCATCGAAGACAACGATACCATTCACCTCTGAAGGGTCAAGGTGTTTCACTTCGGCGTACATTCCGCATAAGCGCGGTGTACCGCAGCGGTTGCCGAATACTTCCTCTTTATACGGCCATCCGTCATGACTGGCGGTAATATAGCTGACTTCACCGGCAGAGAAGTGTTTTCCTCTGACCAGTCTGCGGTTGTTGACATATCCTCCGCCGATCATTGTGCCGAAGATCAGTACGAAGCCATCCTCAACATCCTTCAGTGAACCGAACACGGCTTCTGCCATTGCGGCGCATTTCGCGTCATTTTCCATTGCAATCGGAACCGGACACTTCCGGTAAAGCGCATCACGGAGATGGAAGTCATTGTTATATGTGAGAGCCCCTCCCATTGAACAATAGCCGTTAACGCGGTCAATAATTCCCGGCATGGAAATGGCAATTCCTTCAATGTCCTGGTATTCTGCGTAAACTGAAGCGAGGGCATCGATCAGATCTTCCCTGGAAAACTGCGGTGTGGGAACCTTACCTTTCGCAGTAAATTCATTCTTCTCATTCATAATCGCGTACTTTATAAACGTGCCGCCGATGTCAAAAGTCAGTATATTCATGTATTATCTCCCGAATTTATGTATTTAAAAACAGAAGGTTTCTTTCCGGTGAACCATCTGTTTTTTTTGTTTCTTTTTCCGTCCGAATCAGTCAAGATCAGACATCGATGTTTTCCCTGTCAGAGCTTTGAAGTCATCCACGAAATCCTGAATCGCGCCGTCAATGGCGAGATTCTTTACAAAGCCTTTGATGACATCAGCCGCGCATGTCGCGTTTCCGACTCCGTATTCGGCCAGTTCAAGTACCTGCTGACTGTTCTTGAAGGAAGCTGCCAGAACTTCACAATCCATATCATTGTTATCAAGAATATCCTGAATCTGTTTTACGATACCGACTCCGTCATAGCCCATGTTGTCAATACGGTTGACATAGGGAGCGACATAGGAAGCACCTGCCTTTGCGGCCAGGTATGCCTGCATCGGCGTATAGACAACTGTTCCGCATGTCGGAATTCCTTCCTTCTTTAATGCCATCATGGCCTTGAAGCCGGTCGGCGTGGAAGGAAGTTTAACAACTGTATTCTTTCCGAGAAGATCAACGATCATATGCGCGTCTTTGATCATTCCCTCAAATGTCAGATCAACAGCCTGGGCAAAGATGATCTTTTCCTCACCGATGATTTCCCGGATTGCCTTTAATGTTTCTCTGGGATCTCTTTTTGCCTTTACGAGAATGGACGGATTTGTCGTGACACCGTCAACCGGGTAATACTCATTGATCTCTTTGATTGCTTCAAGATTCGCGTCATCAATAAACAGTTTCATCTTTCTTCCCTTCTTTCTATCAAAGTGACTGTTCCGTTCTGCCGATAATATCGTCCTGTGTCTTTCTGGAGAGGACATTGAAGAATGCACTGTAGCCGGCAACTCTGACGATCAGGTCCTTATGCTTTTCCGGGTGCGCCTGAGCATCCAGGAGTGTTTCTCTCGAAACGATATTGTACTGAACATGGTAGCCGTGCAGTCTGTTGAAGAATGCCCTTAACAGCATTTCCAGTTTCTGTTTGTTTTCTTCTGTCGATAACATCTGAGGCGTCATCTTCTGGTTCAGCAGCACACCACCTGTAATCTTTTCCGTAGGCAGCTTCGTAATGGATTTGAATACGGCTGTAGGTCCGTTCTTGTCCGCGTTATGCGCAGGTGAACATCCTTCCGCGAGAGGCTCACGCGCGTTTCTGCCGTCCGGTGTAGCCATCGTACCCATACCCTGACCGACATTGGCCGAGATGGAGGAAGTGCCGCCGTAGCGGATACCGCCGATGGGACCTCTTGCGTATCTTGTATTCGGATACTTTTTGATTTCATCCAGGTAGCTGTCATATGCCTTCACGACCAGCTGATCAACTTCATCGTTGTCATTGCCGTACTTCGGCGCGTCGATTAACATATCCTGGATTCTCTTGTTCTCATCACTTTGGAAATCATCGAGGATGGCATTCCATAACTGTTCCGGCGTGATCTTCTTTTCATCATAGACAAGCTTCTT
>CACXDM010000057.1 GCA_902766435.1 uncultured Erysipelotrichaceae bacterium | reverse complement strand
TGTTTTGTGAATGAAAAGTTTTTCATTCTTTTCATCCGGCAGTTCGGATCTTTACCGGCCGCAAAAAAACCGAACCCTTTCTGGATTCGGTTTGCATCAATCAGATTTAAGCGTTCTCAGCCCTTGATCCATTCCTCGTATGCGGCATTGTAGTCTTCAGCCTTAACGATGTCTTCCTGGAGCTGCATTCCCTTATGCTTGTATTCTGTCATACCACATACAGAGTAAACTCTGGAGAACGGAACAACGTGAGTAACACGTACACTTCTCGTATTTGTGGATGTCGGAATATAGAATGCACTTTCAACGAGTTCAGCGTCAGCTGCTGCGAATGCTCTGTAACGTGCATCGAGATCATCTGTGATTGCATCTGCAGCCTTGTAGAGGTTCTCATATTCAACCAGTCCGACAGCCTGCTTGATGTCAGCATCAGATACCTGATCAAGAGGTCCTGCTTCAAGACCCATGGCCTTCATGTAGTAACCTGTTACAGGAGAGTAGATGTCAACGAATGTCTTCGGATCTGCATAGTCGGGACCCCAGCCTGTGAATGTGGAAATATCATAGTCCATTGTTGCCGGATCCTGGTTACGGTAAGCGATATTCGTAACTGTATCGGAGTCTCTCATAACGAGTTCGATAATGATCTGTCCGTCTGTGTTGGAGCTGATGGAGTCAGCCATGGAACGTGCTCTGTCGGAACGTGCCTTGGATGTTTCATCAACCAGCATGTCGAGGTGAACAGGGAATTCAATACCTTCTGCCTTCGCTGCTTCGATGTAAGCAAGAGCTGCATCCTTGTCGAGCCATGCATACTGACCATCTGAGAGATCAGCAGGTGTGCTTGTGTTTGCATTGTAAACTTCATTGACCAGATCGCCGTAGGATGTTCCGTCAGATGTACGAACGATGTTGGAATCGTTGTTGATGTTGCGGATCATGGAGAGAGCGATTGATTCAGGAGAAGTAACCATGTTGTATGCCTTTACGTCATACGCAGCACGCAGAGCCTTACGGAAGTTCTCATTGAGGATTGCGTTATGTGTATTTTCGTTGGCTGCAGGGTCATTTGTGCAGTAGTTGGATTCGTTGAAGATCTGTCTGTTCATGTTGAAGACAACACCGAATGTGGAATGGTCAGGCAGAGAGTCTGTAACATATCCGTCATACTTTGCAATATAAGCATCGAAGTTTTCCCACAGCGGAGAAATAGCAGATGCTGCATATGTGCCGGCTTCGAAGCCGCGGATGACTGAATAAGGATCGGAACCGTCATCATAGATGTACTTGATGCTGTCGAGATATACATGTTCAGCATCCCAGTAAGCCTGGTTCTTCTTCAGAACAGTACTGGACTTGACATCGTTGGATTCGAGAATGAATCCGCCGTTGTAAAGGATTGAATCAGGAGCGACCTGACCGAATTCGCAGTTTGTCATATCGGGAGCACCGAGTTTGCAGCCTGCACCCTTACCTTCAAGGAATGTCTTGTTGATCGGGTAAAGAACAGCATATGTTGTCATGCTCGGGAAGTAAGGAGCCGGAGCCATCAGTGTGTATTCGAGAGTATAATCATCAAGCGCCTTGACACCTACTTTATCCCACTCTTCATCACTGTAGTTTTCACCATAGAAGTAATCACTGTAGCCAACGAGAATAGTTTCAAGCAGCCAGCCTGTACCGGACTGGAATTCAGCGCCGTGACGCAGACCTGTAACGAAGTCTTCAGCCTTGACTTCATCATATTCTTCGCCTGTGCTTGTGACCCACTTGATACCCTTCTTCAGATGGAATGTCCATTTCAGACCATCTTCGCTGACTTCATAGCTTTCAGCCAGACAGGGAACCAGATTACCCTTCTGGTCGTTTTCGAGAAGTCCGTCAACGAGATCGGCATTGTACGTGTGGTCTTCAGTCATGGCTGTTGTAACATAGTCCATGGACTGCAGTTCGTAGGAAGTAACTTCTACGAGATTCTTTGTGTCGGCAAGCTTGATGTCAGCTGCTTTCGTGTCGGACATGTAAACTTCCACTTCAGAAGCGGAAGAAGCCGCAGAACCGGCAGCAGAGGAACCTGCTGCTGTTCCGGAACCGGAACATGCCGCAAGGGAAAGCATTGTCACGCCTGCCAGCAGTGACTTAGAAAACTTTTTCATTTTTTCCCTCCAAATAAAAGTCTTTATCATTCTAATACGTTTGTATTTAAGAATCAACGACAACAAAAGTCACAAAGAGTGAACTTTTTTCCTGAAATGTTATACTGGAAACGGAGAAATCAAAGATGTACAGAAAAGATATCGACAGACATATGGACAACATGGCGGAACTGCGGCGGATGGAGATCAGCGCCGAAGACAGAGAACGCATGAGAGGAAAGCACAGTCTTCTGATCAGAGCTGTCACAATTGTACTGATTCTGTTTGCGGTCATGCTGATCATACGACACTTTCTCATCAACTGAATAACCCGAAAAAAGTTCACTGTATCCGCAGCGAACTTTTTGATTCCATTTCTTTTTTTGATTACTCATTGAAAATGAAACGCCGTATGACTTCAGCCACACCGCCGTGATCGCAGTCTGCCTCTGTAATCACATCACACTGCCCTTTCATTTCCTCAGGTGAATTTGCCACACAGACACCCAGTCCCGCCGCTTTAATCATCGGCAGATCATTGTAATTGTCACCGACGGCAATTGTCTCACGGATATCAATCCCGAGATGATCCGCAAGCCTTTTCAGACCGCTTCCTTTATTGATTCCCTTCGGATTCAGTTCCATATATCTTCCCACGGAGTATCCGATATCCAGAGCATCCTTAAGATCATCAAGACCGTCCTTTTCAATCTGCATCAGATACGGATAGGATCCCTTTGCGTAGACAATCTTCATCAGCTGTGTATCCTTCAGGAAACCGAGATCTTTTTCAAAACACTCAACGGTCCCCTTTGCGCCGCCGATGAATGCTCTTTCCTCTTCATCCATATTGAATACATAAACGGTATCCATCGTATATACTCTGACCGCAACATCAAAGTTCTTTGCCCTTTCAAAAAGTTCACACGCCAGTTCATAGGACATTCCTCTGACATCAATGATTCTGCTTCCTTTGTTTTCCGTCAGAACACCGCCGTTAAACGACATGACATACTGATCTTCCATATCATATACGCCAAGATCCTTCAGTGTTCCGGTAACTGTTGTAAACCCTCTGCCCGTAGCCGGCACGAAGTAAACACCTGCTTCCCTTGCCCTTTTGATCATCCGGATATTCTCTTCGCAGATTTTCCTGTTTTTACCGATCAAAGTCTCATCCAGATCACTCGTAATAAGTCTGTACATAAAGAATTACCTCTCTCATTAATTATCATTACAGTTTCAGGAACAGACAGACACACTTTTCGGAAAAATGTCACAAAGTAACTCTGTCTGTTCAGAATTCCTTTGCGGCTTCTTTATAGCAGCCGAAGATCTTCGCTTCGATACAGCGGAGTTCCAGCTCATGCAGAACACTCCGGACAGTTCTGTCATTTATATTCCCGGTAAAGTCGATATAGAAAAGATACTCAAAGACCTTGCCCGGCATCGGACGTGATTCAAGCTTCAGTATATTGATTCCGTTTTTCGCCAGTATCCCGAGAATATTGTAAAGCGCTCCCGGCCTGTGATTCAGCACAAGCATCATTGAGATCTTGTCTGCCTGCGGATCGGTTTCCTCTTTTGCGGTAATGACAAGAAAGCGCGTCATATTCAGATTATTGTCCTGTATATCCTGTTCATGCATTTCCAGCCCGAAGTACTCGGCGGCTCTTGAACTGCCGACAGCGGCCTTTGTACGGTCTCCGCACTGCATGATATATTCGACGCTTTTTGCCGTATCCTGAAACGGCACTTCACGGAAAGAAGGATGACGGGAAAAGAAACCCTGACACTGGGACAGTGCTTCCGGGTGACTGTATACTTCTTTGATCTCCTCCGTCTTTGTGCCGGGAAGTACAATCAGATTATGACGGACCGGGATATTGATCTCACCCACGGCATGTACTTTATACTTGCGGAACAAGTCATAGGAACGGGATATGATTCCTGTTGTCGTGTTTTCAACCGGCAGCACGCCGTAGTCAAACCTGCCGCTTTCCGTTCCTTCCATGATCTCGGTAAAATTCTTACACCCGCACTGTTCAATCTCCTGTGAGGCAAAATATTTCAGTACCGCCATTTCACTGAACGTACCGTGATCTCCCTGATATGCTGTTTTCAGTGCCATACGCTTCCTCCGTTCTGATACAATTCTAATATGCAGTTTTTACAGCCACAATCGAAAAAATACCTGATTCTTTTCATCGGATGTTTTCTGATTCCTGCCGCAGTAACCGTACCGATGATTCTTGCCGGCATGGATCAGGTGAATGTTTCAGGAGTTCTGAATGATCCCCGTTTTTCATTCTTTGCCAAAATGACCGGTCTTTTCATGCTTGTCTGGTCTGCCTTGTTAATGAATATGATCTCCCATCAGAAGAAACTGATTATTCTTTTTGTTCTGACAGCCTTTACCGCCCTGTTTCTGCCCTATGATGAAACACATCAGCTGATTTCACTGATTCATATTTTCAGCGCCTACGGAGGATTTGTCTGTGCCGCTCTGGTTCTTTATCCCGTACTGCTGAGTCACAGGAAAATCATGAATCTGTACGGAGCAGTGCTGCTGTTCTGTATAATGCATTCCCTGAGCGCGCTTCAGGTGACCGGTCTTTCCGAATGGTTATTTGCGGTTTCCTTCAGTATCGTCCTCTCCGTTCTGACGGTTATGGAAACATAAAAAAAAACCGGAAACCCGGTTTTCCGCTGAAATTCTTACTCGAAATATTTTCTGCGGTCTTCGCTGAGATTGTCACAGTAATAACGGACAGTCAGATCAGGGGAAACCTTGTTCTCACCCGGATCATAGATGAATCCGTCACCCTCGAGCATGCAGTTGAGAATTGCCTGACATGTAGCGTCAAGATTATCAACTCCGGCCTCGACTTCTGTCAGAAGGTCACCGGCCTTGATTTCGATATACAGCCAGTCCATTGCATGAGCTTCGCCCTTCTTCCAGTTAATGACATCTTCATAGTGCTGAACACTCTTTTTATTTACAACCGGTTCAGCCTTCTTGGCAGCAGCCTTCTTAGCAGGAGCCTTCTTGGCAGCCGTTTTCTTCGCAGCGGGTTTCTTCTCTGCTGTCTTCTTTTCAGCAGCAGCCTTTGCTGTCGTTTTCATAGCTGTCGTCTTCTTCTCTGCTGTCTTCTTGGCAGCTGTCTTGGCAGGCTTCTTCGCAGTTTTCTTTTCTTCTTTTACTGCTTCTGCCTTTTCGGTCTTCTCGACCGTTGTCGCACTTTCAGCTTTCTTTCTCGGCATAATAATACCTCCTTCGCATTAACAGCCGACAAGATATTAGCATAAATACTGACAATATGCAATTTTCTGCGTTTTTTCACACTTTGAAAACGCATGCATGGTAAACTAAACAGAGAAAGCAGAGATTTTTTACATGATCATTGACAGTAAAGGAATGAAAGAAATTGAATCAGCTTCCGGTTTCACACCGTACGAGCTGATGGAAAAAGCCGGTGCATTAATCGCGGAAGAAATCCGTAAGGAAAGCACCGAAGATACATCAATCCTTTTTCTTGCCGGCAAAGGAAACAACGGCGGTGATGCTTTTGTCGCCTGCCGTCTGTTAAACGACCGCAAATGCAGAGTGATCTGCATTGACGGAGAACCGAAAAGTGAAGAAGCAAAGAAGGCATATTCTCTTCTTCCTGATTCCAGGATCGGAAAAGTTTCCCGGATCAGAAGCGCTGTCAAATCGGCGGATCTGATTGTGGACGGTGTTTACGGATTCAGCTATCACGGCGAACTGAAACCCGATATCCGGAAGATCCTCGAAACAGTATCGTCATCCGGCGCAAAGATTATCAGTATTGATATTAACAGCGGTGCCGAAGCGGACACCGGATTTGCGGACAAGGGTGCAGTAATCTCCGATATCACGCTTGCCCTTGACTGTTATAAACCGTTTCACCTGATGAAAAAGGAACACCGGCTGTTCAGAGAATGCCGTCTGTTATCCCTCGGAATACCGCATCCGGACAAGTCCCGGTTCTGTGAGATGGACGAAGAACTCTTCTTCCGCAGCTTTCCGAAGAAACAGGAGAATGCCTACAAGGGAACATACGGAAAAACACTCCTGATCGGCGGCAGCTGGGGGACCGCCGGCGCGCTGAGTCTGAATATCATCGGTGCCAAGACAACAGGCGCTTCCTATATTGAAGTCGGACTGCCGGAAAGCATTTATCCGATCGTTGCCTCCCAGCATATTACTCCGGTATTTCACCCCTTCGGTCATGAGACGATGTCCTATGTCATTGAACCGCTGCTGAAAAATGCGAAGTCTGTTGCCTTTGGCAGCGGCGCGGTTTATTTTGACAAAAAAGAGGACTGTCTTGACCTCATTCTGCAGGAAAGCAGATGTCCTGTCGTACTGGATGCCGAAGCACTCAGGCTTCTGGTCCACAACACATACCTTCTCAGATTCGTCAAAATACCGGTGATAATCACCCCGCATATCGGTGAATTTGCGGCTTTGATCAATCAGCCGCAGGAAGCTGTTCTTGACCGCAAACTGGAATACGCGGAAACATTTGCCCGGGAATACAACGTCACGGTTGTTCTGAAGGGACCGAATACGATTGTTGTTTCTCCCGCCGGTGAAGTATATATCAATCAGACGGGAAATCCCGCGCTTGCTCAGGCAGGGAGCGGTGATCTGCTTGCCGGCATCATGGCCGGTATTCTCAGCCAGACAAGAGATATCTTCACTGCCGTATGCATGGCAGTATGGCTCCATGGGAAAATTGCCGACATCGGGCTGAAAAATCACTCCGTCCGTAATTTCCCTCTGGAGGAATATCCTGCGGTAATGGATGCTCTGTTCAGAAAACACGGTTTCTGATAAAATACTAACCGTTGACGAAAGGAGAAAGCATGCCGTCCTATAAACCGCAGATTATTACCCGCAGGCAGGCACGGAAACAGATCAATACCCTCGGTATTTCCTTAATGTTCTATATCCTGCTTACACAGCTGCTGTGGCATGGTTCTTCCCTGCTTCAGCAGTATTATCCGGGCATCTTCCTCGGATATGATCCCGAACTTGTCACAATGCTGTTTACGATGATCAGCTGGATCCTTGTGGCAGCGATCCCCTTTTCGATCTCCGCTTCACGCCTGGATCTGGATCTGAAGGATTATCTCGTAAAGCCGAAAATCTCATTGTCAAAGCTGATTTCCCTGACATGCGTCGGGGTCGGAATCATGCTGGCGGTAACCGCGATTCCCTCACTGTTCTATATGCTGGTGAGAACGCAGTCGGCGCCGTATGAGTTCGTCGGTATTTTCACAACAAAAAACAACATTCTGAAAAATGTTGTCTACTTCATCCTGATGGTGCTTGTACAGCCTGTCTGTGACGAGATCATCTTCCGCGGTATTATTCAAAGACAGCTGGGTCACTACGGCAGATATTTCGGTGTTCTTGCCTCTGCCCTTCTGTATATGATCTCAAGGCCGACTCTCACTGAGGCTCTCCCCGGTTTTTTCCTGGGATGGTATCTGGCTCTTGTCACACTGCGGTATCACTCGATCCGTCCGGCCATACAGATTCATATATTCATTTCGTTCTTCACATGGCTGATCAATATCACCCCGCAGTCGCTGGTGCTGATCCCGACAGTCATGATCATCATCATATACATCATTGCCGGATTCAGTCTGTTCAACGGTACGGTCAATCTCGGCATTGCCCGCTCAGGTGCATCGAACGGAAAACTCTGGAAGATTCTTCTGACCAGTCCGACGATCATCATCTGCATGGTCCTCTTCCTGACCGGTGTGATATTATCCTTTACCGCTTTGTAAAAAAAGATCGCTCACCGAGCGATTTTTTTCAGCCTTTGAGACCTTCTTCCTGTCTCTGCATGTTTTCAACGACAACATCATAGATGTCACCGATTGACTGGCCGTATTCAAGTACGAGCCAGGGTTCATTTGTATGGAAATGAATCTTGATCAGAGTGTCATCTCCGACTACCAGAAGACAGTCTCCCTTGAAATGATTGAGAATATAATCATGAATCTCATCTTCGTCCAGATCATGACCGTCAATCAGGAGCTGTGTATCAAACTTAAATTCAAGCTGTTCCATTATTTACCTCCATGAAACCCGGTGAAATTATAACATGTTTCATTTCCGTTGTCTTTTGAGGGAATCCCCAGTTTTCTCACTATATTATTTACGGAGGATGAAAACATGAACCAGAAACTGATACACGCTTCCCGTATCCTGCGGGAAGACATTTTTTCTCTGCGTGGTCCGGAACACTGCGGATCATTTCTGAAACTGCTCGCAAGAGTGAATTCAATGAGCGCCCGGAATGCCGTGCTTCTTTACTTTCAGAAACCCGATACCGTTATGGCAGCCGGCTATTATGTATGGAAGGAGCGCTACGGCAGATGCGTGAAAAAAGGAGAGAAGGCACTGACAATTCTGTCAAAAAGAGGAAACATGGATGATCCTTCCTCATTACGGACCATTTCCGTATTCGATGTTTCCCAGACAGCAGGCAACCCCCTCCCGCCCGGTGTTCTTCCCGGTAATTCCCATGATCCGCAGGAATATTCTCTTCTGCTTGAAGCAGCCGTACTGGCTTCTCCGCTTTCGGTGCACTTTGAAGAAATACCTGATGGCAGCAGCGGTTATTTCCGCCCCATTGACAGGGATATCATCATCCGCAGCGGAATGAGTCTTTCCGAAACATTTCATACCGTAATGAGAGAAGCTGCCCGAGCATTGCTGTATGAGCGGAATCCGCTTCAGAGTGAAGAATGCCGCAGAAGACGGGCTTTTGAAGCGGAGTGTTCGGCATTTGCGCTCTGCAGTTTCTTCGGATTCAGTTCAAAGGAACCGGCTGGCTGTTTTGATGACCTGAACACTACGGAAGAGCTTCTGGCTTCTTTTGAGCGGATAAGATCTGTCTGCAGCAGACAGATCAATGAAGTCCGCCGGATCCGCTGTCCCGATATCCGGAACTGACAACAGAAAAGAGAGACGATGCTCTCTTTCAGGTGTGAATCATGTTGAAGGGTCTTCAATCTTTCTCAGACGTACTGCCATATATTGTCTTGCCGGAAGCTGAACGGTAAAACTGCCGCGGAATACACCGGCTGTTTCAACTGTCATATTCCATGTATCGATGATATCCGCCGCATAAGGCGTGGTTTCATCAATATAGAATGAGCGGGAGGAAGGACGCATGAAGCAGAAGTAGAAAATATACTGTGACTTGACGGGTGTTGTCCACTAACTTTCAGGTACACCTGTCGCGCAGTCCCATTCCATCGGAACACCGATCAGTCCATGACCGGGAACTTCCTTCAGGATATCCAGCAGAAAGCCGAATCTCTTCCAGCTTTCCCCTTTCAGCTTTCCGCCGTGCGACCACCACAGAATATCATCATCACTCAGATACGTTTCCCCATGTCCCGGATAGCCGCCCCGGACTGCCGTCTCCCAGAATCTTCTGACCATTTCCTCAGGGGTGATATTACCCCAGCCGAGCGGCAGATCGCCTTCATAGGCAATCTCATCCATGACTACAGGCTTCTGATATCTTGCCGCAAATTCATCGGTCAGTTCAGCGCCTTTGTAAAGGTCGATTCTCTGAATGGAACAATGTGTCACCCATGGTCTGCTGTGGTCGTACATGACGCGGCAGTTGTGAATTGAGCGCAGATGACTGTAAGGATCATATTTCAGCAGAAGCGAAGCATAGTGTTCCCAGTCATCAGTTGTCTTTTTCATCAAAAGATCATGTTCATTTGCCAATGACCACCAGACGTTGTGAAAAGCGGAAAACCTGTTGATGACATAATGCCAGTACAGATCATCTTCTTCCCGGCTCATCGATGAGAATCCCCATCTGTCATACGGATGCATGACGATCAGATCCGCTTCGATCCCTCGTTTTCCCAGTTCCCTGATACAGTACTCAATCCGCTGAAAATGCTTCGGATTAAACCGTTTCAGATCAAAATGATTTCCTTCCGATTTCCACATGTACTGCATGAAATTCTCCGGTGTCAGAACGGAGGAATCCATCGGCGTGCCTTCATACGGATAGGAATACGGCTCCTTCAGGTTATAGTTGTAATGCTTGGGAAAGATGCAGAAACGGATCTTATTGAACCGCGCTTCCGTCAGGCTTTCAAACGTCTGTTCAACTAACTCATCTGTCTGCAGCGCAAAGACGTAGGCGGTTGTCCCGATGGAAATATACGGTGTACCGTCTTCATACGCAAAATGATGGGTGTTGATTACCCGGACAGGACCATGGTTTCCTTCCTTTGGCGGAAGGACTTCAAATGTTCCCGTCAATGGTTCCGGCAAAAATGATCCTGTTAACGAGAAGGAATATGTCTCTTCGAACGACGGCATGAAGCGGATCCGGTAAATTCCGTCTCCGTCATAAAATCCTTCTGTGCTTACCGTTTCATTTTTGCTTTTGAAAATGCCCCTGAGATTTTGTTCGGTAAAGGGATTGCCTTCAGAGGGACCTCTGACTGCGGCTTCAAATACACCCCACCGGCTGACCGTTGAAGAATACTCTGCTTTCATATTGATCTCCTGATATTGTTATGAATACTGTATATGAAAAAAAAACCGTCTGAGCGATTAAAGCTCAGTAATCGGTTTTCTTTCCGGTTTCAGATTATGCTGTTTAGCGGAGCGGAGCTTCATCACTTCTTCGACGTCTTCCAGTGAAATACCTTTTTCAACCATGAGAACGACCAAGTGATAGAGCAGATCATTGATCTCCCCGATCAGTTCGTCTCTGTCATCCTTCATTGCCGCGATCAGCACTTCCGAGGATTCCTCCCCGACCTTTTTCAGTATCTTTTCCAGTCCCTTTTCATAAAGATAAGCCGTATAGCTTCCTTCTTCGGGATGTTCCTTCCGGTCAAGCGCCGTCTGATACAGTTCCTTCAGTTCATTCATAACACTTCTTCTCCTTCGATATTCCGGTAGAAACAGCTGTATTTGCCGGTATGGCATGCCGCACCGTCCTGTACCACTTTCAGAAGAACGGTATCTTCATCACAATCGATCAGTATCTCTTTCACATGCTGGTAATGACCGCTTGTTTCTCCCTTGACCCAGAGTTCATTCCGGCTGCGTGACCAGTAAGTCGCCAGCCCTGTTTCCATTGTACGGTTCAGGCTTTCCTCATTCATATAGCCGAGCATCAGAACCTGACCGCTTTCCGCATCCTGTACAATGCACGGAACCAGTCCGTTTCCTTTTTCAAAATCCGGTCTGATCATAAGCGCACCGGGATTCCTTCCTTCTGCAGATATTCCTTAACATCCGTAACCGTCAGTTCATTGTAATGGAACAGACTGGCCGCAAGGGCCGCATCTGCCGCATCTTCGGCAAATACTTCCCGGAAGTGTTCCAGACTGCCGCAGCCGCCGGAAGCGATGACCGGAACGTTTACCGCCTGACGCACTGCCTTCAGAAACGGGATATCAAAGCCCTGCTTTGTTCCGTCAGCGTCCATGGAGGTCAGCAGTATCTCCCCCGCCCCGCGTGAAACGCCTTCTCTGATCCATTCAACCGCATCAAGTCCGGTGTCAATTCTGCCGCCGTTGATGACCACATTCCACCCTGATCCGTCAGAACGCATTCTGCCGTCAACCGCCAGAACAATGCACTGATCGCCAAACATGGATGCACCCTCATTCAGGATATCCGGATTGCGTACAGCCGCGCTGTTCAGTGAAACCTTGTCCGCTCCCGCCCGCAGAATCCGACGGATATCTTCGGTTGTGCGGATGCCGCCGCCGACAGTGAACGGCATGAATATCTTCTCCGCCACTTTTTCGACAATATGCACCATCGTATCCCTGTGTTCGTGGGTTGCGGTAATATCAAGGAATACAAGCTCATCTGCCGACTGACGATAATACCGTTCCGCCAGTTCCACCGGATCACCCACTTCCTTCAGACCGACAAAATTGATTCCTTTGACAACTTTTCCGTCCCTGACATCAAGACAGGGAATGATTCTTTTCTTGATCATACGTCCTCCCGGCACAGCCAAACGGCTTCCTTCAGATCGAGATCCTTCGTATATACCGCTTTGCCTGTAATTGCGCCGTAGATATCCAATTCCTTCAGAGCGCGGATGTGTTCCAGATTTCTTATGCCTCCGCTGGCAGTGATCTGACAGCCAACGGCATTTTTCAGCTCTTTCAGCATCACCAGATTGGGACCGTTCAGTGTGCCGTCACGTGATATATCGGTAAAGATAATCGTTCTGACACCGATCTGTTCCAGCGTCTTTGCAAAGGAAATATAATGAAGGTCAGATTTTTCATACCAGCCCGATACACAGGCGTAACCGTCACGGCAGTCAAGACCGACAGCGATCCTGTCTTTGAAGCGTGTAACTGACTCCTTCAGAAATTCCGGATCACTGACAGCAGCTGTTCCGAGAATAATACGGCTGACACCGAGCCCGAGATAATACTCTATATCGTTCATGCTGCGGATACCGCCGCCGATTTCAACCGGAATGCCGCATGCTTTCACGATTTCCGATACCGTATCACCGTTAACGGGTCTGCCGCTTCTGGCTCCGTCAAGATCCACAACATGAATATACTCGGCACCGGCTGCCGCAAATTCTTCCGCTGTCTTTGAGGCGGAGTCAGCCACGATTTCCTTCTTGTCATAATCTCCCTGATAAAGACGGACAGGTCTTCCGTCGATCAGATCTATTGCAGGTATAATGATCATCAGAATTCCTCCATGTAATACTTCAGTATCTTCAGTCCGTCTTCACCGCTCTTTTCCGGATGAAACTGACAGCCTGCCACATTAGCGCGGGCAACAAGTCCGGCTACGCGGATATCACCGTAAAGAGAACAGATAATCAGATCATCGGGATCCGTCTGCGCGGCATAGTAAGAATGTACATAATATGCATGAGCGTGTTCGGAAAGGATTCCTTTCAGCGGATGTTCCTGATTCCACTCAAGCTCATTCCAGCCGATTTCCGGTACAGGAAGATCTGTCTGCAGACGGATTACCTTTCCCTTAAGAAAACCGAATCCTTCGGTAAATCCTTTTTCCTCACTGCTTTCAAACAGCATCTGCATGCCGAGACAGATTCCCAGAATCTTTCCGCCCTTCTCAACATACTCTCTGACCATTACATCAAGTTTCCTGTCCTTCAGGTTCTTCATGCAGTCGCCGAAAGCGCCGACACCGGGAAGAATCAGCCTTTCACAGGAAGTCAGTACTTCCGGATCACTTGAGATCACACATTCTTTTCCGAGGTATTTCAGGGCATTTTCCAGACTGCGCAGATTGCCCATTCCGTAGTCTATAATACCGATCATTCGAGCATTCCCTTCGTGCTGAGAACGCCTTCACCGGTTTCTCTTACTGCTTCCTTCAATGCATGCCCGAGTGCCTTGAATACAGCCTCCGCCTTATGGTGATCGTTTTTCCCGTAATACAGGTTGATATGCAGTGTGATGCCCGCATGAAAGGCAAAAGCGCGCATGAATTCCTCAACCATTTCGGTTGCCATCATACCGATGGAATCCCGCGAGAATTCGCAGTTGAATACCAGATACGGTCTGCCGCTGATATCCAGTGTTACATTTGCCAGACATTCATCCATCGGCAGTGTAAACGAACCGTAGCGGGCAATTCCCGCCTTGTCGCCAAGCGCCTCTTTCAGCGCATCGCCGAGAATGATGCCGCAGTCTTCAATCGTATGATGATCATCAACATCCAGATCTCCGTCCGCCTGCATGACAAGATCCAGCGAACCGTGGCAGGCAAACAGATCAAGCATGTGGTCGAAGAAACCGACGCCCGTATCAATTGTCCTGATTCCGCTTCCGTCAAGTTCCAGTTCGCAGTGAATATCCGTTTCGTTTGTCGTTCTGTCAATCTGTGCCTGTCTCATACTGTCTCCTCAAATTTTCTCAGAACCGCAAGTATTCTGTCATTTTCTTCTTTTTTACCGATTGTAATGCGGAATGCGTCAGATCCCGCATAGTTTCTGATGACAATCTGTTCTTCATCCATCAGTTTCAGCAGAACTTCCTTCGCTGCCGATCTGCCGTAAAGGAAATTTGCTTCAGAGGGATAGAACTTCAGATTCTTCATCTTCTTCACTTCGCCGTATACACGTTCGCGCTCATTCACGATCTCCCGGATCACATCACCGGTTTCGGCTGCGTGAGCCATGGCAATCACACCGATTTTCATCGTCAGTGTATTAACGGCATATGGCACGAAGGACCCCTTCAGCTTCTTCATGTTTTCTTCAGCCGAAGCCATAAATCCGAGACGTATACCGGCAAGTCCGTATGCCTTTGACAGCGTACGTGTCACATACAGATTCCTGTATTCTTCAATCAGACTGAGCGCGCTTTCCTTTGCGGAAAACTCCATATATGCTTCATCAACCACAACGGGAATATCCGGAAATGCGCTGAGGATGGTTCTGATCTCATTCAGATCAAAGCAGTGGCCGGTGGGATTGTTGGGATTTGAGAACATGATCATGTCCGCATTCACTTCCTTTCCCCGCCCAATGAATGCATTCAGATCAGCGCTGCCGTCTTCCTCTGTCCTGAATTTTACTGTCTCAGCCTCATAGCTGCTTGCATAGTAATCATACATCGAGAAATCAGGAGCGAATGTATACAGTTTTTTGCCGTGACCGAGAAAATAGCAGATGACGTGACCGAGCATCTGGTCGGAACCGTTGCCGGCCAGAAGCTGTGATTCCTTCAGTCCCTGCATCTTTGCGTAAGCTTCAAGCACTTCTTTCTGGGAAGGATCCGGATACCGGTTGAAGTCGGTTGTCATGACCGCTTCACTGATTTCTGCCCTGATCTTTTTCGGAAGATTACTGCTGAGCTCATTTGCATTCAGCAGAAGACCTGCATTTCTTGGTGATTCATATGTTGTGATCTTCTTCATTCCGGCATCCTCACTTTCACTGCGTTCGCATGTCCTTCCAGTTCCTCCTGTTCGGCCATCGAAATAATATAGCTTCCGTTTTTCTCCAGTGCCTCTTTTGTATAGTGCAGGAAGCAGGAACGCTTCACAAACGCATCCACGCCGAGCGCGCTGGAAAACCGGGCTGTCCCGTTGGTGGGCAGAACATGGTTCGTTCCGCCGAAATAGTCGCCGATCGACTCACATGTATAGTAGCCGAGGAACACGGAACCGGCATTGATCACCTGATTCAGATATTTCATCGGATCGGCAACCATCAGTTCGAGATGTTCAGGCGCGATCGCATTGGCAAACGCGATGCATTCCTCAATGGAATCACAGACGATGGAACGGCCGTAATCCCGTAAAGAAGCCTCGACAATCTCTCTCTTCGGCAGTACTGCCGACTGTTTTTTCAGTTCAGCGTTCACCTGTTCCAGAACGCTTTGGGAAGTTGTCAGCAGAATCGGTGAAGCCATCGGATCATGTTCTGCCTGGGAAAGAAGATCCGCCGCGGTAAACACAGGATCCGCTCCTTCATCCGCAATAACGAGAATTTCCGAAGGTCCCGCAATCATGTCAATATCCACTTTGCCGTATACCAGCTTCTTCGCGGCTGCGACATAGATATTTCCCGGACCGGTAATCTTATCCACTGCCGGAATGGACTCTGTTCCATAGGCAAGCGCCGCAACAGCCTGAGCGCCGCCGACTTTATAGATTTCCGTTACTCCTGCCAGTTTTGCCGCAAAAGCGATATTGGGGTGAATTCCACCCTGTTTATCCGGAGGTGTCACCATGACAATCCGCTTCACTCCGGCAACCTTTGCCGGTATCGCGTTCATCAGTACCGAACTAGGATACTGCGCTCTTCCGCCCGGCACATAGATACCCACGCTTGCAAGAGGCATTACCCGTTCACCAAGATAGATGCCGTCTTCCTTTTCCTGCAGATAGGAATTCACAACCTGTGCCTGATGGAATGCCGTAATATTGGCAGCCGCCTTTTCCATCGATGTTCTGAAATACGGATCACACTTTGCGGATGCTTCCTCAATCTCTGCCTCACTGACACGGAAATCCGTTACTTCCACGTGATCAAACATGGAAGTATACTTCCGCAGCGCGGCATCGCCGTTCTTTCTTACATCCAGAAGTATTTCATTTGTTCTGAGAAGAACATCACTGCTGATCTCCTGCATCCTGCTGTCAAGGTATTCCCGCAGCTGCTCTGTTTCATTCTTATCGATTCTCTTCAGCATTTCCCGTCATCCTTTCCAGATCATTCACAAAAGCCATGATTTCGTCCCGTTTCAGCTTGAACGAAGCTTTGTTTACAATCACTCTCGCACTGATATCCGCCACTTTCGCATAGACGACAAGTCCGTTTTCCTTCAGTGTTGTACCAGTTTCCATAATATCCACAATACCGTCACAAAGACCGAGTACGGGAGCCAGTTCAACCGATCCGTCGATCTTTATGATTTCCACATCCATTCCCCTCTGCCGGAAGAAATTTCTGGCAACATTGGGGTATTTTGTTCCGATTCTGATGTGACCGGATTTTTCCAGCGGACTGCTGTCCTTCAGACCGGCAACGATAAAGCAGCATTTGCCTGTCTGCAGATCCAGCATTTCATAATAATCACTGCCGCCTTCCATCAGTGTATCTTTTCCGACAACACCGACATCCGCCACACCGTGTTCCACATAGGTAATACAGTCATTTGCCTTTACAAGAAAGTATCTGACATCCTTCTTTGAATCCGGGAAGACAAGCGCTCTTCCCTTGTCCTTCAGCGCCTCAGTGCCGTATCCGCATTTTTCCAGAAGAGAGACTGTTTTCGCTTCCAGTCTGCCTTTGGTCAGCGCAACCGAAATACTCATTCCCTCACCTCCATGTCTTCCTGATCCCAGGGGATCATTTCCACTGCCGTTTCCTGACGGAGTTCACGTGCTTTCTTCAGTGCTTCGGCAGTCTTGTCTTTCGGATAATACAGTTTCCTGATTTTTCTCTTTTCATCCGGCAGAACCTCAACCAGATAGTCCAGCTTCACACCGAAGCCGCAGGCCGGAAGATCCCTTCCGAATTTTGCCAGAAGTCTGTCATAGCGGCCGCCGCTGAGAATACCGGTACCGACTCCTTCAACATACCCTTCAAAGATAATGCCTGTATAGTAGTCAAGATACGGCAGCTTGCCGAAGTCAAATGCGATGTGATCCGGATAACCGGCTTCGCAGAGCGTATCCCGCAGACCGCTCAGATAGGAAACCTCATGGCGGAGGGCATCACTGAAACTGTAACGCATCGCTTCATTCAGGGCATCTCTGCCGTTCATCAGCGGCACCATCGCAAAGAATTCCCTGACCTTTCTGTCCGTTATTTTTTCACTCAGCCACTCTCTTAGTTCGGGCATTGCCTTCCGGTCGGTCAGATCCGCAAGAAACAGACTGTCCTTACGGTCAAGGCCTGCTTCACTGCAGGCAAGACGGAAGAAATCGCTGTTGCCGATCTCCAGTGTATAGGAAGGAAGACCGACAGCCTCAAGAACATCAAGCGCGCAGCCTAGCACCTCACAGTCAGCGGAGGCATCCAGTCCGATCAGTTCAACACCGCAGTCGGTCACTTCATTCCGTTTGCCGGCAAATGACTGTCTGACCTTATAGACATCCGAACAGTATGCGAAACGGAACGGCAGTTCCATATCCAGTATCTTGGAGGCACAGACTCTTGCGATCGGCAGTGTCATGTCAGTCCGCAGAGCGAGAATCTTGCCGCTTTCATCCACAAACTTATACATTTCCTCTTCGCGTATTGAAGCAAAAGCATCACGGTATGTGGAGTAAAACTCAATCAGAGGTGTTTCAATTTCCTGGTAGCCGTAAGCAGCAAATACATTGCGTATTCTTTTCTTGAACGCCGCCTTTTTCCGGGTGTCAGCCGGAAACAGATCACGCATGCCGACAGGCATCTCTACATTTTCCATACAAATCCCCTTTAAACAAAAAACGCCCCGCCAAGGGACGTATCATAACGTGGTTCCACCCAAATTCATCCGTTCCTCACGAAACGGACCTCACAGAGTACTGTCATACTCCTGTGCTGTAACGTGCACTCACGTCATTTCCTACTGAATTTCGGAAAAGCGGCTCCGGGATGTGTTTTCACCGGGCATGATCTGCTTCCTCTCAGCTCACGAAGCTCTCTGTCATCTCATGGAATCCGTTTACTTTTTCCCTTCACTGCCTTTTATTTTTATAATCATATCACCGCTGAGAACGGTGTCAATGCATTTTCCTAATACCCGTAACGCAGAAAATCGTATGCGGCATAAAGTTCATCAAGATCTTTCGGTTCAAGAATAAAGGATTCACCGAGCAGTTCGAAATGACCGTCGTCAATCAGGACACCGCCCCGGTTCGGCATCGCGATCAATGGTCTTCCCATATCCTCAAGCGAACGGATGATACCGGTAATGTGATGAAGATCTTCTTCATAATGAGGCTCAATATCAAATCCCGATAAAAGACCGAGCCCTTCCTGGATCTGATATTCATATCCCTCTTCTTCTGTCAGATGGTATTCATCCAGCTGGATCAAAGCACCTGCGCTCATTCCCATTACGGCCCCTTCGAAGCCGGAAATCTCATCTCTGATCCCGAGATCGTAGAGTCTCTGCAGCATCCAGTCGGGATACCCTCCCGTAAAGAGAAGAATATCCGCTTCGTTGATCTTGCGCAGTGAAGATTCCCTGTCATCCTCATAGTAATTGATCCAGGAGATATCATTGTCATTGATGCCGAAGGCTCTGAACGGACGGACCAGTTCCTCATAGTAACGGGAACCTCTGCCGTAACGTTCTTTCCATTCATACGCATCCGTAATCCACCCCTCATCATAAGACAAAGGCAATATCAGAACTCTGCTGCGGGGAAGCAGGATATTTTCCAGTGACCCGTATGCCCATGGTTCATCAAAATTTGATAGATTCAACAAAACATTTATCATCTGCTCACCTTTTTGATATCATTACGGGTTTCACCGCACTGGCAGGAAAAGTCTGCTCTGCTATAATAAAACCGGGGTAATGATATGAAACGTTATCATGTAATAGTCGAAGGCCAGGTACAGGGAGTCGGCTTCCGCGGATTCGCGATGCTGAACGCCCAGCGGAGACATCTGACCGGTTCGGTGAAAAATCTGGAAAACGGGATGGTCGAAATCTTCGTACAGGGCGAAGAAGCCGCCATTGACGATTTCCTTGCCGTGATTGAAAAAGGTGACCGTTTTATCCGCGTCGATCAGATCTATGTCAAACCCTCCAAAGTCGTAGAGGGGGAAAAGCGTTTTGGCTACGGATGGTGAAAACCATCTTTTTTTATGATTTCCGCGAGATCTCACCCGTTTCGATATTGATCACACGGTCAATCATCACACGGTAGTCCGTATCCGTCTTAGGCCCGAAGCGGTATTTAAAGTAGAAATGAAATTCATTGTCCGGTCTAGTATCCGTATCAAACGGAACATGCCACTGCAGTGAACCGTTCATTCTTTCCGCATCAAAACCGACAGTTTCCCAATGACCGTCTTTGTATTTGAAGCCGATCACCGTCAGATCCGCATCGTCAAACTCATCTTCGTGTACGGTAATCAGTTTAACGTTCATGCCCGATGCATTCAGATCACTGATCTGAATATCCGGCAGATCTTCACATGCCCAGCTGCAGTAGAGGATCTCATTATTCTTCAGCAGCACACCCTGCTGCAGAGCATGCGGATTGATCCGGCGGTAGACATCCGTATCTTCGTAAGAATAAATCCTCATGTCATTTTCCGTCCGGAGAATCACATTCAGCGTATCCGGCAGTGATGACGAGAACACTGTTTTTCTGTATTCGCCTGAAGTCTGAACAAACTGTATATCATCCTTTTTGAGCACAAGATCATCTTCATCCGCCGATACATATATGCCCGGCATGATCTGATGGAACAGATATTCTCTTTTATGAATGAGAAGCTTTCCGTCAGCTGTTTCACTGTGGAGATAATACCGGAATCCGGTATCATATTTTGACATGCCGCCGTCCGGGTGCTCTTCAAAATATTTCTTATCCATCGAAACAAAAGTCAGATAATCAATTCTGAACCACTGACCGAGTTCTTCCATAAAGGACCGGATGGTTTCCTCATCTGAATCAAAGATGATATCTGCCAGAAAGTCTCCTTTTCCGTAATTCGGCTTCATGATCAAAGCCGGTTTATATGCCGCAAGGAATGCCTCTGCACTGCCGTCATAGTATTCGTGAAATGAGTACGGCTTTCCCTTGTACGTTTCCCAGCTCACCTTCATTCCGACCGATTCAACTTCCGGCTGTGTCAGATTTCCGCTTACCGTATGACTGATCAGCGCTTCCGCAAAGGCGGTGCAGTCCTGTTCGATCTGATCGCTCTGGCGGTCATCGGAATAGATTCCGGTATGATCGTCGTAGATCACAGACGTCCCGTCGTCCATCATGAATTCCATTCCCGACCAGCTGTATCCGAATAAGCCGTAATTTCCGAGCCGGTGCGACTCCTGAACCGAAGTCTTTACCCCGTACTTTTCTTCATAGTATTTCAGAGCATCTTTTTCCGAAGCTTTTGTCTCATATTTATCACATCCGAACAGCAGCGCAGACAAAGCCGCTGCCGTCAGAGTCAGTTTCCGTTTCATCAGAGTATTCCCGTCTGAACAAGCCGAATATTGTCCTCTTCGGAAATAACACCGTGACGGATATACTTCCGTGTTACACGCGGTGAAATCAGACAGAAGATCTCATACGGGATCGTATGCAGTTCATCTGCCATATCCTCAACCGAAATATGCGGACCGAAAATCTCAACGGTTGTTCCTGGGGAAAGCTTTTCCGGCAGACGGATCATCATCTGATCCATGCATACCCTGCCGCAGACTTCACACAGATGCCCGTCAACATATACCTTACGGCCCTGATTGGCGCGGATAAAACCGTCCGCGTATCCGATCGGAACAGTACCGACCCACATATCCTCTTCAGCCGTGTACGTTGCGCCGTAACCGATCGTCTCCCCTTTTCCGACCTGTTTGACCATGGAAATCTCGGAATACAATGCAACAGGATATTTCAGTGTTTTCTCATATGTCGAAATACCATACAGAGAGATACCGACGCGGCAGGCATTTGAAAGATCATCCCGGAAGAATACCGTCGCATCACTGTTGTCACAGTGAATCCATTCAAACGGATAGTCAAGCGCCTTAACTGCCGAGGCAAACCGGCTGTACTGACTGTCTGTCATTTCCATGTCCGTATCGGCGCAGCAGAAATGTGTGAAAATGCCTTCCATTACACATCCGGCATCTTTCAGAAGTACAAAGGCTTTCTTCAGTTCATTGTTGTCCTTAAAGCCGATCCGGTTCATTCCGGTATCCACTTTCATGTGTACCCTGAGTCCCCTGCAGCCTTTCAGCACGGCTTCCTGCACCCATTCAGCCGAAAAGGCAGCAGCGGAAATATCATGTTCGATCATGACAGGTATATCCTCGGGATCTGCCGATCCGAGAATCAGCACCGGTCCTTCATATCCTTCCTGCCGGATCATTAATGCCTCATCAACAGAAGATACGGCAATCATATCTGCCCCGCCTGCCAGAACCGCCTGCATGACCTGTCTGTCACCGCATCCGTAGGCGTTTGCCTTCAGAACTGCAACAACCTTCTTGCCGCAGATCTCCTTCAGTTTCCTGATATTGTCCCCGATCATATCGAGATTGATTTCCATCCATGTTTTTCTGTGCATAATTATTTCTCCGTCAGATAATTCTTGAATAATTGAAACCGAAC
Organism: uncultured Erysipelotrichaceae bacterium; assembly: GCA_902766435.1. Classification (GTDB taxonomy): domain Bacteria; phylum Bacillota_I; class Bacilli_A; order Erysipelotrichales; family Erysipelotrichaceae; genus Bulleidia. Next base: position 844 of record CACXDM010000057.1, on the reverse strand, counting down.
CAGATGCCGGCCGCCCGCAGAAGAAGACCGAGAATGCTGTTCAGATTAGTGGATAAATACATTTTCAGCCAGACCCCAAGCGCCTGATTCAGAAAAGTAAAACTGGTCAGAATTTTCAATAAAGCGCTGAAGCCGAACATGGCACACATATCGCCGATGAAAATCGAGATAAATGTCAGCACCGCTCCTGCTGCGGCAAACCGCAGATGGACGCCCCGGCCGACAGTTCTGACAACATACCCGATGCACCAGCCGATAAACATATACAAAACTGCGCTCTGTACCCGCAGGGCACTGTAGATCACACCGTATGCCAGTCCGAGTCCGACCGCTGCCACAAGCCCTGCCAGAACCGCAAGCAGAAATCTTTTATTACTGTCCAGATACCTGGAATTATAAATCTCCATAAACGCCTCCGCTTCTGCAATTGTACCACAGTTATGAATTGACAATCATTCGATTCCGGGAACTCATATATTCAGCGGAATGATCATCTGCCCCTGCCTGCAAGGAAGCATTTATTGAAAATTTTCGAAAAAAACTCTGTTGACGTTCAAAAATCCCTATGGTAGTATATGTAAGCACTCTGAAGAGAGTTGCGGAGGTTTAGCTCAGTTGGGAGAGCATCTGCCTTACAAGCAGAGGGTCAGCGGTTCGAGCCCGTTAACCTCCACCATTGCCGACTTAGCTCAATTGGCAGAGCAACTGATTTGTAATCAGTAGGTTGTAGGTTCGATTCCTATAGTCGGCACCACGAATGTGGAGACGTAGCGAAGTGGCTAAACGCGGCAGACTGTAAATCTGCTCCCTCTGGGTTCGGTGGTTCGAAACCACCCGTCTCCAC
>CACXDM010000056.1 GCA_902766435.1 uncultured Erysipelotrichaceae bacterium | reverse complement strand
TATCAGTATTCAGACGGAAGTCTTTGGCACCGCAGGTGCCTTGGAAGCCCCGTCTATAATGCAAAGCATTTAGGTGGGGAGGTTCACGAGGCTATGATTATTTCGGCTATATCCGGACAGCAATTCAGTACTGCAGAGGGATTGGATCAGTTTATTTCCGGACACCCGGGAATGTTTATGCTTCATGCGGATCAGTCGGATCCTTTGTATGATTTTGCCCGCTGTGCTGTTCTTTCTGCGGCTTCCTGTTTCGGTATCCGGATCAGACTTTCGGCTGAAGAAATATCAGATGTATTCCGGTCGTCAGGCGCTCTTTCATCTTCCATGAAATGGGAAAACGGCATTCTTGAGGTGTATGGCAGTCCTTTGAATGAACTGACGGAAGCTCTTCGGGATTACAGATTCAAGGACTCTCCAGACGGAATCTGGTGCCCTTCATCTGAAGGAAAAACAATCGGGCAGATCTATGAAAATCAAAAGAGTATTCTGCCGCTCGGTGAAAACCGTTTCCGTTCGGGTGTGCTTCTGAAACCGGTCAGACTGGAACTCCGGGAAAACAGTACGGAGAATTCCCTTGTCATTTATTACGAGCGGTCTTCGTATGCGGCTGCCTTTGCATTTGAGCATCTTTTGAAAGAACATCCGCTTTTACAGGGACATCAGAACAGCATAACGGAAATGAATGCGTGTGATGAACAGGCAGGATAATCGTTACTGTCTTATATGTCAGAATCTGCCGGGAATTCGGCTATAATATAAAAAAGCAGGCAGATATGAAAAAAATATTTGATGTATCACCGATATTCATTCTTTTCGGGATCCTGATCGGACTGGATCTTTTGCTTGCGGCCTATATCTACAATATCCGCAATAAATGGCTTCTTCTTGCGGCGGGAATCCTGCTGGCTTACTCGCTGACAGCCGGTATCATTATGTTTCTCGATTACGCGAAGAAGAACAGGAAAAAGATCAGGAATCTTACGGATATACGGAAATCGATGGGTTTTTCACTGAGTCTGTCATGGATTCTCAATATTCTGTTTTCCGTTGCCTATCTGTATCTCGGTCTGACATCAAATTCGTTGTGGTTTTCCGCTCTCGGTTTCTTCTATATTGCGTTAAGTACGGCAAGAATGGTCCTGTTGATGGAATTCAAGCATGATCAGCCGGTCATGAGATCGGAATACAGGAAATATGTCGAATGCGGGTATGCATTATTGTTTATGACAATATCACTTCTGATTGTGGCGGCGCTGATTATCAATGAACATCAAAGCGCAAGCTATCCCGGTATTCTGATCTATGCGGCTGCAGTGTTCTCAATGTTTCTGCTTGCCTCCGCAATTCACGGACTGAGAAAGTATTCCAGGTATAATTCACCGCTGTTATCCGCCTGTAAGATGATCTCAATGGCTGCGGCACTTCTCGGTGTCTACTCCCTGCAGACTGCGCTTCTGGGAAGATTCTGTACGGATGCGGAATTCGCGGAAGAATTGAATATGGCTTCAGGGACGGTCATATTCATCATCATGATCACTTTATCCGTTTATATGATTGTCCACGGGGGAAGAAAACTCGTGGAACATCAGACATAATGGGGCAGAGATGCCCTTTTTTGATATAATCGGTAACTGAGGTATATGCCATGAGTGAAATGAATGAACTGTTTTACCGGGATCCGTACTGCCGCAGTTTTACGGCTGAGGTCATCCGGTGTGAAAAGGGGAAGAAAGGGTATGAAGTCCTCCTCTCTGATACTGCGTTTTATCCCGAAGGCGGCGGGCAGCCCGGGGATACCGGAACACTGAACGGCATCCGTGTTCTGGACACAAGAAAAAGAGGTGATGAGATTATTCACATCACCGAAGCGCCGGCCGAAGGCATCGTTAAGGGTGAAATTGACTGGGACAGAAGATTTGATCTGATGCAGAACCATACCGGGGAACATATTCTTTCCGGTCTGATTCATCAGAAGTACGGGTATGACAATGTCGGTTTTCATATGGGGGATATGATTCAGATTGACTTTGACGGAATGATTCCGGCTGAGGATCTGGCGGAACTGGAAATGATGGCCAACCGGATTATCTGGAATGATGTTCCGGTGAATATTCTGTTTCCCGGTGAAGAAGAGCTGAAGGACCTTCCTTACCGGTCCAAAAAGGAACTGGAGGGACTTGTCCGTATCGTTGAGATACCCGGCGCGGATATCTGTGCCTGCTGCGGAACACATGTCAGAAGAAGCGGTGAAGTCGGCATGATCCGTATCTTTTCTTCCGAGAAGCATAAGAACGGTGTCAGACTGGAAATCCTTTCCGGCAGAAGGGCACTGCAGCTGTCACAGAAGCTTCATGAACAGAACAGCAGGATATCTGTCATGCTGGCGGCTGAACCGGTGAATACCGCTTCCCATGTGGAAAGGCAGAAAGAAGAAATCGTCAAAAGAGACGGTCAGCTCAGCCGGATCAGACAGAAATACATCACGATGAAGGCAGATGGAATTCAGCCGGAAAGATTACAGATTCTGTTTGAAGAAGATACCGACAGAGTCATGATGCGGAAGTATGTCAATCTGCTGATTGAAAGTAAGAAAGCGGAAACTGCTGCTGTTTTGACGGAAAGCATACAGGGATTTGATTATGTAATCGGCTCCGTCAGTGATGATCTCCGGAAAAAAGCAAAAACGCTGAATCAGAGACTCAGCGGCAGAGGAGGGGGAAGCACGGAAATGATCCAGGGTACATTCTCCGCCTCCAAAGAGGATATTGAATCCGTATTAAGGGAAGAATTATGAGTTCTTCCTTTTTTCTGTGATCAGATATGCGATCAGCACACCGGACAGATAACCGGCCATATCGAGCAGACTGTCATATATCGTACCGTATCTGCCGGGGATACGTGTCTGAAGAAATTCATCAGTGAGCGGAACTGCAAAGAGAAAGAACAATACGGTTGCTTTGGTTTTTCCGAAGAACGGGGCATATCTGCCGTTCAGATAGGCAATGGCACCCAGTACCGCGTATTCCGTAAAATGAGCGCATTTGCGGATGGAGAAATGAAAGATCTCGTAACTGAAGGGAACGCTCAGGAAATCATACAGCCACTGACTCAGAGAACCGCTGGTATTGCCGGAGAGTTCCCCGTTCATCAGTGAAAAGGAAAAGATCAGTGTAATCTGCAGGAAAAGAAGAATTCTGAGAATGGCTTTTTTCTTACTCATGGCAACTATCATATCATTGTTTCAGTACTGTTTCATCACATTGAAAAATGATAAAAATCATAAGATAATAAATATACCGCAGGCTCACTTGGTGAGCGTTCAGAGAAACATAATCATTAAAGCAGTAGAAGGAGGAGACATATGCTGCATAAGAAGTTAAAGCCGTTCCCCGAGAATTTCCTCTGGGGCGCAAGTACATCCGCTTATCAGGTGGAAGGCGCAAATCTGGAAGACGGAAAGGGACCTTCCTGTCAGGATGTCAAGAAAGTTCCCGAGGGAACATCAGAACTGGATGTCTGTGCCGATCAGTATCACAGATATAAGGAAGATGTTGCTTTGATGGCGGAAATGGGATTCAAGGTATACCGTTTCTCCATTTCATGGTCAAGAATTCTGCCGAAAGGAACAGGGGAAGTCAATCCGAAGGGAATTGAGTATTACAATAATCTGATCGATGAGTGCCTGAAGTATAATATTATCCCGCTCGTTACGATGTTCCATTTCGATATGCCCGCCGCTTTGGATGAAAGAGGCAGCTGGGGTAATCCGGATTCCGTAAACTGGTTCCTGGAATTTGCCCGTACGATGTATGAGAACTTCGGCGATCGTGTCAAATACTGGCTGACGATCAATGAGCAGAACATGCTTACACTGGTCGGACCGATGATCGGTACACTGCATCTGCCGGAAGGATGCACGAATGTTCTGAAGGAAATCTATCAGCAGAATCATCATATGCTTGTTGCTCAGGCAAAGGCGATGGCACTGTGTCATGAGATGCTTCCCGGCGCAAAGATCGGTCCTGCGCCGAATATCGCGCTGATCTATCCGAATTCCAATAAACCGGAAGATACGATTGCCGCACAGAATATGAATGCTGTCCGCAACTGGCTGTATCTCGATATGGCAGTATACGGAAAGTACAACAATCTCGTATGGGCGTATCTGGAAGAAAATGATGCATGTCCTGAATTCCATGAAGGCGATGCGGAGGCTCTGGCAAACGGACATCCCGACTTTATCGGCTTCAATTACTACTCAACCGGAACAGTTACGGCAAGTGACGGTACGGAAGAAGGCGGCGGTGACCAGCAGAACTCAAGAGGTCTGCCGGGCATGGCAAAGAATGTCAAGAACCCGAATCTCATGAAGACGGAATTCGGCTGGGAAATCGATCCGATCGGCTTCCGCAACACACTGAGAGAAGTATATGGAAGATACAGACTGCCGATTATCATCACTGAAAACGGTCTCGGTGCTTATGACACACTGACCGAAGACGGCAAAGTACATGATCCTTACAGAATCAGATACTATCAGGAACACATCAAGCAGATGCGCCTGGCAATCACGGATGACGTTGAGATGATGGGCTACTGCCCGTGGTCTGCCGTTGACCTGATTTCCACCCATGAAGGAATGAAGAAGAGATACGGTTTCATCTATGTTGACAGAGATGAGTTTGACCTGAAGACACTTAACCGTTACCGCAAGGATTCCTTCTATTGGTACAAGAAAGTCATTGCGACAAACGGAGAAGATCTTTCTGAGTAAGAAGACAGTGAGGCTGCTGAAAGGCAGCCTTTTGAAAGGAGTGTTTCATGACACCGAAAGAACTGATTGACATCCTGGGCATTGCGGCCCGTCTGAAAACCAATACGAGACACTGCTGGACAGACGGAGACAGAAAAGAGAGTGTCGCCGACCACAGCTGGCGGATTGCTCTGATGGCGATGCTGCTGGGACAGGAGGAAGAATTTGCGGGAACTGATATTGCAAGAGTCATGAAGATGTGTCTGATTCACGATCTCGGAGAAGCCTTTACCGGTGATATCCCTACATTTTTGAAATCATCCTCGGATGAGGAAAAGGAAGATGAGATCTTTCAGAGATGGGTTGATACATTTCCCGCGGCACAAAGAACAGAGTGGAAGAGTCTTCTCGAAGAGATGAAAGAGATGCGGACAACTGAAGCGAAGCTGTGGAAAGCGCTGGATAAGACTGAGGCGCTGATCTCCCATAATGAGTCCGATATCGCAACCTGGCTTCCCCTGGAATATGATCTGCAGCGGACGTATGGAACGGAACAGGTGCAGTTTTCTTCCTATATGCGTGAATTCAAAAAAGAGATTGACCTTTGGACGGAACGTAAGATCGAAGAAGAAGGAAACAGAACAGATTCACTGTGATATGATAAACGTCAGCGCGGGAGGATGATACAGATGAGTGAGACAGATGAGATACTGGAAACCGGATTTCACGGTACGGAAATTCAGGCGGCAGTCCTGCATGTCATAGACGGCAGACACCGCTATGTATCGCTTTCGGAAAGGACACTGGATCTTGAAGAGCCGATGACGGAGAAATACGTCAAACGGTATGTCAGCCGCTGCCGCAGTGATATGCGGACCAGACAGGGATCATTCACTGACACCAGTCTTTTCGGCAGGGAAACAGGAAGATATTTCCGTCATGAAACGACACTGCCGGAGTATTCTTCTGCCGTATGCCGGAAGCTGATCGATTATTTTGAACAGGAAGAAGCCCGTTCGTTTGAAGTTCTGTTTGCGGACTATCGTACAGACGACGTGCCGTATATTGCGGTTATTCTGCTGGAAGAGCAGGATACGATGACATACAGCACAAATGCCGACAACGGTACGGTGCAGAACACACTGAGCTTCGGTCATACTTCTCTTCCGTCCTTTACCAAGCCGGTATCCTCCTTTGCGGTCATCAATCAGATTTCGCAGGAGATCCTGTTTGTGGATGAGGGAAAGTGGAAGAACGGGATATCCCTGATGAAGGATATTCTTCTTGAAGCGGAAGCGGGATTCTCACGTAAGGAAGTTGTTGAGACCGTAAAGAATATAACCGTGGAAGTGGCTGAGGAATTTGATGAAAACCCGGCTATTCTTCTCGGTAAGGTGAAAAATCATATTGCATCGGCAGTGAATGAAGGTATGCCCTTGAATACCGAAACACTGGTCAGTGAAGTGTTTGAAGAAAAGCCGGATATGGCTTCGGCGTTCCGGCAGAAGGCATATGAGAAGACGCTTCCGGCAGAAACCGAACTGCCGAAGACTTCCGTCCGGGTATCCATGAAAAAGCAGAAGGTTGTAACGGATACGGGAATCGAAATCTCCTTTCCGGCAGAGTACGCGGATGACGACAGGTTCATCTCCTTTCATGAAGAGGCTGACGGAACCCTGACAATCAGCGTAAAACAGATCGGAAAACTGACAAATAAACTTTAAGGAGCACCATTATGTCTGAAGATAAAACCGGTACAGTGAGAACCACAGCTTTCAGCAACCGCATCATATGGATTTTTGCCGTTTTCATGTTCTTTATGATCGTCGGATCGCTTCTTGCTTCCATCGGAAACGGTCTGTTCAGTTCTTTGATTACCGTTCCTGCGGAATACGCATTTATCAACAAATCCTACATGAAGCAGATCTTTTCCGTTCTGCTGTTCTTTCTGGTTACCGCATTAATCCGTAAAAACCGGTTTATCTTTGACGATGTGAATCCTCTGGCGAAGAACAACAGATTCAGTCTGTTTCTTGCCGGATTCGGCCTCGGCTTTGCGGCAAATGCGTTATGTGTTCTCTGCGCGTATCTCCACGGTGATATCAAACTGGTCTTTGATTTCTCTTTCCGTCAGATCCCTTTTTTCATCTATGCTTTGATCGGCGTGTTTTTCCAGAGCGCTTCAGAGGAACTGTGGGCAAGAGGTTTTCTGAATAAACGGGTCAATGTCCATTATCCTCTGTGGGTCGCATATCTGGTCAACTGTGTTGTGTTCGGCCTTCTGCATGCGATGAATCCCGGATTCTCGGCAGTATCCCTGATGCATCTGGTGGCTGACGCATTTGCATACTCTCTCGGTTATACGCTGACCGGCAGTATCTGGTTTCCTGCCGGAATGCATACGGCATGGAACTATACCCAGAATCTGATCTTCGGTCTGCCCAACAGCGGTCTGGTTTCCGAGGCTTCCATATTCAGGCTCGCAGCTGCTTCCGGGGAAAGAAATCTGATCTATGACTATGTATTCGGTGTGGAGGGTGGTCTTCCTTCCGTGATCATTCCTGTGATCATGGCGGCAGTGATGCTTTGGATGATGAAGAAACAGAACCGTCTGGACGAACTGAAGCAGAGCAGGGAAAGCCTCGGTCTTGACTGATTCACAAACGCGTCGATTTTGCATATACTATTCAGGGTGAAAAGGGAGGAAACATGAAAATTTCTGAAGATATCAAATATATTGGAGTAAACGATCATGACATTGATCTGTTTGAAGGACAGTATGATGTACCGCTCGGGATGGCATACAACTCCTATGTGATCCTTGATGAAAAGACAGCCGTTATGGATACGGTTGACGGAAACTTCGCTGATGAATGGCTGAAGAATCTGAAAGAAGCTCTTGATGGAAGAACACCGGATTATCTGGTGATCCATCATATGGAACCGGACCATTCTGCCTGTATTGAAGCATTTGTGAAAGAATATCCGGAGACGGAAATCACCGCGAATGCCCAGGCATTCAGGATGCTTTCCCAGTTCTATCCTTCACTGACAAATATCAGGAAAAAGACCATCGCGAATAATGAAAAGCTTTCTCTCGGGAAACATGAACTGACATTTATCTTTGCGCCGATGGTACACTGGCCGGAAGTCATGATGAGCTATGATTCTTATGACAAGGTGCTGTTCTCGGCTGACGCATTCGGTAAATTCGGCGCCAATGATGTTGAGGATCCCGAAGGATGGGCGTGTGAGGCGAGAAGATACTACTTCGGCATTGTCGGAAAGTACGGCGCACAGACACAGGCTGTTCTGAAGAAGGCAGCATCGCTGGATATTCAGACAATCTGTTCACTGCACGGACCGGTACTGACGAAAGATCTCAGTGTTTATCTGAATCTCTATGACAAATGGTCATCCTATCAGCCGGAGGAAGAGGGAATCTTTATTGCCTATGCAAGTATTTACGGTCATACGAAAGAGGCAGCTTATGCTCTGTATGACGCGCTGAAGCAGGGCGGATATGACAACGTTCATATCTCTGATCTGGCAAGAGAGGATATGTATGAATGTGTTGAGGATGCATTCCGTTACAGCAAGCTCGTACTGGCATCTGTTACATATGACACTTCTGTTATGCCGTGCATGCGTGAGTTCATCTCTCATCTGACACACCGCGGTTATAAAAACAGAACTGTGGCATTTATTGAAAACGGCACCTGGGCGCCTATGGCAGCCAAGGCAATGAAGACAATGCTTGAGGGAAGTCAGAATCTGACTTATCTTGAACCTGTTGTTTCCATCAAATCGGCAATGAACGAACAGAACAAAGAAGAGATCGCTGCTCTTTCAGCTGCTTTGAAAAACTGATTCGCAGTCAGGCTTTCGCAAGGGAGCCTGGCATTTTCCTCATTTAGTTAGTTTAATTAAACTAACTTATGCTATGATTACTGTAATCATAACGGAGGAAAAATAATGATACTGGTATTAATTCGTCATGGCGAAAGTGAGTGGAACAAGCTGAATCTCTTCACCGGATGGACAGATGTTGACCTGAGTGAAAAGGGACACGAAGAAGCGAAGAACGCGGGAAAACTGCTGAAGGCTGAAGGATATGATTTTGATATCTGCTATACTTCCATTCTGAAGAGAGCGATTCATACACTGAATCATGTTCTTGATGAGATGGACCGTGTATGGCTCCCTGTCGTCAAATCCTATAAGCTGAATGAAAGACACTATGGTGCTCTGCAGGGCCTGAACAAGGCTGAAACAGCTGCCAAGTACGGTGATGAACAGGTTAAGATCTGGCGCAGATCCTTTGATGTCAAGCCGCCCGCGCTCGAACTCACTGATGAGAGAGCTCCTCAGAATCAGGCAATGTTCAGAGGTATTCCCGCTGAAGAACTGCCGCTGAATGAATCACTTGAAACAACGATCGAAAGAGTTGTTCCTTACTTCGAAAATGTCATCAAGGAAGACATGAAGGCTGGCAAGCGTGTTCTGATCGCTGCTCACGGTAATTCTCTGCGTGCTCTTGTCAAATACTTTGACAATCTTTCTGATGATGAGATCATCGGTGTCAACATTCCCACAGGTTCACCGCTTGTCTATGAATTTGACGATGACTTCAATGTCATTAAGCATTACTATCTCGGCATGAGTGAGGAAGAACTCAAGGCGAAGATGGATGCGGTTGCCAAGCAGGGTTCCGCAAAATAAAATCAACAGGAAATCCGGTCAGCCAATGACTGGATTTTTTTCTGCTCTGCTACGTTATAATGAACTGGCAGGAGGATGAAATGAGAGAGATTGTTCTGGAAACAAAGGGACTGCGCAAAGTATATAACGCGGACAGTCTCAATGCTGTGGAAGCACTTCATAATGTGAATATTCAGGTGAGAAAAGGGGATTTTCTCGGTGTTATGGGACCTTCCGGATCGGGAAAGTCCACGTTTATCAATATGATCAGTACGATTGACTATCCGACGGACGGCAATGTCTATATCAACGGAAAGAATGTACGCATGATGTCCGCAAATGAGATCGGGCATTTCCGGTATGAGAATCTTGGTTTTATCTTTCAGGATTTCAACCTGCTTGATACACACACAATGTTTGAGAATATCGCCATGCCGATGACCCTGGCTAAAGAAACGCCGGAAAAAATCGAGGAAAAGGTTACCGCTATTGCGGAAACGCTGAATATCGGCAGACTGCTGAACAAACTTCCCGGGGAATGCTCGGGCGGACAGAGACAGCGCGCTGCCATTGCAAGAGCGCTTGTCAATGATCCGGCAATTATCGTCGCAGATGAACCGACCGGCAACCTTGATTCGGAGAATTCAGAGGATCTGATGGATCTGTTCCGTAAGCTGAATACGGAAAACGGTGTGACAATCGTCATGGTAACGCATGATTCGTTTGTGGCGTCCTATACTTCAAGACTGATATTCATCAAAGACGGAGATATCAGTACGGAGATCGAACGCGGCAATACCGATCAGGATGATTATTTCAGCCGGATTGTCAGTATCTCCTCCTCCCGCCGGAAAAGGAGACATCACGCATGATCTTCCGGGATGCATTACGGTCACTGAAGGACGGAAAGGCAAATGCGGTATTCTTCGGTCTGTCGTTTTACCTGACAACAACGCTTCTGTTTCTGTTCTTCAATATGGCAGAGTCGGCGAAGACGGCGGAGTCGGAAATCTATCTGACAAACGGGCTCGCCGATATCATGAAGCTTCTGGAAAACGGAAACATCGGAAATATTCTGATGGTGATTGTCGTGATCATCTGCGCGGCAGACCTCTTCTTCAGCAATGACTTTTTCGTAAAGAACAAGGCAAAGGAACTCGGAATCCGTCTGATCTCCGGGGCGACTTATATTCAGCTGGCCGGTTATCTTCTGGTTCAGACTTTTCTGCTGATTCTGATTTCCGTTCCTCTCGGTATTATGACCGGTTACGGGGGAATACATCTTTTTAACGGTATTCTCTCGTCTCAGTCGGCTGATCTTTCGGTCGGAATCCACTCGTATGCAATGGTGGAATTCACAACCGTGATCCTCTTCATCATTTTCTGGGCAACACTGCTGAATATGAGTTTCGCCTATAAGAGCGGAGCAGCACTGCTTTTCAGCAAGAATATTCAGGCAGTCATGAAAAAAGAGAGCACTTTCGGCTCATTTGCGGCGAGATTCAAATGGCTGACGGATGCGGCAGGCATTATCTTTGCTGTATTTCCTCTGTATCTGATCTATACGGGAAGCGGAACGGGGATCTATATTCTTCTC
>CACXDM010000055.1 GCA_902766435.1 uncultured Erysipelotrichaceae bacterium | reverse complement strand
GCGGTCTGATCTGGGGCTGCGTACTGTTCGCTGTGATCGTACTTGCATATGTACCTTTCGTAAAAGCATACGACAAGCAGATGCTCGAAAAGGAAAAAGAAGCAGAATAACAAAAAGGATGGAGGAGGGGAAACACTCCTCCTTTTTACAGGAAAGAACGGAGGCAGATAATGAAGCTTTTAGTACAGAGTGATGATTACGGAATCACAAGAGCAGTATCTCTCGGATGCATTCACGGTATCCGCAACGGTGTTGTCAGAAATACGGGTATGTTTGCGAATATGCCCTGGATCGAAGAATGTGTCGAATGGATCAGACCGTATCTGGACCGGATTGCCTTCGGCATCGATCTGAACGCATCGACAGGTCCTTCCATCCTGGGACATGAAAAACTGCCGACACTGACACATGAGGACGGCATGTTTCTCGGTTCAAAGGAAAACCGTGCTCTTGATACGGACGAGAATGATCATGATCACCTGGCTGCGCACAGAGATGAACTGTATGCGGAATTCAAGGCGCAGATTGAACGCTACATTGAACTCGTCGGACATAAACCGGACTATATTCATAACCATGCCTATGGCACAAAGACAACTGATGAAGTAACGAGAACTCTCGCAAAGGAATATGGCGTTCTCTGTTCGGTTGCCTTTATGGACAGACCGGAAGTGAAAGAAGCCGGTATGGGATGGTATGTATGGGGCGGACCTGAAGCGCAGCTGAATGAAGATCCTGTCTCATATATTACACAGGATAAGGGAGAGATTCTCACAAAAGAATACGGATATATTGTTTCTCACTGCGGATACGCAGATGCGGATCTGTTTAAGCTGACCAGTTTCTCCACCTGCCGTGTCAAGGATCTTGAATGCATGACAAGTGAAGAAGTAAAGAACTGGGTAAAGGAAAACAATATTGAACTGGTTTCATTCAAGGATCTTCCTGCTGAGTGGCTTTGAGAAAGAAAAACCGAAACAACCCTTTCATAAAAAAGATGTCAGATTTCTCTGATTCAGGAGAATCTTCTGACATCTTTTTAAGCTTCATTATTCTTCAAACAGACACGCGCCGTTTGTTTCAATGACTTTCTGATACCACCAGAATGACTTTTTCCTTGAACGGGCATAAGTTCCGTTTCCTTCATCATCGAGGTCAACATAGATAAAGCCGTAGCGCTTGCTCATCTGGCTGGTGGACATGGATACCATATCAATGCATCCCCATGGTGTATAGCCCATTACGGGAACGCCTTCCTCAATCGCCGCAGCGATCGCTCTGATATGTCCGTCAAAGTAGGCAATCCGGTAATCATCAATGATGGATCCGTCTTCTTCCACTTTGTCATATGCCCCGAGGCCGTTTTCAACGATAAAGCAGGGCTTCTGGTATCTGTCGTACAGCTGGATTAAAGAGATCTCAAGACCGGTCGGGTCAACCTGCCAGCCCCAGTCGGATGTTTTCAGGAACGGATTCTTTACACCGGAAGTCAGATTGCCGGAAACCATCTCTTTGCCGGAGGGATCATATGAGGAAACTCTTGTGTTGTAGTAGCTGAAGGAAATGAAATCAACGGGATATGCCTTCAGGATTTCTTCGTCTCCTCTTTCAAATACGACATTGATGCCTTTTCTTTCCCATTCTTTGAAGATGTGGGAAGGATATTCGCCTCTGGCCTGTACGTCAGAGTAGAAATGATTCTTCCGGTTTTCCTTTTCACAGAGAAGAACATTATTGGGATCACAGTTTTCCGGATAGGAAAGTGTCTTGGTGATCATGCAGCCCATGAGGGCGTCAGGCATCATTTCCTTCATCATCTTAGTCGCAAGAGCGCTGGCAACGAACTGATGATGGAGTCCCTGATAGACAACTTCCTCAAAGTTCTTGTCCGGGAAGCGGTCTTCAACCATACCCATTGTCGTAAACGGATGACGGAAGGCAGAATCAATTTCATTGAATGTCAGCCAGTATTTAACGAGACCCTTGTATCTTTCAAAGCATGTCTTTACGAACTTCAGGAAGAGATCAATGACTTCACGTTTGTACCAGCCGCCGTAATTCAGTGCCAGATAAAGAGGCATTTCATAATGATGGAGTGTAACAAGCGGTTCGATGTTTCTCTCCTTCATTGCCTTAAAGACATCCTCATAGAACTTCAGTCCTTCTTCGTTCGGTTCTTCTTCAATTCCTTTCGGATAGATCCGCGGCCACTGAATGGAAAGACGAAGTACCTTGAATCCCATCTCAGCAAACAGATCGAGGTCTTCAATATAATGATGGTAGAAGTCGATTCCGTGGCGCTTGGGATATTTGTTTACATCCGTACTGGCAATGGCTTCTTCGATATCCTTGCTGGAAATGGAATGCTGGTCCTTGTAGCTGAGCTTCATGACATTGCTTTTATAGCTGGTGCAGTCAGGAACAGAGAGGCCTTTTCCGCCTTCGTTCCAGCCGCCTTCAAACTGATTGGCAGCCGTGGCACCGCCCCAGAGAAAATCTTTCGGGAATACGTTATTATTCATGGAACTTCTCCTTTACTTATATTCATTGTACAGGACACAGAATGATTGTTGAGAAAAAATCGGTCACTGTGGTTTCAGATGGTACAATGTTTGCGGAGAATTCATATGGAAATACTGGATATATGCAATGAGGAAGGGATTCCGACAGGAAAGACGGTTGACAGGGAGACCGCGCACAGGGAAGCAATCCGTCACCGCACAGCCCATGTCTGGATCATGAGAAATCAAAACGGAAGAATACAGGTACTGCTTCAGAAACGCAGCATGAATAAGGATTCCTTTCCGGGAATGTATGATACGTCCTCTGCCGGGCATATTCCTGCCGGGGATGAACCGGAGGAGTCTGCCTGCAGGGAGCTGCAGGAGGAACTTGGGATAACCGCTTCAGAAACAGATCTGATCCCGGTCGGGAAATTCAGAATCCGTTATGATGAGGTATTCCGGGGAAAGATGTTCCGGGATAATGAAGTGACGTTTGTCTACATCCTGAATCTTCCCGTAACGGATGAGATGATTACGGTGCAGGAAGAGGAAATAGAGAGTACTGCCTGGTTTGATCTGAAGGAAGTATTTGATGAATGCATGGCAGGAAGTACAAGATTCTGTGTGGATCCGGACGGACTGAAGCTGCTGAAACAATACCTGATCAGTCAGGACAAGTGGGATGATTAGAACAGGATGGTGTGAAAATGCTGAAAAAAGAAAGAATGCAGAGAGTACTGGAGAACGGAAACGGAAGACAGTTCCTGATTACCGATCCGGCAGCGGTGTTCTATCTGACGGGGAAATGGATTTTTCCCGGAGAGAGATTTCTCGGACTGCTGATCCGGCAGGACAGACCGCCGGTCATGTTTGTGAATGAACTGTTTCAGTTTGAAGAGGACCTCGGACTGAAGGTTATATATTATAAGGATTCAGATTCCATAAATGAGATTCTGTCGGCGGAAATTGACCGGAAGAGGATACTCGGGGTGGATAAGAACCTTCCCGCAAGATTCCTGATTCCGATGATGGATGACGGACTTGCGTCAGGTTTTGTGAACGGGTCTCCGGCAGCGGATTATGCCCGGGCAGTCAAGGATGAGGAAGAGATTGCCTTAATGAGAGAATCATCCCGGATCAATGATCTGGCCATGGCGGAATTCAGAAAACTGATTGTGCCGGAGATTACGGAAAAGGAAGCTGCCGGACAGATGCTGGATATCTACCGGAAGCTGGGAGCTGAGGCGTATTCGTTTGATCCGATTGCGGCTTTCGGAAAGAATGCGGCAGACCCCCATCATATGCCGGATGATACGGTGCTGAAGGAAGGGGATACCGTTCTGTTTGATGTCGGCTGCAAGTATCACAGCTACTGTTCGGATATGACCAGAACATTCTTCTATAAGAAAGAACCCTCTGAAGAACAGAAGAGAATCTATAACCTGGTAAAGGCAGCCAATGAAGCGGCTGAGGAATATGTCAGACCCGGTGTAAGACTTTGTGACATTGACGCAAAGGCAAGAGATATCATCACAGAAGGCGGATACGGCAAATACTTCACCCACCGTCTGGGACATTTCATCGGTACGGAGGATCATGAGTACGGTGATGTTTCCTCTTCCTTTACGGATCAGGTTGTCCCGGGAAATATCTTCTCGATTGAACCGGGTATCTATCACCCGGTGCAGGGATGCCGGATCGAGGATCTGATTCTTGTGACGGATGACGGACACGAAGTACTGAATCACTATCCGCATGAAATTCAGATCATTGACTGAAATTCACATAAACTTCACATTACTCACAGATTTCACTCACAAAGAAGGAATAAAGTATTCATTGTCAGATAAAAGAACTGGCAGTGAAGTTCAAAATTCCATTTTCTCCCCCCTCAGAGGATTTTGACTCATAAACCGCGGAATATTCTGCGGTTTTTTATTGTCTCTGAAGGAAATGAAAACCCTGCTGAAGCAGAGCTGTACGGAGATTAAATGTGTTCTTTCATCCAAGCTCTTAAAAGTGAGATGTATTTTCCGTTTTCTTCAGCGAATACCATATGCCGGCATCGGGGAAACAGTTCCCATCTGCTGTCCGGTATTCCGTCGTACAGTGTCTTTGCGGTAAGAGGGGTACAGAGATCGTTCGTACCGGAAATAATCAGAGCAGGCACACCGATCTCAGAGAGGCGGTCTGTATACTCAAAATCCTTCAATGTGCCTTCCGGCGTGTATTCATTCGGACCCCATGCGGTGATATAGGATTCTGTTCCGCTTCTTTTCTTTCTGGTAAGACATTCGGGATCAGTGTCCTTAATATCGGCGCAGTACAGTTTCATATACCGGGCATTCGCCGCAAGGTAAGCGGGATCGCCATAGTTTCCGGTTCTTTCGGCATTGTATATCGCTTCCTGATCTTCTTCGGACATGAATGAGATCAGCCGGTGCTGTTCCTTTGACCAAAGAGAAGCGGAGGAAAGCGTACTGGAAAGAATGACGGAGGCGACGTTGTCCTGACGGTGATTCAGCAGATATTCAATCGCCAGCATGCCGCCCCAGGACTGACCCAGAAGATGAAAACGCTCAATCTTCAGATATGAGATCAGTGAGACAAGTTCCTCAAGCCAGGTTTCTTTTGTCCAAAGTTCCGGATGGGAATCGAGATAACTGTTTCCGCAGCCGAGCTGATCATACATGATGAGAGGTCTTTCATCGCCCAAAGCGTCAAGTAATTCAAAATAGTTGTGTGTTGAGCCGGGACCTCCGTGCAGGAGAATCAGGGGTGTACTATTCCCTTCGCCGCAGATGCGGTAATACGTCTGAAAGCCTTTGAACGGCATATATCCTTCTGTAATCTTCATGGTCATTATTATAGGACTTTTTGTACAATTGAGATAAGAACAGGAGTAACAATCATGGCAGAACTTGGTATATCCGTTTATCCCGATCTTTCACCGCTGAGTGAGATCAGGGCATATCTGAAACTGGCATCTTCCTATGGTGCCTCGCGTGTCTTTTCCAGTATGTTTTCGGTTGAAGGAACGAATGAAGAGATTATCAGTTACTTCCGGGAGTTTATTGAAACCGCGCATCAGTATCAGATGAAAGTATCCCTGGATGTCAATCCGGTGTTCCTTGAAAAGCTGGGTGTGACGCCGGAGG
Source organism: uncultured Erysipelotrichaceae bacterium (assembly GCA_902766435.1). GTDB lineage: Bacteria > Bacillota_I > Bacilli_A > Erysipelotrichales > Erysipelotrichaceae > Bulleidia. The sequence goes on along the minus strand of CACXDM010000055.1, from coordinate 19,516 downwards.
ATATTTCGCTGTTTCATGAGATCGGCTGTGACATTATCCGGCTGGATATGTCCTATGGCAAAGAAAAGGATCTGATCATCTGTAAGAATCCTTACGGCATACAGATACAGCTGAATGCTTCAATGGGAATTGAAGAGGAGCTGAAGTATCTGAAGGAAAACGGTGTAACGGAGAAGGAGCTTCTGCTGGGACATAATTTCTATCCTCAGCGGTATACCGGGCTGAAGTGGAAAAACTTCATCAGTACGAATGAAGCGCTTAAGCAGTATGGTTATCCCATTGATGCATTCATGGCATCACATGCGGAAAATACCCATGGCGTATGGGATGCGAAGGACGGGCTTCCCACTGTGGAAAGAATGCGGGATATGCCCTGTGATCTTGCATACCGGATTCTTGAAGCTTCAGGTACGGATCATATCTTCTTCGGGAATGCCTATGCGTCTGAGGAAGAGTTTGCGTCTTTGAAGGAAGTCATGGCAGACGAAAGAAATACGAAGAACTCCCCGCTGTATGAACCGATCAAAAAGATGGGAATCACTCTGCCGGAAACCATAAAAGAAGTCATTCTGAAGGTAATTCCCGGTCCGGATATCACGGAAGCTGAACGGTATATGTTGTTCGATTTCTGGCCGCAGACAGATTACGGTGATTCAAGTGAGTGGATCTGGCGTTCAAGAAGCGGCAGATTCGTCAATTCGGAATTCGCTTTTCCGTACCGTAAATACGAAGGGGAAGAGATTCCGGCCGGTTCCGTTGTCATCGTGAATGATAATTACCGCCACTACGCCGGTGAGATTCAGATCGCAAGACTGCCGTTAAGAAATGACGGACAGCGGAATGTAATCGGACATCTGGCGGATAATGAGGCGGATCTTCTGGAACTGCTGCCCGACGGGACAAATATCCGGTTTGTAAAAGCATAACCGAAAAAGGAAATTGACCGCAGTGTGACCAATTTCCTTTTTATTACGTGATAAACAATAACTCAGAGATCCTCGAAGCCGATGATCATGCCGCCTTCTTCGGAATAATAGCTGCAGAGACCTCCGCTCTGACAGACCTTGATATCCGCATTGGGATATTTAACGAGAATATAGTCTTTCAGCTTGAAGGCGGAATCGGGATTCAGGCAGTGGTTGATGACTACCTTGCCGCCGATATATCCGTTTTTCTCCATCTCGGAATAGATTGTTGAGATGGTTTTTTTGGCGCCTCTCGCAATGGCTGCCTGCTGAATTGTTCCTTCGTCACTGGCCTTGCCGATGAAGCGGATGCCGAGAATTCCCGCGATCTTTGCCAGGGCGGGATTGCATCTGCCGTTCTTGGCGAGGTTATTGAGAGATTCGAGGGCAAAGAGAATCTTCGCGTGTTTCTGGTATTCCGTGATCGCTTCAACGATCGCATCAAAGGAGAGTCCTTTTTCCATGCATTCCTGCAGGCGTTCAAGGATCAGCTGCATCGTGCCGCCGGTAGCCTTGGAGTTAATGATATGAACGTTTGCGTCAGGGTTCTCACCGAGGAATACTTCCTTGGCGTGCATTGCGGAGTTGTAGCTGCCGGAAAGAGCAGCGGAGATCGTTACGGCAAAGATCGTATCCGCGCCGTCAAATGCCTGCATCCAGTCATAGGAATTGGGGCATGAGGTGCTGGAAGGATTCTTTGTTGTCTTCATATGGGCAGTCAGATCTGCGATATTGATTCCTTCCTCATCAACGAATTCGATATCGTCGACCAGGATTTTCAGCGGAACTGTCCGGTATTCGATGTTTCCGGGCAGGTTGTATAAATTGGATGAAGAATCTGAAACAATACGGTATTTCATATATGTACTCCTTTCCGTTTTCGGAAATCGTAAAAGATCTTATTTGTTCGTTAACTGTAATTTCACCTTTTAATCATAGCAGAAATTAAACGGAATAATTGTGTATTGTGTGATACGATTGTCACGCGGAAAGGAGGGAAAAGATGGAATATCTGATCAATGATAAAAAGACGGCGGAAGCGGTTCTGATGTTTTTCCTTGGCATGAAGGATGATGAAGCTGTTCTGAAACTGATCGAGGATCTGAATCAGAAGGATGTATTTGACGCACAGCAGGCTTCTGTTCTGCGGAATGCGCTGACGGCATATGACCTGGCGGTCAGAGACAAGAAGGATATTATCGGACGTCTGTTTCCCGGATATTCCGTTCCGGCAGAGATACCGGAAATTCCCGAAGAACAGCTGAAGGAACTGCGTAAGATTCTCAGACAGAAGGATGCCAAACCGGCAGCCCGGAAAATGTATATCTCGGATATGCATTTCTATCACCAGGCGCTGAACAGACAGATGGATAACCGGGGCTTCCGCAGCCACCATGAGATGAATGAATACATGATCGAACAATGGAATAAAAAGGTTACGGGGAGGGATGAAGTCTATATCCTCGGTGATCTTTCCATCGCAAAAGGTAAAGCAACAAATGAGATCGTGCGTCAGCTGAAGGGAAAGCTGTATCTGATAGAAGGCAATCATGACCGGTACCTGAAGGACAAGGAGTTCAATACTGAACGGTTCAAGTGGATCAGACCGTACGCTGAGATCAATGATATGGGCAGGAAGGTTGTTCTTTCCCATTACCCTGTATTCTGTTATAACGGGCAGTATAAGAGACAGGACGGCATACCTTATGTATATATGCTTTATGGTCATGTCCATGACACATATGATGAGGTACTGGTCAACCGGTTCATTATGCAGACCAGAGAAGCGAAGAGAATGTCAAAATACACGGCGGAGCCGGAGAACATTCCGTGCAATATGATCAACTGTTTCTGCATGTTTTCGGATTATCAGCCGCTTACACTTGATGAGTGGATCGAAAAGGACAGCGAAAGAAGAAAGAAACTGAACGAAAGGAGTCAGAATGCGGAAGGACAATAACTTCAGAGAACTCGGAGGAATCAGGACCGAAGACGGAAGAACCGTAAAACACGGCTGTTTCTACCGGTCAGGAGCTTTGGGATACATGGATGATGATGAACTGACGGAAGTCGCTTCATGTAATATCCGTCATATTATGGATTTCCGCAGTTCGTTCGAAAAGGACCGTCTGCCGGATCCTTCCTTACCCGGAGCGGAGTATCATCACATGAACGCGATGAGTCTGCCGGACGGAACAGAGGTGGATCTTTCCCCCAAAGGGATCGGAGCCGGGATGTTCACCAAGGAAAACGGGGACAGGTTCATGGAACACTTCTACGGAACGCTTCCCTTTTCACCGGCTTACCGGGAAATGTTTGACTTTATCAAAAGAGATGAGGTGCCTGTATTGTTTCACTGCACGGCAGGAAAAGACCGTACCGGGATCGGGGCAGTTCTGATTCTGCTCGTTCTCGGGTGTTCTGAGGAAACCGCAATAGAGGATTATCTGAAGACAAATGATTTCCGGGCAGAGTCCATTGAGAGGCTGCTGGGGCAGTACAGTGAATATATAGATAAGGATCCGGAGCTGAAGGAAGCGATGACGGCGATTGCCGGTGTATCCAGAAGTTCGGCAGAGTATTCCCTGCAGAAGATCCTGGAAAAATATGAAACATATGAAGACTATTTCAGGGAAGTTCTCGGACTCGGAAGTGAGGAGATCCGCGAACTGAGAAGGAAGTACACGGAGAGCGAAGATGAAGCAGAGTCAGTATCAGAATGATTATGAATATGACCAAAGAGATCCGTTCATGGAATATGTGGACAGTCTTCCTGATCGGGAAATCACGGTCACCAGAAAAGTAGAGCGTGATATCAAAGCGTTTGAGGAACAGAAGGAACAGGAAAGACAGAAGAAATTCCGGATCCGGACATTTGCCATTGCGGCTGCTGTGGCACTGCTGATTAATCTTCCCCGGGTTCTGATCGCCGACAGGAATGAACGGGATTATTCCTACCGGTATCCGGATGAGGTGGTTGAAGTCATTGACTATGATTACGGTGACGGACTGCTGGATGATGATCTGAAAGAACCGGAAGTGCTGATTGACGGAGAGTACCATCATTTTCCTTTTCCCGTATCCGATCTGATCGACGAGGGCTGGGAAGTCGCAAGGGAAGACAGAGATACCGAAGTCGGCCCATATGAGGATTTTATTACGCTTGTAAATGGTGATGAGGAGCTCCATGTTGTTTCGGTTATTTCACCGGACGGAACGACGGTTGATCCGGAAGATGCGCTTATAACCGGTTTTGTGACGTATGCAAGTGATGAAACCGATGTGGTGCTGCCGGGAGGAATCAAGCCGGGCGTTACGACTGAGGAAGAACTTGTTCAGCAGATGCGGGATTCCGGACTCAGCTGGAGCTATGACGAATATGAATATGAAGGTGAAGTTACCTTCAAGTACTATAAGTGCTACGTTCCGGTGGAAGATGATCATTTCAAATATTACATTATTGAATTCTCCGTCTATAAAGACGGGGTTGTTCAGGACGCTGATCTCTGGCTGGTTGATTTCGAGTATCCCAGCGGACTTGAGGATGCGGTCAACAGTTAACGTATAAACAGATAAGGGACTTCGGAGAACGTGATGAAACAGCAGCAGTATCAGGATGAATTCAGAAATAATGATCCGTTCAAGGAGTACGTGGACAGTCTGCCTGATCCGCAGATTGAGGTCAGCGAGCAGTTTGAACAGGACGTCAGAAACTACGAAGTCCGCAAAGAAGAGGATAAGAAAAAGACCCGTTTCAGGGTGGTCACGTTTGTGATTGCGGCTGTGGCAGCCCTGGCAGTCAATTTCCTTCTGAAGTCGATACCTGCACCGGAGCCTGACGTCCAGCAGAACACCTATCCGATCTGGCATGAGAATCATCCGGAAAGGATTGTTGAGTGTGAACCCGGTGACGGAGTTCTTAACAGTGATCTGAACGTGCCCGAGATTCTGATAGACGGAAATTATTATCACCTGCCGTTCAGGGTATCCGAACTGCTGGATAACGGCTGGGAAATCGATCCGTTTTATGCGGACCAGCAGGCTGACTATTATACAAACTACATCAGTCTTACAAAAGGAGATGAAAAGCTCAGGACAGTGGCTGTCATCTCTGCTGACGGAGATCCGGTCAGTATGGATCAGGCGGTTGTGACAGGGCTTGATGTCTATGGCTGGGATGAAGGTGAAGTCCGGCTTCCCGGAGGAATCAGTGCCGGAATCACCACGGAAGATGAGCTGATTCAGGCAATGCGTGACTCCGGTCTTTCCTGGTCTTACAAGGAGTTCGGACAGGAGGGAACCGCTTCGCTGAAGTATTATAAGTACTTCGCGCCGGCGGAAAATGAAGCCTTCACATATTACACGGTGGAATTCTGTGTCAATCGGGACGGAAAAGTGATCTCTCTTGACATATTAATGGTGGATTACAATCATCCGCTTGGAATCGAAGATGCCGTAAATACATAAAAAAGACCGGTGGTTATGACGCCGGCCTTCATTTACATATGGGGAGTTTGCGAACAGTATTCCTGTTCTTATCTGAAATATAAAACAAAAATGACGCGGAAAAATGTGAAAAAAGCGGAAGATTATCAGAAATATGGAATAAATGACCGTACAATACGGCAGTTTTGCGTTGACGGGGAAAGTGAATCAGAGTACTATTATTGAGCACGACTTTTTGTCGTGTCATGCGTGGGAGGATATGCAATTGTCCGAATGACCACTGCATGTGGATTCTTAATAAGGAGGAAAGCCACATGGCAAAGAAAGTTGCAAAAGTTTGTAAACTGCAGTTCCCGGGCGGCGGCGCCAAACCGGGTCCCGCACTCGCATCTGCCGGTATTAACATGCCGAAATTCTGCTCTGAGTTCAATGACCAGACAAGAGACCGTCACGGTGACATCGTTCCCGTCATCATCACAGCCTATGAAGACAAGTCCTTTGACTTTGTCATCAAGACAACACCGGCTGCAATTCTTCTCAAGAAGGCTGCCGGAATCCAGAAGGCATCCGGAACACCTAAGACTGTCAAGGCAGGCAAGATCACGGAAGCTCAGCTGAGAGAAATCGCTGAGTACAAAATGCCGGACCTCAATGCCAACGACGTTGAAGCAGCGATGAAGATCGTTGCCGGCACAGCCCGCAATATGGGTATTGAAGTAGAAGGGTGGAACTAACTGATGGCAGGAAAGAAGTATAAAGCCGCCAAGGCGCTGATAGACAACGACAAGGTCTATAACTATAAGGAAGCAATTGCGCTTGCCAAGCAGACAGCATGCACGAAGTTCGATTCTTCCGTTGAAGTATCATTCTATCTGAACGTCGACCCGCGTCAGGCTGACCAGAACATCCGTGGTGCAATGGTTCTGCCGAACGGCACAGGTAAGACAAGAAAGGTTCTCGTTGTGGCACAGGGTGCCAAGGCTGAAGAGGCAAAGGCTGCCGGTGCAGACTTCGTCGGCGCAGCTGAGATCCTCGAGGAAATCAAGAACGGATGGCTCGGATTCGACATCATCGTAGCTACACCTGATATGATGGGTCAGCTCGGTCGTCTGGGTAAGCTGCTTGGTCCGAGAGGCCTGATGCCTAACCCCAAGACCGGAACAGTTACAATGAATGTTACACAGGCGATCGAAGAGATCAAGAAGGGTAAAGTTCAGTACCGTGTAGACAGAGACGGAAACATCAACTGTCTGATCGGTAAGGCATCCTTCTCTGATGAGGCTCTTGCGGAGAACTTCAAGGCACTGTATGACCAGCTCGTACGTATCAAGCCGGCTGCTGTCAAGGGTGCATATATGAAGAACATTACGATCTCCACAACTATGGGCCCCGGCATCAAAGTATCTGTAGAGTAAACCGAAAGACCGTGGTATTCAGGTATCACGGTTTTCTTATATTCTCTCCCCCGGCAGTCCGGGTGGATTGACCGGCAAAGCGTGCTATAATTACCGCATATGAAAAAAGGACTGTTTATCACATTTGAAGGACCGGACGGCAGCGGGAAGACCACTGTCAGCACTGCAGTGACGGAAAGACTGCAGAAGGAAGGATACCGTGTCCGATATACAAGAGAACCCGGCGGAAGTGAGATCGCGGAGAAAATCAGAAATATTATTCTGGATCCCGAGAATACGGCAATGGATGCGAGGACGGAAGCGCTGCTGTATGCGGCCGCAAGACGTCAGCACCTGGTTGAGAAAGTTCTGCCGGCGCTGGAAGAAGGCATTACCGTCATCAGTGACCGTTTCATTGACAGCTCTCTGGCCTATCAGGGATGCGGCAGGGAAATCGGCATACAGGAAGTCTATGAACTGAATCTGTTTGCGGTGGAAGGCAGAATGCCGGATAAGACCGTATTTCTGGATATTGATGCGGAAACCGGTCTGGAGCGGATTGCGAAGGGAAGAACGTACCTTGACCGCCTGGATCAGGAAAGTATTGATTTCCATGAACGGGTGTTTGCGGGATATCAGAAAGTGATTGAGATGTACCGTGACAGAATGATCGTGCTTGACGCATCTCTTCCGGTTGAGGAAGTTACGGAAGCCGCGTATCAGGCAGTGAGGGCTCTTCTGGATGAATAAGGAAGAGCTGGCAGCAGCACAGCCTGTCGTATACGAAGCGCTGAAGAATGCATGTGAACAGAACCGGGTGTCCGGAGCGTGGCTTTTTCACGGTCCGTACGGTACACCGAAAAGGCAGGCGGCTGTACTTCTGGCACAGAGTATTCTCTGCCGGAACAGTAAAGGTCTGGCGTGCGGTGAATGCGATACATGCCGGCGTGTGGCAGAGGGGATTCATCCTGATGTACTTCTGCTGGACGGCAGTGAAAAGGGAATATCCAAGGCGGATATTGATGCGGTTCAGGAGAAATTCTCCCGTACTTCACTGGAAGACGGAGAACGGGTGTATATTATCGTCAATGCCGAAAACGCAAGCATTGCGGCCCAGAACAGCATGCTTAAATTTCTCGAGGAACCGGGCAGCGGTGTAACTGCTATTCTGACCTCGGACAATACAGGCAGAATTCTGCCTACCATCATATCCCGGTGCACCATGATGCCGTTTCTGCCGATGACGCAGGAAGACAGCGTGACCATAGCTTCTGAAGCCGGGATTCCGGAAGAAGACGCATGGTTTCTGTCGCATATGGCAAAGGACAGGGACGATCTTCTGAAACTGTATGAAAGTGATGAATATGAAAAAGCTGTCATGATGTTCAGACAGTATCTGAATCTTGACGGAATGAAAAGAGAAGAACTGCTTGTGGATTATGATATCTCATACCGGTCGCAGCTCAGTGACAGACAGAAGGCAAAGGAAGCCAATATGCGGCTTCTGAACGGATTCTTTGATCTGCTGCTGATGTATGCGCAGGAAATGATCCGCCCCACCGGCAAAGGACCTGAATGGTACCGGCAGCTGAAGGCGGAGGCAGGCATGGAATATTACGGAAGAATGATTATTCTGGTCAGTGAAGAAAAAGACAGGGTCAATAAGTACAATGATCTGAATCTCCTGATGGATCAGGCATTCTTCAGATTGGAGGAATTGAAATGACGACTGCAGCGGAAGAAACAGTGGTTAATGAAACCGAAGCAGTACAGTATACGTACAGTGTCGCTGTACGGTTCCGGAACGCGGGAAAACCGTATTCGTTCGGCGCGTTTGATGACTCCATCAAACGGGGTGACTGGGTCGTTGTCGAAACGGCGCAGGGAATCGAAATGGGAGAAGCGGAGGCAGATGCGCTCAATATTGAAAAGTACAGTCTGCATATGCCTCAGAAGCCGGTGATCCGCCGGGCTCATGAACGGGACCGCTACGATTATGATCTGAATATTGAACTGGAAAAGGATGCGTTTGAGATCTGTGAGGCGGAGATCAAAGACCTCGGTCTAGAGATGAATCTGCTCAGCGCACAGTACACACTTGACCGCTCCAAGATTCTCTTTATCTATCTGGCTGATCAGAGAGTTGACTTCAGAGAATTGCTGAAGAGACTCGGTGCCCGGCTTCACTGCCGGATTGAACTGCGTCAGATCGGTGAAAGAGACAAGGCAAAGATGGTCGGCGGTGTCGGTATGTGCGGCATGGAGTGCTGCTGCCGGCGCTTCAAGAACAAGTTTGACGTTATCTCAATCAATATGGCAAAGAACCAGATGCTTGCCCTGAATATCGACAAGCTTTCCGGTATGTGCGGAAAACTGATGTGCTGTCTCAAATATGAAGACAGTGACTACAAGGAAGCGATTAACGGTCTGCCGAAGATGGGATCACAGGTTGAATACGAAGGAACCATTTACCGGATTACATCGATGAATGTCATGAACTCCGAGGCAAAGCTGGAAAACCGTGAGACAGCCCTCTTCATTACATTTGATGAGCTGCGTGAGAAGGCAATTCCCCGCAAAGGCGCTGTCATGGCAAGAAAGCCCGGTACGGAGGAAAAGAAGGTCATCTATAAGACGGTTCAGCGGACTACACCGAAAACCGAACCGGAAAGGCCGGCAAAGGTTTCCATGGAGCTGCCTTCCCTGGCGGAAAAGAAATCCGAAAAGCGAAAAGAGAACAGCGGCAGACACAACAATAACGACCGGAAGCAGAACAGGGATCACCGCCGTAACGGCAATGATGCGAGAAGAGAGCGCCGTCAGGAAAAAACCAGACCTGAGGTGAAGAATGTTACGGTCAGAACATTCGGAAGAAAAAAGAAACAGGAGAATGAAGCGTGAAGCGGCAGAAATCATTTGAGAATGAAAAACCGACTCTGTATCTGGTTGCTACGCCGATCGGGAATCTTTCCGAACTGACCCCGCGGGCGGAGGAAGTACTGAAATCCGTGGATGTGATTGCGTGTGAAGACACACGGACAAGCGGACAGCTGCTCAAACATTTCGGTATTTCCGCAAAGCTGATCGCATATCAGAACTTCAATGAGGAAGCCAGCGCGAAAGGGATTATCAATCTTCTTTCGCAGGGGAATCATGTTGCGCTGATTTCTGATGCGGGTTATCCCCTGGTCAGCGATCCCGGACAGAGAATCGTCAACGAAGCGTCTTCTCTCGGCTTCAATGTCGTTCCGGTTTCCGGACCGAGCGCTGTTCTGAATGCGCTTGTGGCATCAGGTCTGACAGTTCAGCCGTTTATCTTCGTCGGTTTTCTGCCGCCGTCTTCCAATGACTGCATCAGGAAGCTGAATGAGTATAAGCCGTATCCGATGACGCTTGTTTTCTATGAGGCGCCGCACCGGATTACGAGGATGCTGAAGAACTGTCTGGAGGTACTGGGTGACCGCAGATGCTGTATTGCCCGGGAAATGACCAAGATTCACGAAGAGTTCCTCAGGGGAACGCTCAGTGAAATGGTGGAGGAATCAGAAGGGCTGAAAGGCGAGATGGTTGTAGTGATTGACGGCAATCACGAGGATTATTCCAAGGATATCGACATGGGACAGATCATGAATATGGTCAATGAGTCCGTGGCGATGGGAATGAGCCGCAGTGAAGCAATTAAAAGTATTTCCCGTATGACGGGAGTATCCAAAAACCGGATCTATGATTATGTTCATAAGTCCGAGTGGAAAGGACAGTGCTGATGGGATTATTCAGTTTTCTTGATTTACACGGTCTGACGATATACATGGCTGCGGCATTACTTCCGGCAGTCATTCTGATGATCTATATCTACAACAAGGACAAAACGGAAAAAGAGCCCTCCTACATGATCAGGAAAATGATTCTGGGCGGCATCTTTGCCGGATTCACTGCCATGGCGCTTGAATATGCGGGACAGTATATTCTTGTCAACATGTTCAGTTTTAACAGTGAAGCGGCATTCAATATCGCGGTTGCGGTAATGGTCGGTCTCTCCGAAGAAGGGGCGAAGCTGTTCTTTGCCCGCAGAGGTTCCTGGAAGGATCCGAATCTGAATTATACGTTTGATGCGATTGTATACTGTGTCTTTGTATCATTGGGATTTGCGGCAATGGAGAATATCATCTATGTGTTCTCCTACGGACTCAGTGTCGCGTTTGTGAGAGCTGTTGTGACAATTCCCGCTCACATGTGTTTTGCCGTATTCATGGGTGTGTTCTATGCTGAGGCAAAGAGAAGTGATGTCCGCGGAAGAGCCGGTGAATGCCGGAAATATATGCTTATGGCGTATCTGGTTCCGGTTGTTCTTCACTCCGTGTTTGACGGCCTGCTGATGGTGGGAACGGATCTGACCATTACGGTTTTCTACATCTATGCGTTCCTTCTTGACATCGCTGTTTACTTCCTGATCAGAAATCAGTCAAGGAATGATAAACGGATATATTAATGGCATATTATCAATGTTCGTTGTAAAATAAGTACATATTGTTGAGGTAAAGAATATGAGCAGTCTGCTGAATGATCCGTCAATTACCAAATTGATTATCTTCGCCCTCGTGGGAATGGTTGCTGTTCTCGTTGTGGCGCTGATATTTCTCGGGATCAGAAAAAATATATATTATGTTGATGAATTCGGTGAAGAAGTCGAACCGGTAAGAAAGAATGCAGGAAAGCTGTTCGGCAGAAATCCGGACGAAATGCCGGAACCCCGGGTTCAGGCAGCGCCGGCTGCGGAGGAGAAGCCTTCCTTCTTCCATAAAGCCGAACCGGAACTTGAGGCAACCAGAGCTGTTCCCGTTGCGGTTAAGCCGCAGGCAGCGACCGGTGTTGTTCTTTCAATCCGGATCGGAGAAGACGAAGAAGAAAGAACCGTTACCCAGTTCCCGTGTGTCATCGGCAGAGGTTCTTCCTGTGACCTGATGATCGCTGAAAGCGCAGTTGCACGTAACCATACCAGACTGTTTATGAAGGACGGTATGATTAATGCCGAGGATCTTGCGGATCATAACGGAACATTCGTCAACGGAACCAGACTTGGAAAAGGCTCCAGAACTGTTCTCCATGAGGGCGACCGCCTGAATATGGGAAGAGCGCTGGTCAAGGTGGAGAAAGTACTGTATTAAGATGAAATGCCTGCATGCGGGCATTTTTTTGTAAAAAGGGGAATCATATGACAGACCATGAAGAACTTTACCGAAAGGCACTGGCCTTTACCGGCAGCACGGAAACGGCAGAAGAGATTGCGCTCTCGGCAGCGGATCAGCCGGATCCGCTTCACTATGTAACGGAAGCTTCCGTACGGTTTCTCAGACAGCAGAATCCGGAACTGTTCACAAAAGGCATTGAATACGTCAAAGGGGATGAGGAGTTCTCTGCCGCTGATCCGGAAACCGATACTGCCGGACTGGACGCGGATGAACGGATTGTTGTACTGCTTGCGGCATATGAGAATATGACTGATGAACAGTCCGCTGCGTATCTCGGGGTATCCGTGGAATATGTCAAGGCATTGAGACAGAGCGCGCAGAAACATAAACATCCGAAGAAGAAAAGTCAGCTCCCTGTTCCGGCGGAAAAACGGAATCAGGTTGCGAAGAGAGTCGAAGAAAATGAGAAGGAAAAGAAAGAGAAGAAACTCCCTTTCAACGTGCAGATCTGGGCTTCACTGCTGATCGCGGCGCTGCTCGGCGGGTTTTTCGGCATCCGCAGCTATGCGACCTCCCAGTATGAATCAGGTCTGAATTATCTGGTCGCAAAGAACTATGAAAAGGCGGCTGAGGCGCTGAATACCGCCCGCAGATACGGCTGTAAGGAACCGGAGCTTCTTCTGAATCTCGGTACGGCTTATTACAGTCTGGAAAAATATGAAGAAGCTCTGCCGTGTCTTGAAAAGTATTTCGGCAGTCAGACAGACCTCGATCCGATGCAGCTGGAATGTTATGAAAAGGTATGGAGTGACAGCCTTGCGGCAGGTGATTATGTCAAGGCGGCGGATATGATGCGCCGGGAATATCAGTACTCACGCAGTCCTTATTCCCTTTTCCGGCAGATGGCGGCTGAAAACAGAGGAACATTTCAGGATGAGAAGGGTAATGTCTACAACCTTTACGGCATGCCGGAGAAAGTGGTTGTCCGTGATCCCTCTGATGTTGAAGTCTATACGGTTGAGCTGAAGTATGATGAGAATCATGATCTGATCAATGCGGGAAGTCTTGGCGCCGTTGAAAGAAAGCCGCATGCAGAATACAGTTTTGAATTCCATCCCGACGCTGCCTACAGTACGGTCACCGAAACGGACTCACACGGATATCCGCAGAAGAAGACGGTTATCAATCAAGACGGAACGGAAGAAATCACGTATGAGAATACTTATGAAAAAGGACTGCTGAAAGAAGTGAAGTATTCATCTGACGGCGGAAAAACTTCCCTTACCGATGAATATGTATATGCGGACGGAAGACTGGATTATATCCGTCACGGGGATTCGGTCACTTCATTCGGATATGACAGTGAAGGAAGAGTCGAAAAGGAAATCACGAGACAAGGCACAACGGATACGGAGATGATCCGGTATGCATATGATGAAGCGGGAAACCTGATCAGCAGATCCGTATACTCGACAGGAGAAACAGAGACATTCGATAACGCGCCCGACGGAGTTCCGTTTACTTCAACGGTGACTTCGGCAGACGGTACGGTTGTCAGAAAAGGCATGTATATCCGGAATACCGGATGGGTATATTTCTGTTATGAGTAAGAAAACTGTTGTGTCTGCTGCCTTGTGTGCTGCGGCAGGAGCCGGAGTACTCGCTGCCGGTCAGTATTTCTTCCATTTTGCCTGCAGCAGAAGCAGCCGGATTCTCTCATCCTCTGCCGATGAGGATCAGCCCGTATCAGAACTGCGGCAGATGCACCGTAAGGCAAAGGCAGATCTTCTGAATGTTCCGTATACAGAAGTGGAAATCATTTCCAAAGACGGACTGAAACTGAAGGGAAAATACTATCCCAATCCCAATGCAGAGCGGGCAGTATTATGCGCGCACGGATACAGAGGATCGGCCGAAGGGGATTTCGGAACGATATGGCAGATGCTGAAGGGCAGCTGTGCGCTTCTGTTAATCGATGAAAGAGCCTGCGGTGAGAGTGAAGGGCAGTATATTACGTTCGGCGCTTTGGAAAAAGATGATATTGTCCGCTGGGCAAATAAGCTGGCAGGTCTTACAGACGGAAGACTTCCGGTTTATCTCTTCGGTATTTCCTTAGGCAGTTCAACAGTGCTTCTGACACAGGATCAGGGACTTTGCGCGGAGGTGAAGGGAATCATCGCCGACTGCGGTTACTCCTCCATGAAGAAAATTCTCGGTGAAGTTGCCTGGGACTGGTTCAGACTTCCTCCGTTTCCTCTGATTGATTCGGTCGGTCTGTTCTGCCGGATACAGGGGCATTTCCGTATGAAGGATGCGGATGTGACTGCGGCGCTGCGGAAAGCTGTGGTTCCGGTATTGTTCATCCACGGGACGGGAGATCATTTCGTCAGACCACATCATACGGAAATCAATGAACAGGCCTGTGCCTGTGAGCATACGACAGTCTTATTTGAGGATGCGCCGCACGGCAGCTCCTGTGTATCTGATCCGGAAAAATACAGGAAGACACTGGAAGACTTCTTCCGGAAGACGGAAGAATCTGTTTGACAACTGAAATTCATTCTGGTAATATACTTTTCACTGCCGCATTTTTACAGAAAGGATTTACATATGATGAAAAACAAAAAAGCCGAGTCCATTTTTGTGGTGGACTATATGTCGGGATCTTCCATGATCCATGAATTTATGACACAGTCGAAATACATGCATCTGCTTCAGGTGCAGAAAGAAGGATTTGTGAAAATCATGCATCACACAGATCTCGGTATAGAGGCAAGAGCGCACTGAGCGCTCTTTTTTTTCGCATTGAACAAGTTTATCCTTATTAATAAAGGAGTCATTATGTTTACATTAATCAAGAATGCTCATATATACGCCCCTGAGGATCTGGGTATCCGGGATGTACTGATTGGCGGAAAGAAAATCATTAAGACCGGAGAAAATATCCGGTTTGACTGGGATCCGGAAGAACTGGAGATCATTGACGCATCAGGGAAGATCATGGTTCCCGGTTTTATTGACCAGCATGTTCATATTATCGGCGGCGGAGGTGAAGACGGGTTTGCCTCACTTATACGGGAAATACAGATGACCGACTGTGTACGCTGCGGTGTTACGACGGTTGTCGGACTGTTGGGAACTGACAATAACGCAAAGAGTGTATCAACTCTCATTGCCCGCACTAAGGCACTGAAGGAACAGGGTATGACAGCGTACTGTCTGACGGGTTCTTATGCCTATCCTTCGGAAACACTGACCGGATCGGTGAAGAAGGATATTGCGTTTATCGAAGAAGTGATCGGTGTCAAGGTGGCAATCAGTGATCACCGTTCGTCGAATATCTCGGCGGAAGAACTGGCGAGACTTGCGACGGAAGCCAGAGTGGCAGGTTTACTGGCAAAGAAGCCGGGTGTGGTTCATATGCATACAGGCAGAGGCAAAAAAGGATATACGGATGTCGTGAAGATCATAAAGGAAACAGAGATTCCCGTTTCCCAGTTCAGACCGACACATGTGAATCTGAATTATCCCGGCGCTCTGGAATTTGCGGAGATGGGCGGATATCTTGACTTCACTTCCGGTAATGAAACGGCAGAAACCGCAGCGAGACTGAAGGAAGCGTTTGCGAAAGTGCCGCTGAATCAGATTACTCTGAGTTCTGATTCCAACGGAAGTTTCCCGATCTGGAGTGATGATCTGAAGGTCATCGGTGTCGGTATCGGCAAAATGGATACATTGTTTGATACGGTCAGACATCTGATCAAAGATCAGGACGTATCAACAGGTGATGCGGTTTCCGTGATCACAAAGAATGTCGCGGAAGCGCTGATGCTTTATCCGGTTAAGGGATGTATCGCAAAGAACGCAGATGCCGATCTCGTACTGCTGGACGAAGAGCTGAATATCGATACGGTAATCGTTCTGGGAAAGAAAGCAGTGACTGATGGAAAGCTGACAGTATCTGATTACTATCATTACGAATAAGCAAAAGGAACAGGAATATGAACAACAGACCGAATATCATTATCATCAATCCGGATGAAATGCGGTGGAACACAATGGGCCACATGGGCAATCCGGCAGCCTCCACCCCGAACCTTGACAGCTTTGCGCAGAATGACGCAGTTTCTTTTGAGCGGGCATACTGCCAGAATCCGGTCTGTGTCCCAAGCAGGTGCAGTTTCCTGACCGGACTTTATCCGCATGTGAACGGGCACCGCACAATGCATTATCTGATTCATGACGGGAAAGATACCCTGTTCGCCGAACTGAGACGGGCAGGATATAAAGTATGGATGAATGCAAGAAATGACTTCATGGCCGGCAATGTTCCGGGCGCAATGGCCTCCCAGTTTGATGAGATTCAGATGAATGAGGGACAGAAAGGAGAACGTCCGAAAGTGACAGAGGAGTTTCCTTATTCTCACTATACAGGTGTTGTGGATCAGATTTCCGCTGATAAAGCAGATACACTGGCCGCCTGTGAAAGAATCCGGAAACAGAAAGATACCGAAGAACCTCTGTGTCTGTTTATCGGGTGGAGTAATCCGCATGTTCCATACGTGACTGACCGTGAACACTATGACAGAATCGATTCGGAAAAGATCGAAGAACGGGTTCATTTCAGTGAAACATCCGGAAAATCGGAAATGATTCATAAGCTTAGGGAATTTGCCGGGCTTGAAGGTTTCGGAGAGTCACGGTGGAAAGAGGTACAGAGAGTCTATCTGGCGCAGTGTTCATATATTGATGATCTGTTCGGAATGATCGTGGAAGCGCTGAAGGAAGCGGGTATCTATGAGAACTCTGCTGTATTCTTCCTCTCTGACCATGGGGATTTTGCGGGAGACTTCGGACTTCCCGAGAAAGCACAGAACAGTTTTGAGGATGTTCTGACAAGAGTGCCTCTTCTTGTTAAGCCGCCGAAGGGGGAGAAGGTCAGCCCGGGCAATACGGCAGCTCTGGCAGAACTGGTGGATTTCTATGCCACAGTCATGGATTATGCCGAGACAGCTCCGGAACATGACCAGTTCGGAAGAAGTCTTCGTCCTGTAATTGAAGACCGCAGTCAGACGGTACGTGATTATGTATTCAGTGAAGGCGGACGCAGAGCGTGTGAAAAGCAGGCGGATGAATATCACCATTTCGGTGAAGACGGACCGCCCAGGACAAATGATTACTGGGCCAAGATGCAGGCAGAAAAGGATGACTCTGCCCATGAGAAAGGCACGATGATCTTTGACGGAAGATATAAATATGTGATGCGTCTTTCCGGAAACGATGAATTCTATGATCTTGAAGACGACCCGCGTGAAAAAATCAACAGGATCAAAGAAGAGAAGTACGCTTCCGAAATACTCAGGCTGAAGCTTGAGATGCTGAAATGGTATCAGCAGACGTGTGATGTGGTTCCGCGGGAAAATGATTCGCGAAGACTTACAGAAGCATCTCTTCAAAGGGCAGAATAAAAAACTGCCTTTTTTCTGCATTCATGAAGAAAAAATGAGGAATTCCGTTTTCTGAAGCAATAGAATAGTCGGAACATCTCCGGAGAGGTATCCGGTTAAACTGATCCGGAATGCTTCCTCAGAAAAAGGAGGAGATCAGTCGTGGAAAAAAAGAAAAAATCATTGAGTGAAATGAGTTATGAGGAAATGGAGGCGGAGTTTGGGCCGAATATCAGAGATGTGTCTATAGACTGCAGCACTCTTGCGGGGATTCTTGCCGAAAGCGGAAAGACCCCGAGGGAGATTTTCTGCTGTATCAGGGACATTATCAATTATCCGGGCAACGGAATAGTACCGGATGTTTGCTTTACGGTAAATATTCCGGGAGAAGAGAGAACTCTGATCAGGCTTTTCGTTACAAGGCAGCCGAATAACAACGCTTTTTTGTCAAAAAAGTCAGTAATAAACTGAAGTTTTTCAATTTATGAAAAAAATGATTGACATGCCTTTATCAGCAGTAGTATGATTTCAAAGCTCAGCGAAAAATAGGCTTTGCGTGAAGCAGAGCCTAATATTTAGCTCAAGAAATGGCACACCCGGAAATGTGTGCACAAATGAAAGAAAGGAGAAAGCGACATGCCTACAATAAACCAGTTGGTACGCAAAGGCCGTACCGATAAAGTTTACAAGTCAAAGTCCCCTGCTCTCAACAGAGGATACAATTCACTCAGAAACCGTCCGACAAAACTCAGCAGTCCGCAGAAGAGAGGCGTCTGCACACGTGTCGGCACAATGACTCCGAAGAAACCGAACTCCGCACTCCGGAAGTATGCCCGTGTCCGTCTCAGCAACGGTATGGAAGTTACAGCTTATATTCCCGGTGTTGGACACAACCTGCAGGAACACAGTGTTGTTATGATCAGAGGCGGCCGTGTTAAGGACCTCCCTGGTGTTCGTTACCATATTATCCGCGGTACACTCGACTGTGCCGGTGTAAACGACCGTAATCAGAGCCGTTCTCTGTACGGTGCGAAGAAGCCGAAGGGCTCGAAGTAAGAGAGGTGAAAGAATATGCCCAGAAAAGGTTATATAGCTAAGCGTGAAGTGCTTCCTGATCCGATCTACAACTCAAAGCTCGTTACAAAGCTGATCAACAAGATCATGCTCGATGGTAAGAAGGGCACAGCGCAGACAATTCTGTATGATGCATTCGCACTCATCGAAAAGCAGACAGGACAGAATCCGATGGAAGTATTTGAAAAGGCACTCGGAAATGTCATGCCGATGCTCGAACTCAAGGTTCGCCGTGTCGGTGGTGCCAACTATCAGGTTCCGGTTGAAGTCAGTGCTGACAGAAAGCTGACACTCGGCCTGCGTTGGATTGTTAACTATTCCAGACTGCGTCATGAACCGACAATGGAAAGAAGACTTGCCGGTGAAATCATGGACGCCGCAAACGGAACAGGTGCTTCCGTCAAGAAACGTGATGACACTCATAAGATGGCTGAAGCGAACAAAGCATTCGCTCATTATCGTTGGTAATCAGATATTCAGCACGCTTAATTCAATATTTGGGGAAAGGAGGCAAAGATGCCCAGAGAGTTTCCGTTAAACAAAATCCGTAATATCGGGATCATGGCTCATATCGATGCCGGTAAGACGACAACGACAGAGCGTATCCTGTATTACACAGGAAAGATACATAAGATTGGTGAAACTCATGACGGTGCTTCACAGATGGACTGGATGGCGCAGGAGCAGGAGCGTGGTATCACGATCACATCCGCAGCTACGACATGTCAGTGGCAGGACTGTCAGATCAACATTATTGATACACCGGGTCACGTCGACTTCACGGCTGAAGTTGAACGTTCCCTGAGAGTTCTTGACGGTGCAGTTACCGTTCTGGACTCCAAGGCAGGTGTGGAACCTCAGACTGAAACAGTCTGGAGACAGGCTACAGAATACAAGGTTCCGCGTATCGTCTTCTCCAATAAGATGGACGCGACCGGTGCTGACTTTGAAATGTCAGTCAATTCGATCGGAAACAGGCTGGGTGCCAAGGCAGCTGCAAT
>CACXDM010000054.1 GCA_902766435.1 uncultured Erysipelotrichaceae bacterium | reverse complement strand
GTTTCGGATACTTCCTCTTTGTGGGAAGCCGAAAGCTCAGCTTTTTCTTCCGTGATGCCGGCAGAGTCGGCAGTGGGTGTTTCCTCAGGACTTGGTGTTTCTTCCGCAATAACCGGTGAGATGCCGGAGAACAAGGAAACAGCGGTCAGTATGGTTAGTATTTTTCTGAACCGGTTCATACTCGTCCTCCTTTCTTCCGGGTATTTCGATCGTTCAGTAATCGTATCATGATTACTCTTTTTGTTAAAGAATCCCATTATGATTCTACGCATGCGGACACAAAAAAAACAAGCAGGCTAAGCCTGCTCAGATTGTGTAAGATGCTCCAAGACAGAGCAGTATGAAGTAGTGTATGCCGCAGATCAGATGCCATGTCAGAATCACGGAAGCCGCAAGCAGATAAACACACCGTTTCCTGTCGGAGTTCCATAACCAGCTGACAAACCCCTTCTGTCCGCTGCTCCGGTATTCGGTAAAGGCGTCTTTGATATTCTTCGCAAACCAGGCCAGAGACACTAGGAATACATAGTATATACAGAAGCTGTATCCCCAGGAAAGATTACCATCCTGTTTCCGATATCCGTTCTCATGGATAAACAGGAACTCACAAAGACCGATCAGCCATGTGAGCCATGTCAGACGGAAGAAGCGGTTTTCCTTCAGATCCCGGAAATTTGCGGCCAGTACGATCAGCGGGAACGCAGCTGACTGCAGAAGGGAAATGACAGGATGATCCGCCCGCAGCCTGAGAACATAGGCAAGCGAGAAGCCGATCGGCAAGCCGCTTCCGTCTGATGAAGAACCGGACGGGAACAGAAGGACGACTTCATATACCAGAATAACAAGAGACAATATGACAGCTAAAGCAATCAGGCACTGTCTGCCGAAATATTTCCCCTTTGTCTTAAAGCAGTCACCGAGAATGATCAATGCCATTGCCGGTGCAAAGCAGACGATGAAGTTCGGCTTCATCATATTCACAAAGCTCAGAAGCACAGTCAGGATCACAATGTCCTTCCAACTGAACCGTTCCATATATCTGTCCTGAAATCCGTAATACCAGATCAGAACAAACATTGCCGCAAACCGCATGCCGGTATACGTCGTGTTATGCCAGACCGTTCCGCACTGCAGACCGAGATAGCGGTATTTATTCAGCATCGGCAGATAGATCGGCATCACATACAGACATACAAATGACAGAAGATGCAGAGCATATTTATTCACATCAGGCTTCAGCTTACGCATCAGACGGTATGTCAGATATGTTGTCCCGAGTGTCAGGAAGATGATGAATACCGCAGCTGCACGGAATCCCATATGAAGTTTGTGAACGATGAACCAGTAGCCGATCTCCACAAGACTGTAGCCGGTTCCCGCAGCGCCTTCATTGAAATGGGCAGGCAGATCGGATTCATAGAATCCCAGCGGACCGGGATACCAGAGAAGCTCCCGGACGTGAAGCTTATAGAGCGCAAAAGCCGATACAAGATAAAGCAGCGCGATAAACGCATTGATCATCCATTCTTTTTTACCGTTATTTTCCATAGGCACTTTCCTCAGTCCCGTTCAAGAAGCGGACGGATGATCAGATTCTCTCCGTATTCATCCGGCACAAACATACCGGCAAACAATTCCTCTGTTCTCTGATCAAGCTGTTCCCGGCTGTCCGCCTTCAGATACAGGCGGAGGAAATACGGCTTGGAGCCGAAGTTGTCAATGACTTCACCGTCCTGATAGAAGAAGTCTGCCTGCATGATATCCTCTGCGGATACCAGTTTACGCGCTTCCGTCTGGTCAATGACGGTTTTTCCCTGTATGCCGAAGAAGTAAAGCACCGCATTTGTTCTCTCATAATGAATATCATGCCTTGTCAGTTTCTCTTTGACCATGGCCGGTTCATAGACATAGTCCAGCATCAGATCTTCAATATCGAGACCCGAACACCAGGTGACCAGTTCATGTTCATAGCCGAACAGTCTGCCGGCAATCTCACAGACCTCCACCCCGTGTTCGTTCCAGAAGAACTGCATGGACAGAGCACCTTCCTTCTGGCCGATTCTGTGGGCGAATTTCCGCAGTACATCTGTCGCTTCCTTCTCAACCGTTTCCGTCATCTTTGAGGGATAGACATTCCTGTTGTCAATCGGTATGTCATTGCCCGTCTGCGGGTTCTTTTCCCTGTCCGCAATACTGAGCGGATACACTTCACCGTCATACAGCCAGGACATCATATTGAATTCCCTGCCCTGTGAGTATTCTTCCGCCATGACTTCCGCAAACGTTCCGGTACCCAGTCTGTTTACCTTCGGAAAAAACTCCCTCAGTTCCGCCATATCATGTACGACGAAGATTCCCTTGGAACCGTATCCGTTGACAGGTTTAATCACCAGCGGGAATGTGAATCCTGCAAGATCCTCATCGCTGAATCCTTCTTTGAGAAGTGTATTCTTCGGTACTCTGATGCCGAGTTCCGCCAGCATCTGTTTTGTATAGTTCTTTTCCCGGTAATAGTTCAGCTGTTCCGGTACGGCATACCACCGCAGTCCGGCAATGGCTGCGATCTTTGTAATCTGTTCAAAGATCAGATCGGAAAAGGAGCCGATAATACCGTCTGCCTTCTCCTTTACACACATCTTCGCAACCGCAGCTTCATCACGGACATTGATGTCATATGCCTTGTCGGCATACTTCTTTGCCGGACCGTCCGGATATCCGTCACAGACGATCGTATAATATCCTCTCTGCTTTGCCAGCTGTACAAGATGTATAAATTCGATTGATGAACCGATAATAACCAGTCTGTGCATATTCACCTTCCTGCTTCCGCTCTTACCGCTTCCGCGACTTTTTCCATTTCTTCCCTGCCGTAACGCTGATCACACGGCAGCGCCAGTATATTTGCGGCATAGTCATATTCAAGTGAATCCTCCGGCATCTCCTTCATTACATTGGACCAGTATGTCGGAATGAATATCTTCTGTCCGGCAAGCTTCTTTCTGATCTGAATTCCGTTCTTTACATACAACGGATACATGAACGGTCCGATATCCGGAACACGGATCAGATGTTCCTGTTCCAGCGGATTCAGGTCTTCAAGCTTCTCTTTCAGCGTCAGATAGTTTTCCATTCTTCTTTCTGCCGCAAATTCATAATCGATTCCTCTGAGAAGATTCTCCGTCAGAGCAGACATTTTCTTTGCGTCTGCCCCGACATAGGAATGGGCAGTATCCAGCATCTGCTGATAATGAATACCCGCATTTTCTTCGTATCTTCCCGTTACGTAGGAAAGTCTTTCTGAAGAGATATCTGTTTCCTCAGGAAGTTTCAGAGGCCGGTCTGTCTGCAGATAGGCGCCGTCCGTTACACCGAAGAACTTTCTGACACTCGCAGCTGCCGCAACACCTTTTACCGGTCTTTGGAAGAACGCATGGGTGAAGTCCAGAAATACATTGCCGTATTTCTCTTTGTAATAAAGGATTGTTTCATCTTTGAGCTGACCGTACCAGCTGACCAGATACAGCCACTCATCTTCTTTAAGATGCTTCGGAAGCGTTGTTTCATCCGGGGTGAAGTCCTTTTTCATTCCCCATCTGACAAGCTTCATGCCTGCTCTCAGCAGCTCATCCGTTACCGAGTCACAAAGAAAAGAAGGGACATAGACCGTACTGCATCCGCACTGTTCCAGATACCAGACAGCCGCAGTCCTTCCCAGATTAAATTTAAGAAGATCAGGATAATACTCCTGACCTCTCAGTGTTTCCATTTCAAAATATCCGCCGATTTCCTTCATATATTACAGGTCCTTCTGTCGTATGACATAATGCGGATTCTTCTTGGATTCCTCCAGAACATGCATCATGTATTCGCCGAGAATTCCGATCGAAAGCAGTGTCAGACCGGCCGAAGCCAGCAGGACGAGAATCAGTGTTGTCCAGCCGGGAACGGTAATACTTCCCAGACAGTAGCGGATCAGGGTGATGATTCCCATGATCAGACTGAACAGGAATGTCACAATACCGATGTTTCTGATGACGATCAGAGGAAAAGCGGAATGTGTCGTAATGTCATACAGAAGCGTATTGACCAGTGACTTGAAGCTGTATCCGCTGTGTCCGTAGGCACGTGCGTCATGATGAACATCCACGTTGATGATCCGGTTTGAGTTGGCTACGAGAAGATTGCCGATCTGAGGATGATTCACTGTTGTATCCTTGATCGCATCCACGATAAACCTTCTCATCAGACGGAACGAAGTAATCTCGAGATCGGGATCCTTGTTCAGCATCATCGTCGTTGCCGTAACCGAAACCCATGTTCCGAAGCGGCGGATCAGATTGTGCTTTCTGTTCTCATATCTGGCCAGAATGACATCGACATCATCTCTTTCATTCATGACCCGAATCATCTTGGGAATCTCTTCGGGAGGATGCTGGAGATCATCATCCATCGTGATGACAAAATCCCCGTTAATGTAATGAAAGCCGCACAGCAGAGCAGGATGCTGGCCGAAATTACGCGCCATCTGAAACAGTTTTACTCTGTCATCCTTCTCACGCAGGGATTTCATTACATTCCACGAGTTATCCTTGGAACCGTCATCCACCAGAAGAAGTTCAAACGGCAGCTTCAGTTCCTCATCAAATACCTTGCATAGTCTTGTATACAGTGTTTCCAGTGTATGCTCTGAGTTGTATACCGGAACCACGATTGAATAAAGTGTCATATAACCCCTCTTATCAGCGAAAATATAACATGATTGACGCATATAAACAAGTTGCCGCCCGGAAAGAAAAGCCGGCCGCTGATGACCGGATCTTTTCTGATTCTGTTATTCCGCAACTCTTTCCAGGAATGCCGCAAGCGCTTCATCCCATGAAACATACTCCGGATCCCCTCTGTGATCACTCAGCAGTCCGGTATCCGCAAGATACTTCCCGAGATAAGTGGTCACCTTTCTGGCGCCGTAGTAATTGATATGGTCTCCCGCATCACTGGTGTCTGTTGTCCAGTCAATGGGAATCTCATCCTGCAGAGTATTGGTATCGACATAGACAAGACCGAGTTCATCCGCAAGTTCGGTAAGATACTGATGACGCTCCATATTCATGTTTACGGTACTGGGTGCGCTGATTAACATCAGCTGCGCGCCTCTGTCTTCACAGTACTGTTTGATCAGCTGTACAAACTGCTTGTTTCTGGTTGTGATATTGGGACTGTCCTTAACTTCCTGCATATAACCGGGATTGTCCGCTTCATTGATTTCCGTTGAATACCAGTATCCCTTTGTATTATCAGGATGTGTATAGTTCACCGTGAAATCGAAGTCGCGCGCCGTCAGACTCTTCCACCGGTTGTGATACTGGAATACCGGGAAGTACTTATCACCGTAAATATGCATGACATCCGCCAGAGAGAAGTAATGGAAGATACAGTCAGTCTCAAGAATGACAAGCTTCGGTGAATGGCGTTCAAATGTCTTGTAAAGAAACTCGGCGGAGTATGTCATCTGCTGACCGGGAGATCCGCAGATGTATACCGTATAGCCGTACTCATCATAGATCTGCAGCGGCACGAAGGAACTGTAGCTCTCACTGTCACCGATGATCAGCACATCAATCAATTGTTCCGGCTCTGCCAGTATTCCGTTTGCGGAAATATCACGCATGCCCGCATCCACCGTATTATCCTTCGGATTCACAAGCATTGATACGGGGATCAGCAGTAATATCAGTCCGCAGACAAACAGGACAACTGTCAGCACATGTTTTAAAAAGTTCTTCATCTCTGTCACCTCCTAAAACTGTGCGTACATCGGATCAACCGGCGCATAACCCGCGCCG
>CACXDM010000053.1 GCA_902766435.1 uncultured Erysipelotrichaceae bacterium | reverse complement strand
CCCGCAAGAGTAAAATACAGAGATGCTATGTCTAAAAAGTCTAGGAAATAAACAGTGTCTTAACACCACTGTGCAAATGAGGATTTTAATGAAAAAAACGTGATGTTCTCACGCTTTATCTGTTATCCCTGAATGGAATTAACTGCTTTTGCAAGTCTGGACTTCTGACGGGCAACGTAGTTGTCCTTCTTAATGTGACTGACGAGAGACTTGTCCAGAATCTTATTTGCTTCGTTATATGCCTTGACTGCTTCTTCCTTGTCATTGGCACTTACAGCAGCGAGAACTTTCTTGATCGCTGTCTTCAGCTCACTCTTCTGGCCTGCTCTGGCATTCTGTCTTTTCAGATTGGTCAGTGCACGTTTTTTCTGAGACTTGATATTAGCCATGAGAATACCTCCTGTTACTTTCAGCAGTACGAATTATAGCAAAGCATATTTTAAAATGCAATGAAAAACGGCAGGAATGCGATATAATGATACGAAATGGAGGTACAGACATGGATAAACCACGTGTCGTTTTTTTTGGAACGCCGGAATTTGCCTGCGCCATTCTTAAGACTCTGTATGAAGAAAACTATCCGGTCGCCGCTGCTGTTTCACAGCCTGATAAACCGGTCGGAAGAAAACATAAGATCGTACCCACACCGGTCCATGAACTCGCGGATGAACTCGGTATTCCCGTCATTCAGCCCTCACGTCTGAAGGATGCGGCGGAAGAAATCAGGGATCTTGAACCGGAACTGATCGTCACATGTGCCTACGGACAGATTATTCCGCAGACCATTCTCTCCATGCCCGTATACGGCTGTCTGAATATACATCCTTCACTGCTTCCGAAGTACCGGGGCGGGGCTCCGATCCATCATGCCATTATGGCAGGGGATGAGCAGACGGGAGTCTGTCTGATGGAAATGGTGAAGAAAATGGATGCGGGAAAGGTATATGACCGCAGGATTGTGGATATCGGCAAAGATGATACTACGGCTGATCTGACGGTGAAGCTGATTGAGGCAAGCTGTGATCTGATCAGAAAATCACTTCCGCTTTATCTTTCGGGTGAGCTGAAGGGTGAGGAACAGGATGAAGAGAAAGCAGTCATCATCAGAAATATCGCGCCGGAAGAGGAACAGCTTCATTTTCAGACGGAAAATACGCATGATCTTTACAACCATGCAAGGGCGCTGATTGACTGGCCGGTTCCCTACGGCATCGTCGAAGGAAAACGGATGCGTTTTCTGAAAGTCAGAATGTCTGAGACGGAAACAGAAGCGCAGCCGGGTGAAATACTCGGCTTCCGTGACAAGGCAATGGAGATTGCCTGCCTGCGCGGTATTCTGAAAGTATATGAACTGCAGCCGGAAGGAAAGAAGCCGATGAGCGCTGAGGCATACCGGAACGGTGCCGGCAGGATAATGATCGGCAAAGTATTTGAATAGGAGTATACATGGATCAGAAGAATATACGTAATTTCTGTATTATTGCGCATATCGATCACGGAAAATCCACTTTGGCAGACCGGATTCTCGAAATGACGGACACTGTCAGTGAGAGGGATATGAAGGCACAGCTTCTGGATGATATGGAGCTGGAAAGGGAAAGAGGCATCACAATCAAACTGAATGCCGTCCAGCTCAGCTATCACGCGGATGACGGGCAGGAGTATCTCTTTAACCTGATCGATACGCCGGGTCACGTGGACTTCTCCTACGAAGTATCACGTTCTCTGGCTGCCTGTGAAGGGGCGGTTCTCGTCGTTGACAGTACACAGGGTGTTCAGGCGCAGACACTTGCGAATACATATCTTGCGCTTGACAATGATCTTGAAATCATTCCCGTCATCAACAAGGTTGATATGAATAATGCCCAGCCTGATGTCACAAAGCGTGAGATTGAGGACATCATCGGGCTTGACTGCTCCGATGCGCCTTTGATCAGCGCAAGGACAGGTCAGAATGTCCATGAAGTGCTGGAACAGATCGTCACAAAGATTCCGGCTCCCTCCGGTGATCCGGATGCGCCGCTGCAGGCGCTGGTCTTTGACTCGTTCTATGATCCCTACCGTGGTGTCATTGCCCTGGTGAGAGTCCGGGAAGGAAGTCTGAAGGTCGGTGACAAGGTGAGATTCATGGCAACCGGCGCTGAATATGAAGTGCTTGAAGCAGGTATCCGCAACCCCGGAGAGATCCGTGTGAATACGCTGATGTGCGGGGATGTCGGCTGGATTGCCGGCAGTATCAAATCAATACAGGATGTCAGAGTCGGTGATACGCTGACCAGCTCGGATCGTCCGGCTGAAAAACCGCTTGCCGGTTATCGGAAGATGAATCCGATGGTTTACTGCGGTCTGTATCCGTCTGATGCGGATAAGTATGAAGATCTGCGTGATGCGCTTGACAAGCTTCAGCTGAATGACGCATCCCTGCAGTATGAACCGGAAACATCCCAGGCTCTCGGCTTCGGCTTCCGCTGCGGTTTTCTCGGCATGCTGCATATGGATGTCATCCAGGAAAGACTGGAAAGAGAATATAACCTTGATCTGATCTGCACGGCGCCTTCAGTCATTTATCATGTCTATCTGACCGACGGAACGATGCTGGAGATCGACAACCCGGCTAAGATGCCTGACGCTGTCAGAATTGACTATGTCGAAGAACCGTATGTACGCGCTTCGATCATGGTGCCGGATGCCTATATCGGGGCTGTTATGGACCTTTGTCAGAACAAGCGGGGAATCTATAAGGAAATGGAAGTCATCGATACGGGAAGAAATTCCATTGTCTATGAAATACCGCTTTCCGAAATCATCTTCGATTTCTTTGACCGGCTGAAATCCTGTACGAAAGGATATGCCTCACTGGATTATGAACTGATCGGCTACCGGCGGGAAGACCTGGTGCGTATGGATATCCTGCTGAACGGCGAACCGGTTGATGCGCTCTCCGTGATTATTCACCGCTCCGAGGCATATCAGAGAGGCAGTACGATCACCGTAAAGCTGAAGGAACTGATTCCCAAACAGCAGTTTGAGATTCCGGTTCAGGCCGCGATCGGCGGCAAGGTCATTGCCCGTACGAATATCAAATCACTGCGGAAAAACGTGCTTGCGAAGTGCTACGGCGGTGATATTTCCCGTAAGAAAAAACTTCTTGAGAAACAGAAGGAAGGAAAGAAACGCATGAAGGCAGTCGGCTCGGTTGCGATACCGCAGGAAGCGTTCATGTCGGTTCTGTCAATGAATGATGACAAACGGAAGTGAGAAGCCGTATTATCTGTATCTCCATGTGTCGTTCTGCCGTTCCGTCTGCGGATACTGTGATTTCTGTCACACCGTTTACCGGGAAGAGGCAGCGGACCGCTGGCTTGCGGCTGTGGCAAAGGAAATCACTGAAAAGAAGATCCGGAAGGATCTTCTGACTGTTTATATCGGCGGCGGTACACCGACTGCCCTGAATGTCGGACAGCTGGACAGACTTCTTACGCTGATTGATCCGTACAGTCAGTCCTGTATTGAATATACGGCTGAGATCAATCCCGAAACACTGACGGACGAAAAAGCCGTAATTCTTCGCCGGCACAGGGTTAACCGGGCAAGTGTGGGAATGCAGACGGGGGATGAACATCTTCTGCGTCTGCTCGGAAGACGACATACGATGGCGGATACTGTCCGTACCGTGGAAATACTCCGTAATCACGGCATAGACAACATTTCACTCGATCTGATGTATTCACTGCCGCAGCAGACGATGGATACTTTTTGTTCGTCACTCGAAGAAGCAGTCCGCCTGAATCCCTCTCATCTTTCGCTTTATTCACTGACCATTGAGGAAAACACCGTTTTCCACAGAAAAGGATACGAACATCTGGATGATGATACGGAAGCGGATATGTATGAGGCTGCCGTCAGAATACTGGCAGAACATGGTTATCATCAGTATGAAACCGCCAATTTCTGTCTTCCGCAGAAGGAATCGGTACATAACTCCGCATATTGGAACTATATGGATTTTTACGGGATTTCCTGCGGTGCAAGCGGGAAGGAAAATCACCGGAGATATGATCATACCCGTTCTTTGAGGCAGTATATTGAAGATCCTTCAGCTGTGGAGTATACCGATCTTTTACCGGATGATGAAAAGTTCGAAATGATCATGATGGGGCTGCGCCTGAAGCGGGGAATGGATCTGAATCTCTACAAAGAGCGGTTTGGTGAACCGGCTGAAGCGCGTTTCGGCAGGGCTTTGGCAAAGATGAAGGAACAGAAGATGCTGGAGGAACACGACGGTTATCTTCGCGCCACTGACCGCGGTTTTGAGATTCTGAATGAAATACTCGTCGAGTTTCTGGACGGATAACATTGTACTGATCATCTGATTTTGATAAAATCACTGTCGTTGGAGAATTACTGTTATGCAGAAAATGAAGAAAAGCAAGAATAAGCCGCGCACACAGCGTTCAATCGAGATGGAGGAAGAAAGAAACGAGATCATCCGCCGTGAACAGGAAAAGGAAGAAAAGAAGAAAAACCGTACAACGGGTATTGTCAATTCAATGTTCTGTCTGTACAGTGCCGCGATTGCTGTCATGAGCTGGCTGTTTGACTATATGGGAATCCTGGCAATGATTGCAATGGTGCTCGGTGTTATCGGCTACCGCCGTCTCAAGGAAAAAAAGGGCAGAGACTATTATGGGGCGATGGCCGGAATGATCCTTGCCGGTCTGCGTCTTGCGGTAACGCTGTTCGATCTGATCCGGGCGCTGTAAAGCTTGCTCTTAAGAAAATATTGTGGTAAAGTAATTAAGCTTTTGGACTGGGTTTTCCGGATCCTCGCCGGTCTGCTCGGTTCATCAGGTCAAAAGAAAGATGAGGAAAAAGAAATGTTAAGCAAGGAAAAGAAAGCTGAACTGACCGCTAAATTCGGCCGTTCCGCAAACGACACGGGATCTGTTGAAATTCAGGTCGCTCTTCTGACAGAGCAGATCAACAGACTGACTGAACACATGAAGGCGAACAAGAAGGATTACTCTTCCAACCGCGGTCTGCTGAAGATGGTAGGACGCAGAAAGAAGCTCATGGAGTATCTGAAGAAAGAAGATGTAAACCGTTATCGTGATCTTGTTCAGAAGCTCGGTCTGAGAAAATAAGATTTCGGAAATACAGGGATTCAGGTCCCTGTTTTTTATTGGCTTTATTGTATTCAAATGCTTTTTTGAGTATCATTTCGGTATCCGAGAGAACAGTATGAGCTATATTTCATTTGAAGACGTAACTAAAACATATCATGTCGGCGAAGTGGATATTCATGCTTTGTCAGGGGTTTCCTTTTCCGTTGAAAAGGGTGAGTTTGTGATTGTGGCAGGCGCCAGCGGCGCAGGCAAGAGTACGATTCTCAATATCCTCGGCGGAATGGATACGGCTACTTCCGGCAAGATCACGGTGGACGGCAGACAGATCAATTCACTGAATGAGCGTGAGCTGACGGATTACCGGCGTTTTGATATCGGCTTTGTGTTCCAGTTTTACAATCTCGTTCAGAATCTTACCGCGTTGGAAAATGTCGAACTGGCGGCTGAAATATGTCATGATCCGCTTGACTGCAGTCTTGTACTGGATCAGGTTGGTCTGAAGGACCGCAAGAATAATTTTCCTTCACAGCTGTCCGGCGGTGAACAGCAGAGAGTTGCGATTGCCAGGGCACTTGCGAAAAATCCGAAACTGCTTCTGTGCGATGAACCGACGGGCGCGCTTGATTATGTGACAGGCAAGCAGATTCTGAAACTGCTTCAGGATACTTCACGGTCTATGGGAATGACAGTTGTGATCATTACCCATAATCTCGCTTTATGTCCGATGGGAGACAAGGTGCTGAGGGTAAAGAGCGGAAAGATCATTTCTGAAGAAAAGAATCCGCATCCGGCCGATGTGGATGAGATAGAGTGGTGACCATGCCGAAGAAACTATTCGTCAGTATTTTGCGGCTGATCAGGGAAACAAAGGGCAGGTTTCTGTCCATATCTGCAATTGTGGCACTTGGTGTCGCTTTTTTCGTGGGTGTTTCCAGCAGTGCTTCGATCATGGATGAAAGTGTCGATGTATATAACGATCAGACGGGGCTGAAGGATATTACGATCTATTCGGATTACGGGTTTGATGACGATGATGTTGAAGCTGTGCGGCAGATTGAAAATGTTGCTGAAGCGGAAGGAACGTGGTTTACCGATGTGATGGCATCCAGCGGGAAGGATATCTGTGTGACGCGTGTTCACGGCTACAGCGAAAGTCAGAAGATCAACCGGTTTGTCTTAAAGGAAGGAAGAATGCCGGAGAGGCCTGATGAAGTTCTTTCCGAAAGCGGTTCTGATCTGCAGCAGGGGTTTCAGATCGGTACGAAGGTCCGTCTGCAGACAGCGGAAGGCACGAAGAACGAGAATCTGAAATACGATGAAGTGACAGTCGTCGGTATGATTGATACACCGCTCTATCTGAATGAGACAAAGGAAAACAGCACGCTTTCCAACCGGTATATCGAAACCTATCTTTATATTCCGGCTGAAGCGTTTGATATTGATTACTATACGGAACTGAATATTCTTCTTAAGGATGCGGCACAGCTCGACTCCTTCTCTGATGATTATGATGATTATGCGGCAGAGAATAAGGAACGGATCGAAGAGATTGCCGAAACACTGAAGGACAGACGGTACCGGAAGATCAAAGACGAGGCAGAACAGGAATACGCTGATGGTCTTGCGGAATATCTTGACGGAAAAGAAACGTATGAAACCGAAATCGCGGATGCCGAGCAGAAGATTCAGGACGCTGAAGACGAACTGAAAGATGGCAGAGAGCAGATCGAAGACGGAAAAAAAGAGCTGAATGATGCCGAACGCGAACTGGCGGAAACAGAGGAAGAAGAGAAACAGAAGATTCAGGATGCTCTGGATCTGATTGATCAGAATGAAAAAGAACTGCAGGAGCAGAAGAAAAAAGCAGAACAGGGAAGAAAAGAAGCAGAGGACGGACTGGCCCAGATCAAAACGGGAAGAGAACAGATTGACCGCGCGGCTGAGCAGCTTCTGGCAGCACAGGAAGGACTGGACCAGATCAATGACGGAATCGGTCAGATTGATGATGCGCTCTCTTCACTGAATACACTGGAAGAACAGCTGGGGAAATATGCCGATGAGTCGCCTCTGAGCGGTCTTCTTTCAGAGATGCCGGAACTTAAGGCGGCGGTGGATGCTTTGTCACTGGCGGATGATGCCACGGTCAGGGATCTGAAGGATACAGTCATCACCGGGACTGAGAGACTCTCCGGGCAGAAGGAAGAGCTTGAAGGAAGACTGAAGGATTTGAAGGAAACACTGAAGGCACAGGGATTCACTTCGGATGATCAGAAACAGGAACTCACGGATGCCTTAATCGCTCTGCAGTCAGGCATTACCGAAGCGGAGGATGGTCTTTCCGCCATCAGTGAAGCTGAGGAAACACTGAACGGCACCATTGCCTCAATACAGCAGTCCGCTGCCTTTCTGGATCAGTATGACGATACACTGCGGGCAATTGAAGATGCAATGAACCGTACGGAAGGACTTGCGGCCTCATTCAGTGATCTGCCTGAAGAAACACCTCTTGAAATACTCATTGAAGCAGATCCTTCCCTGGCTGAAGTGATTTCCGGTGCCGGTCTTACAGGCGAAAACACCGTCGTTCAGCTGAGGGAATATCTTCAGACAACGTGTATGGAACTTCAGGGGCAGAAAGAGGAACTGCAGGCAAAAAAGGAAGAAATACTGAACGGTCTTTCACAGATGGGCTTCTCTTCACCGCAGGAAGCGCTTAATGCTCTGAATATACAGGCTGAAGAACTTGCCGCAAAAAAGAGTGAAACAGAGGGACTTCTGCAGACTCTGCGTGAAAATGAAGAATCATTATCAGCAGCGCTGAACGGATATAATCAGCTTGAAGAGGGAATCCGCATGGTCTCAGAGGGACTGGCGGAACTTGCGGCAATGCAGGAACAGATGAAATATCTGGGCGATGATGCTCTGATATCCGATCTTTCCGGATTGTCACCTGAACTGAAGGAAACAGCGGAACAGTTTGGGCTTTCCGGTGATGATGATCTGGCGGATCTGCTTCAGGCAGCCGCTGAAAAAAAGCAGGAGCTGGCGGATCAGAAAGCCGGACTGGAAAGCCGGAAACAGGAAATTCTGGATGCGGCTGAACAGCTCGGATACAAAACACCGGCGGAAGCTGCTGCGGCTTTGCTGAAACAGAAAGAAGATCTGTCGCAGAAGCAGAAAGAGGTTCTTGCGGCTCTTGCCGAACTGGATGAAGCTGACAATCTGATTGCGGATGGCGAAGAACAGATCAAAGATGCGCGCCGTCAGGCAGAAGAAGGAATGAAGCAGCTTCTTGAGGAAATTGCAAAGGCGCAGGATCAGATCCGTGAAGGGTGGATGGAAATCGCGGAAAATGAGGAAAAGCTCAAAGACGGTGAAAAGGAGCTGGCAGACGGAAAAGCAGAACTGGAAGACGCCCGCCGGGAAGGCCGTGAGGAACTTGATGAAGCATGGGCAGAACTAAGCGATGCCCGTAAGGAAATCGATGAACTGGAGCCGAACAAATGGACGGTGCTTGACCGGAAATCACATTATGCGAGCGCGACCTATGACGGAACAATCGACCAGATGGCTTCAATCGGAAGGGTATTCCCCGTATTCTTCATCCTTGTCGCAGCACTTGTCTGTCTGACGACAATGACCCGTATGGTTGATGAACAAAGAGGGGAGATCGGTATTCTGCGGGCACTCGGCTATACGAAAATGCAGTGTGCTTCAAAGTATCTGATCTATGCCGGCTCGGCGACCGTACTCGGTGAAATCGTCGGCACAATTGCCGGTATGCTGTCTTTTCCGATCATCATTTATCATACGTGGCGGATGATGTATATACTGCCGCCGGTCAGAATGACGATACCCTGGAAACTGATCGGCATTACTGCAGCTGCTTTTCTTGCGGCAATGCTCGCAGCCACATGGGCAGCCTGCGGAAGTGATCTGACGGAAGTGCCGTCTCAGCTTCTCAGACCGAAAGCGCCCAAACTCGGCCGCAGCATGTTTCTGGAAAAGATCGGGTTGATCTGGAACAGACTCTCCTTTACCTGGAAAGTCACACTCCGGAATATCTTCCGCTACCGCAGCCGTTTTATCATGACCGTTGCCGGAGTGGCCGGCTGTACGGCGCTGCTGCTGACAGGCTACGGTATACGTGATTCGATCAACTCCATGGTTGACATACAGTTCTATGATATCTACCGCTTTGACGGTACGGCAGTATTGTCAAAGGATGCGCCGGAAGAGGAGGTCCGTTCAGTGACGGATAACCTTTCGGCAATGGAAGGCATTGAGAATCTTTACCGCTCATATACCTACACGGCAAAAGGTTACGGCAGCGGCGCGCTTTCGGAAACGATGACCGTGCTTGTCTACAGTGATCCTTCCGTCGCCAATGAAGAGTTCAGCCTGCGCACAAGAATCGGCAAAGAGCCGCTGTCCGTCTCATCCGACGGTGTCATGATCAATGAGAAGCTGGCGGAAAACCTCGGTGTCGGTGTCGGAGACACATTCCGTATGGAAGATGAGGACGGCGTGATCCATGAGGTCAGAGTGGCTGCCGTGATGGAAATGTATATCCGTCACTATGTTCTGATGAGTGAGGAATACTACCGGACGCTGAGCACAAGACCGCTCTCACGCACGTGTATTCATATCCGGCTTGCGGAAGATGCTCCGGAAAACATTCAGGAGAGAATCGCGGCTGCGGACGGCGTGGATTCAATCGAGTTCTTCGATACCGTTCTGAACAATTTCAATACCATGGTCAAAAGTCTGGATATTATCGTATGGACACTGATCATATCCTCCATGTCCCTTGCGGCTGTTGTTCTCGGCAATCTCATCAATGTGAACATCAGTGAAAGACAGCGGGAAATCGCAACGCTGAAAGTACTCGGCTTCCGCCGCGGTGAAGTCAGAAACTACATATATAAGGAAAACAATATCCTGACGCTGATCGGCACGTTCTGCGGGATGCCGCTGGGAACACTGCTTCACCATTTCATCATGCGTACGGTTGAAATGGACTATATCATGTTCGGCCGTGACGTACTGCCGATGAGTTATCTGATTTCCGGTGCGCTGACGGTTCTTTTCGGAATCATTGTCAATCATATGATGGCATCCCGGCTTGACCGGATTAAAATGGTGGAAAGCCTGAAGAGCGTGGAATGATGAATTATGTATATATCCTCGAATGTGAGAACGGTTCGTACTATACCGGCTGGACAACGGATCCCGGAAAAAGACTGGCAGCTCATCAAAGCGGAAAAGGAGCCAGGTATACCCGGAGTCATCATCCTCTGCGGGTTGTCTATTGTGCTTCGTTTGAAACAAAAAACGAAGCACTTAAGGAAGAATGGCGCATCAAGCATCTGAGCCGGAAAGAAAAGACCGAATTGATTGAAAATTATCGGAAAATCAATCATACTGAAGCTAAGAGGAGGTCTTTAAATATGAAGGACTTAAGATTTTTCCGCTGTGACAAATGCAAGAAGATGTTTGTTATGATTCATGAGCACGGCTGCCCGACAATGTGCTGTGGTGAAGAGATGAAGGAACTGACGGCGAACACGACAGACGGCGCTGCTGAAAAGCATGTACCGGTCGTTACAAGAGAGGGAAACAAGCTGAGTGTCAATGTAGGCAGTGTTGATCATCCGATGCTTGAGGCTCACTATATTGAATTCATCGCTCTGCAGACAGAAAAGGGATTCAGAATCGAATATCTGCAGCCGGGTGACAAGCCCTGTGCGGATTTCTATTCCGAAGAGCCTGTGAAGGCAGTCTATGAATTCTGCAATCTTCACGGTCTGTGGAAAACAGAATCCTGATTTAAATCAGTAAGATGACATGATCCGGCAGGATCATGTTTTTATATGCGGTAAAGTTCAATTATCTTTGTATTCAAAAGGCGAATGTTGTAGAATAGGTACGTTGAAATTTTTGACGAAGTGAAATATTGAACGAGGTAATAAAAGAAATATGGAAAAGTATACGAAAAGCTGGGATTTCCACGGACGCACTCTGACTGTGGAAAACGGCGAAATTGCAAAACAGGCCGGCGGGTCCGTATTGATCCGCTATGATGATACGGTAGTTCTTTCCGCCGCAACGGCAAGCAACCAGGCCAAGGACACGGATTTCTTTCCGCTGACAGTACTGTATCAGGAAAAGATGTACGCTGCAGGCAAGATTCCCGGCGGCTTCCTCAGAAGAGAGGGCAGACCGAGTGAACATGCGACTCTGACGGCAAGACTGATTGACCGTCCGATTCGTCCGCTGTTTGCGGAAGGATTCAGAAACGAAGTTCAGGTCGTCAATACCGTATTCTCGGTTGATCCGGACTGCAGCAGTGAAATGGCTTCACTGTTCGGTTCATCACTGGCGCTGTGTGTTTCCGACATTCCGTTCAACGGACCGGTTGCGGGCGTCATCGTTGCCAGAGTGGATGGCGAATATGTGATCAATCCTACTGTTGAGCAGAGTGACAGGGCAGATCTGAATCTGACCGTTGCCGGCACAAAAGAGGCAATTAATATGGTCGAAGCCGGTGCGAAGGAAGTGACGGAAGAAGATATGCTTACGGCACTGCAGATCGGTCACGACGCAATCAAAGAGCTCTGCGCGATTCAGGAAGAAGTCATTGCGGCATGCGCGAAGGAAAAGATGGAGATTGTTCTTTACGAGATCAATCCCGTTATCCGCAAGTACATTGATGAAACAGGCGCTGAGAGAATCCGTGAGGCAGTTTCCATCAAGGGCAAGCTGGAAAGATACGGAACAATTGATGATCTGATCGCGGAAATGGAAGACGCGGTTGCCGATATGGACTGGGAAAATGACGCTGCCCTTGAAAAAGCAGTCAAGCAGGCGCATGAGTACTGTGTCGAGATTGAAGCTGCCGAAGTCAGAAGACTGATCTCGGAAGACAAGATCAGACCGGACGGAAGAGGACTTGATGAACTGAGACCGCTTGACTCACAGGTTGATCTTCTGCCCAGAGCGCATGGTTCCGCCATGTTTACAAGAGGTGAGACACAGGTCCTGTCCGTTACGACACTCGGCGCGCTGAGTGAGGCGCAGATCATCGATGATCTGACAACAGTTACGGAAAAGAGATTCATGCATCAGTATAACTTCCCGCCGTTCTCCGTCGGTGAAGTCGGACGTATGGGATCTCCCGGCAGACGTGAGATCGGTCACGGAGCACTTGGTGAAAGAGCGCTTCTGCAGGTTCTGCCGACAGTTGACGAATTCCCGTATGCAATCAGAACAAGCGCGGAGGTTCTTGAATCCAACGGTTCTTCTTCCCAGGCAAGTATCTGTGCCGGAACAATGTCACTGATGGCAGCCGGTGTTCCGATCAAGGCAATGGTTGCCGGTGTGGCAATGGGTCTGATTACGGTCGGCGATACATATTCCATCCTGAC
The DNA here is from genome assembly GCA_902766435.1 of uncultured Erysipelotrichaceae bacterium. GTDB lineage: Bacteria > Bacillota_I > Bacilli_A > Erysipelotrichales > Erysipelotrichaceae > Bulleidia. The sequence continues at coordinate 22,340 of CACXDM010000053.1, read as the reverse complement.
GGATATTCAGGGTATGGAAGACCACTATGGCGACATGGACTTCAAGGTTGCAGGCACAAGAAACGGTATCACTGCTCTGCAGATGGATATCAAGGTTACCGGCATCAGTCAGGAAATCCTGCGTGAGGCACTTGCTCAGGCGCACAAGGGAAGAATGGAAATCCTCGACAACATGGAGAAGGCAATCAGCGAACCGAGACCTGAAGTATCCAAGTATGCGCCTAAGATGGATCATATGATGATTCCCGTTGACAAGATCAGAATCGTCATCGGCAAGGGTGGCGAACAGATCGATAAGATCATCGAGGAATGCGACAATGTCAAGATCGACATTGATGATGACGGAAGATGCATCATCTACCATACGGACCGTGAGGCCATCAACAAGGCTAAGACCATGATTGAGAACCTGATCCGTGAGGCTAAAGTCGGTGAAGTCTATGATGCGGTTGTCAGCGAAGTCAGAGAATCATTTGCTTTCGTAACACTGTTTGCGGGAACAGATGCACTGCTCCATGTATCACAGCTGTCATGGGAGAGAGTTCCCAATATCGCAGATGTTCTGCATAAGGGTGATACAGTCAAGGTCAAGGTCATCAGTATTGATGAATCCGGCAAGGTCAAGGTCAGTGCAAAGGAATGCATTGAGAAGCCTGAAGGATATGTCGAGCCCAAGAAGCAGCCCCGCTCAAAGACAGGTGACAGAAAGAAGACGACAGATTCCGCAAATGTGGAACGCCGTGTCTTCCGGAAGAAATCAGCTGAATAAGTCAGAAAACAGCGCAGGCTGTTTTCTTTTTTGCGATGTAAAGAAATCATATTATGGTATGATTTCTGATGTATGTGGTTACCGGGAAACCCGGTAACAGCTTTACAGGCTGATCTTAAAGATCTGTGATGATCCGAAAGGAGGGCCGGGACAGCCTGACCGGCGGTGTTGATATGGCAGGAAAAAGAAAAAAACGTCTCAGAAAGGGAATCGTCATATTTCTGTATGCGGCAGCTGCAGTACTGCTTTGTTTTGGTATCTGGAAAGGAATATCCTTATTCCGCGGTTCATCAGCGGAAGAAAAGACGGAATCCGCAGCCGTTTCCGAAGAGACGGAACAGTCTGCGGAAGAGACCCCGAAAGAGGAACAGCCGGCTGAATCCGAAGAACCGGAGACACAGGAATATCATGCAACTCTGTTTTTTACCGGGGATGCGCTGATCCACGATTCGGTTTACCGTGATGCCGACAACGGGGACGGCACATTTGATTTTGCCAAGCAGCTTGATGACATCTGCGCTGTCGCATCGGGATTTGATCTGAAGTACTATAATCAGGAAACGATCCTCGGAGGAACCGAACTGGGTCTTTCGAGCTATCCTGTATTCAACAGTCCGCAGGAGTTCGGCGACTATATGGTTTCGAAGGGATTCAACCTTGTTTCAACCGCAACAAATCATACGCTTGATCAGGGGACGACCGGCATTGAACGTTCGGTTGAATACTGGAATACAAAGGAAAATGTCATGAGCGCCGGAACGTATCTTTCCTGGGAAGATCAGGAGAAGATTCCCGTCTCGGAAATCAACGGCATTACGTATACGATGATCAATTACACCTACGGGATGAACGGTCTTGAGACTCCTTCGGGAATGGAATATCTGGTCAACTGCTATGACGGCAGGAAAGAAGAACTTTATGAAAGAGTCGCTCAGGCGGATTCCATGGCGGATGTTGTGATTGTCGCAATGCACTGGGGAACAGAGTATTCCATGGAGGCAAATGACGAACAAAGAGAGATGTCTGCCCGTCTTGCGGAAGCAGGTGCGGATATCATTATCGGCAATCATCCTCATGTCATTCAGCCTGTGGAGTGGGTTGACAACTGTATCGTCTATTATGCAATGGGGAATATGATCAGCGCGCAGAACAATGAAGAGAATCTGATCGGCATGTACGGCGCGGTGGATATCAATAAGACGGTAAAAGAGGAAAACGGCAGTACCGTAACTGAAGTATCTGTTGAAAATCCCAGAGCGGATCTGATGTATACGTATTACAATGCAAACAAGCGGCAGATTCATGTTTATCCGTTCTCCATGCTGGATGATTCGATTCTGCCGGGGTATCAGGAAGTATATGACAGGTATGTCGGTAAGATCAATGAGTACGATGATTCGATTCAGGTGGGAGGATTCTGATTAAGATTCCTCATCCTGCAGTCATGAATCTTTGACAGGTGGTGATACGATGAGAATGAGAAAAAAGAAATGGGCTGAACCATGGCTTGAGGCACATGCCGACTATGTTCTCACTAAACCGGAGGAATGGCGCGGCAGATGGCTTGAAAATATCAAAGGAAACATACTTCATGTGGAAATCGGTACGGGAAAAGGCGATTACCTGAACCACATGGCGGTCATGTATCCGGATGAAGCATGGGTAGGCATTGAAAAAGACAGAAGTGTCGCTGCGGTTGCGGCAAGAAAAGCAGTTGAGGAAGGAACAGATCTTTCCAACCGGAGAATGATTGCCGGTGATGCGGAACATGTTGAGGAATGGTTCGGCGAACAGGAGATTGATGTGATTCATCTGAATTTCTCCGATCCCTGGCCGAAAAAGCACTATCATAAAAGACGTCTCAGCAGTGCTTCATTTCTGGCAGTATACAGACGCCTGCTGAAAAAGGGCGGCATGATCCGGATGAAGACAGACAACAAAGATCTCTTTGAGGACTCGGTGCTGTATTTTCTGCAGAACGGATTCACCTTTACGGAGTTTTCGGTAGACTACCGCCGCAAACCTCATCCCGAAGATGCGGTGACGGAATATGAAAACCGTTTTATGGAACTTGGCCAGCCGATCTATCAGCTCTGTGCGGTTCCATGCATAAAGGATGAAGATATGGTAGAATAGCTGACGGAGGCAGTCAGAATGAAACAGAAATTGGCTTTGATTCCGGTTTTGCTGCTGTTCGGCTGCAGCCGGATCACGGATGACATGCAGACCAGGCTGAATGATAAACTGGCAGATGCAGCGGAAACCGAGATCAATTACACAAATTACAGTAAGAATTATTATTCCTATTATCTGCAGCCTTCTGTCGGAAGGATGGACGCTGATCAGACAAGCAATACATTTGAGCTCGACGGAAACAAGTTCGTCATGAACCTGAATATCGTTTCGGTGATCAGTGAAAAGAAGGGCAGCGGGATTCTGCTTGGCAAAGATGCCATTGATGCTTCACAAACCATCGCGTCATCCGAAGGTACATATACCGACGCTGAGGGGACCGAGCTTCCCTATGAGATCAGGATCTGCTCTGCCGGCAGGACAGATGCCGTCATCATGCATACTGCCTACTTTGACTTCTGCGGTTTCTGTGATGCGAATAAAGCGCCGGAAATGGCTGCGGAGATGATGCGGATTGCCCGCAGCGCAAGGGTGAATCCCGATGCGATTCTGGCCGAATATGCTTATGATGAGGCAATCAGCTATACCGGTAAGGCAGTAAAGCTGTTTGAGGATATTGCGCCTGAAAGCGGTACGATTGAAGATCTGTTTGTGGATTCCGGTACAGCGGGAACAGGTGTCGGCGAGTATACGGATGACAGTCAGGAATACTATACGCAGATCGAAACGGATGAAGCCCCTGAGGAAGATTCAGAATCCGCTTCCGAAGAATAAAGACGGAAATATGTTGTTCTTAACAACTTTTGATAAATAGAATAAAATGAGTGTGTTACTCAGGAAAGGGAATGTCTATGCTTAAGAAAATACAGAATCTGCTGTTCGAAGAAGATGATGATGACATCATTGATGATGAAGATGAATTAGAAGAGACGGCAGAAACGAAACTAGCTTCGAAGCCTGCTGCAGCGGCAAAGCCTGTTCCGGCTTTTGATACAACACCTGCTGTTCAGGAAACAAAGCCTACCGGCATGCAGAGAATTGATGTCACACAGTCTGTGCCGATTGAACAGACACGTCCGCAGAAGAAGAAAAATGAGTCTGTCTTCAAGCAGCCTGAACCGGCAGCTGAAGAAACAAAACCGGCATCTTCGATCGGATCCATCAAGCTGGATGAGGAAAAACCTGCTGAGCCGAAACCGGCAGTGAAAAAACCTCAGGCAAAGACCAGCAAACCGGCAAAACCCGTCCGCAAGGAAGAACGGACAAGACCCAGCTATCAGTTCCAGCCGGTCATCAGTCCGATTTTCGGTGTTGACGAAAAGGATATGAATGCCCTGAAGACAACAACATCAAAGATTACGGAAAAAGAACGCTCCAAGATGGATAAGAACGTTTCTCCGATTATATCTCCGATGTACGGTGCCAATCCGGATGAAAGTCCGCTGACAATCCAGAAGACAGTTGAGGAAACCAGTGTGATCGAACAGATGACAGTGACACCGGAAAAGACTGCAGCCGAAGATGACATTCCGGAATTCTCGCTCGATGATATTCTGAAGATCAGAGATGACGAATTCACTGATGAAAGAAGAGAGATCAACGAAGAATCCGCTCCTCTGTTTCCCGATCTGACGTTCGGGGAAGAGGATGACTATCCTGATGAGAAGATCGTTCAGAGATCTGTCAAGGATAACGCTGAATGAAATACTATTTCATAGGAATCAAGGGGACAGGAATGTCCTCTCTTGCTTGTATGCTTCATGACATCGGTCACGAAGTCAGCGGAAGTGATCTGGAAAAGCACTTCTTTACCGAAGAAGGTCTGCGTGAGCGCGGCATACCGATTTATCCGTTTTCGCCGGACAATATTCAGGATGGTATGAATGTGATTATCGGCAATGCATTTCTGGAGGATTTTCCGGAAGTGATCGCTGCCCGCAGCAACGCCACCTGTGTATGCGCGAGATACCATGAATTTCTCGGTGAGTTTCTCAGGTCTTACAGACTGATCTCTGTTGCCGGCAGTCACGGCAAAACAACGACAACCGGACTGCTGTCCTCAGTGATGAAGGAATTCGGCAAAACCGGATGGCTGATCGGTGACGGAACGGGACATCTTGAAAAGGATACGGAATATTTCTGTCTGGAGTCAGATGAATTCCGCCGGCATTTCCTTGCGTATTATCCCGAGTATGCGATTATCACAAACGTCGATATCGATCATGTGGATTACTTTAAGGATGAGGATGATTACCGTCATTCCTATGAGGAATTCTCCGAACATGTCAGCAAAGCGCTCGTGATCTGGGGCGATGACCCGGAAGCGCGCAGAATGAATATCACCAGGCCTGTGATCTGGTACGGTATGGGCGATAAAAATGATCTGCAGGCAGTGAATCTGCAGGAAAGATCTGACGGCATGGATTTTGATGTCATGTATAAAGGTGAGTTCTATGCCCATTTCTCAATTCCTCTTGTCGGCAGACATCTTCTGCTGAACAGCCTGGCTGTTATCGGTATCGGAATTCTTGAAGGCATCCCGGCAGAACTGATCGAAAACGGTCTTTCGGCATTCTCCGGCGTAAAGAGAAGATTTGTCATCGAATATCACGGAGAAAATATCTACGTTGATGATTATGCCCATCATCCGACGGAAGTCGGTGTCACGATTGATGCGGCGCGTCAGAGATTCCCGGGAAAGAAGCTTGTTGCCATTTTCAAACCTCACCGGGCAAGCAGGGTGCTGTATTTTGCGGAAGACTTCAGGGATCAGCTGATGAAGGCCGATGAAATCTATCTCTGTGATTTTACGAGTATTGATGACAAGCAGGACGGTACGGATATCGATATCACATATCTGCAGAAGATGATTCCGGATTCTCATATTCTCAGTGAAGATGCGGCAGGGGCTGCGGAGCTGGCAAAAGAGAGTCCTGCGGTGTTCCTGTTCATGTCCAGCAAGGATATCTACGGACTGGCAGAACTTGTCAAGAAAGCCCTTCAGTAAACAACAGATCAGGGAGCGGTATAACTGCTCCTTTTTTATCGACAGTGTATTGACCGGTTCTCAATGTAAGCGGTGAAAACGTTTTGAAAGCACTTTCATTCTTTCTTGAAACGCCTGATTAATTGAAATATAATCGTATTGAGAAGGAGATTTCTTTATATGGATGAATTATTAACCGCACTGGCAAATGTTTCAGGCCAGCTGGTTCCGATTCTTGGTGCTGTCGCATTGGTTTTTCTGTGTATCATGCTGAAAAAATGCTGGGCTTTGATCGAGAGTCTGACAAACACAATCAAGGGGCTTGATCCGACTCTGCGTCTTGTGGACAAGAGTATTGAAAAGGTACAGGCTCCGCTTGATACGGCAGTTAAATATTCCCATTCGCTTGATAAGGTACATGACAAGACAGCCGAGGCATTCGGCAAGGCTGCGGACTTTGCAGTGGAGAATATGAACGGAATTAAAGAACTGATTCAGGAAAAAACAGGGTCCCTGGAAACTGCAGCGGCCCCGGAAGGAGAAGTAAATGAGTGAGGAAAACAAGATTATTGATGAAGTAACGGAAGAGGTTAAGGAAGAAAAGAAGGAAATCGATTTCAGCGACAGCAATGAGCCGATCGATTCCATCGAAAAAACAGTTGCGGATCTGAAAAAGAAGATCCAGGGACTGACGGAAGCGGAACCCGATGAAGATGAAGAAGGAGAAGCGGAAATCCCCGAATTCATCCATGCGGAAAAGAAAGATGATGAAGGTGACATCGCGAAGAAAGCCGAAGAATTCGTGAATGATTCCATCGAAGCGATCAAAGAGGGAACATCCAAACTCCTTGAGAATCCCGAGCTGAAGAAGACGGTTGATTTCATTAAGGAAAATGCGGTCAGCGCTGCCGATAACGTTAAGGCCAAAGTCGATGAGATCACATCTGATCCGAAGACTGCCGATTTCCGTGAAAAAGCGGCTGCGGCTATTGACATGGTCAAAAAGTACGCGGATGAGGCGGGAAAGTCAATCAGTGACGGAACGAAAAAAGTGACGCAGACAGCTGATGAATTCCTGAATAAGCCCGAGGTAAAGAAGACGGTTGATACAGTTGTCAGCACTGTCAGCGAGACAGCCAAAAAAGCGGCTGATGCGGTCATGAACATGTTCGGACGCACTGATCAGTCAGAGGAAGACATCGAAGCGGAAGATGCGGCAGCTGCGGCAATCGAAGAAGCCGAGAAACTGAAGGAAAACATCGTGGAACCGGCAGAAAGCGCTGCTGAAGAAGCAGAAGCGGGAATGCCTGCGCCTGAGGATTCTCTCGCAGCCGAAGCAAATGCTCAGGAACCTGCTGAAGAGGAAACAACGGAAGAATAACGGTTGCGAAGGAGGGAAATACTGAATGAAGCGTGTAACAATCTATGACGTCGCCAAGGAGGCGGGTGTTTCCCTGGCTACTGTTTCGCGGGTCATCAACGGCTCTCCGGTAGTAAAAGGACCGACAAGAGACCGTGTTCAGGCGGCCGTGGATAAACTAGGTTATAAACCCAATGCGATCGCGCAGGGTCTTGCTCTGCAGAAAAGTACGACGATCGGGCTCGTCGTTCCCGAGGCCAGTTTTACCTATACTGGTCAGATTATCAACGGTCTGATCGATGTGGCTAAAATCTACAATTACAACATCATGCTTCATACGCTGACAGCGGGTATTTCCGATCTGAACTCAGTGATTGAAGAAATTATCAAGAGTCATGTGGACGGAGTCATTATCTACAATGACAAAATGTCCACGGATAATCTTGAAGCGCTTTCCAGCTATCATATTCCGATCGTCATTATCGGCAATCAGATCAAAGGCGACAGAATATGCAGTGTGTTTGTTGATATCAGAAAAGCCGTATTTGAGCTTGCCAGCAAATACCTTGAAGAAGGAAAGACAAACATCTCCATTATTCAGGACAGAAAGAACAGCTATTCCTGCAGCCAGATGGTTGCCGGAGCGAAAGACGCTTTTGCGGCGAAAGGACTTGAATTCAGCGGATTCCTTGAAATACCGGCTGAGGCAAGAACTTCTTATGCGTTCCTGTCAAAATGGTTCGCGGATCATAAGTATGACCTGATGATCGGCAACCGTGATTCCCAGGCCATGGCTATTGTGAATGCCGCAAGGGAAAACGGTATCTCTGTACCGGATGATATGGAAGTTGTCTGCGTAATTGATACGAAGTACAATTCGATGATGCGGCCGCAGATTTCCAGTTTTTCGATTCCGTCATATGATCTTGGCGCAGTATCGATGCGTGTCATGACAAAGATGCTGCAGGATGAAGCATATGCGAATCAGATTATCGAACTGAGTTATCTGTTTACGCCCCGTCAGACAACAAAGAATTGACTTTTTGATGACTGAAATTTAATATATTTGTTGCGTTGAACAGGAGAAGTAGCTGTTTTCCGGAATGCAGAGAGAAATCCCGGCCGGTGAAAGGGATCATACGGAATACAGTGAATACACCTGGGAGCTTCCCGGTCAAAAAGCCGGGACGTAGATCTGCGTTAAAGAATCAATGAGGGTACGGTTTTTACCGTAAACTAAGGTGGTACCGCGCTTATGGCGTCCTTAGATGATGAGGACGCCTTTATTTATGCATGCGTCCTGAGAGGAGACAGAATGGAATTTATTGAAGAACTGAAATGGCGCGGTCTTGTGAAAGACTGCACTGATCCGCAAGGTCTTGCGGAGAAACTGAAAACACCTTCGGTCTGTTACTGCGGTTTTGATCCGACTGCCGATTCCCTGCATGTAGGGCATCTGCAGCAGATTATGCTGCTGCGCAGATATCAGCTTGCCGGACATACACCAATCGCACTCTGCGGCGGTTTTACGGGAATGATCGGGGATCCGAGACCGACAACGGAGCGCAAGCTTCTCACCCACGAGGAAGTACTTGAGAATGCCGAATGCATCAGAAAGCAGCTCGCTCATTTCCTTTCCTTTGAGGGAGACAATGCGGCGATCATGGAAAACAACAATAACTGGCTCGGTGAGATGAATCTGCTGGACTTCCTGCGTGACTACGGAAAGATGTTCAATGTTGCCTACATGCTTCAGAAAGACACCATCAAGAAACGTCTTGAATCCGGAATCTCCTATACGGAATTCAGCTACACGATTCTGCAGTCGATTGACTGGCTGAACCTGTACAGGAAATACGGCTGCGCGCTGCAGATCGGCGGTTCCGATCAGTGGGGCAACCTGACAAGCGGAATTGAACTGATCCGTAAGGCTGAAGGTGAAAACGCGAAAGTATTCGGCATCACTTCACCGCTGATCACAAAGAGTGACGGCTCCAAGTTCGGTAAGTCCGAAGGAAAGAATATCTGGCTTGATCCGAAGCGGACGAATTCCTATGAATTCTATCAGTTCTGGGTCAATACACCGGATGCGGATGTGATTGACTACCTGAAGCGTCTGAGCCTGCGTTCACCGGAAGAAATCATGGCGCTTGAAGAAGCAATGAAGGCAGCTCCGGAAAAGAGAGAAGCACAGAAGGCTCTGGCTGAAGAACTGACGGAAATCGTTCATGGAAAAGAGGGACTTGAGAAAGCGCTCAGAATTACCGACACATTCTTTAAGGGAAATATCATGGATCTTTCGCCGGAAGAGATCAAAGACGGTCTGAAGGATGCCGCAAGCTGTATGGTTGAGGACGGAACACTTCTGATTGATGTTCTCCTGCAGGCAGGAATTTCCAAGTCAAAGCGCGATGCCAGACAGCTGATTCAGCAGGGAAGCATTCAGCTCAATGGTGAAAAGACACAGTCGCTTGATACGGTTGTGAACCGCAGTGATGCAGTTGACGGAGAGTTCTCGATTCTGAAGAAAGGGAAGAAGAATTACTATCTGATTAAGTTCGGGAAAGAATCGTAAGATTCTTCCCTTTTTTGATTCAGGGAAGGGAGGAAGGGAAAACTGTGGTATAATCCTCTCTGTAGATGCGGCTGTTCATCGTTTTTAGTGATGAACGCATCACCGGCAAACAACGCTGTTTGCCATATGACTGTCAGATTCTGACAGTCCGGCAGAAGGAACCGGGCAGGCCTGCTGCTGTAAATGATCTGAAAGGAGTGCCGGGCGCCTTCCCGGCTGTGTCTATGAAAAAGGTGTTTGCGGCAGTTCTTGCCATTTTTATAACATGTTCCGGCTGTCTGAAGAAAACGAATGATGCGGCAGCGAAAAATGAATCCTATAAGACATATTATGAATCTGCAGCGTCGGGAAATTCCTTTCTCAGCAGCAGTGATTACTATTCCGTAACGGCAACGATGGCAGAACTGCCGGACGGGAAATATACATATTATATTTTTATCGATGACCCGCAGATCGCATTATACAGTATTACGGCAATCGCTGTTGAAAACGGTGTTGAATACAGTGATACGAATAAGATGATGCCTTCTTCCGGTATTTTTGATACGAAATACTCCATGATTCCCAACCAGGTAAATAAGGATGCCGGTTATGTGAAGGGCATTGTTCTCAGCGGTGAAACGGATCAGCCTGAGGTTGATCTGCGTCTGCTGATCGAATGGAAGGATAAGACTGGCAAGGATACCTACCGTGAGTTCCTGCAGGTTAAACCCGTACTGCCTCAGGAGTCTCAGGAAAATGAGGGTGAGGAATATACGGAAGAGGAAAACGAAGAGGAAAGTGAAGAATGAGTGAAGCGAAGAAAGACCGTACTAAACAGTCATTCATAGCCGGTTCTCTTGCTTCTTCGGCGGGGGTGTTCATCACCAAACTGATCGGTCTCTTCTATGTGGTGCCGTTCAGGTCGATTGTCGGTCAGCAGAACCTTGACTATTATTCGGCTGCCTATACATATTACAATGTCATGCTGCAGATCTGTTCGGCCGGTCTGCCGTTTGCGATCGCTGCGATCATTGCCAAATACATGAACCGGAAGGATTACCGGACAGTGCTGCTTGTCAGACGTATTTCAACGGCAATGCTGATGGTTTCCGGTTTTGTGATGGCCATGATTTTTCTTCTTGTCTCCGGTCCGCTGGCTGCGGTAAGAATGGGTGACAAGGCTTCCCCGGAAGCAGTTGCGGCGATGCAGAATACATTCGTCATTCTTGCTCTTGCGCTGTTTCTTGTGCCGATTCTTTACAGTTACCGCGGATATTATCAGGGAATGAAGGAACTCAGACTGTACGCAAATTCGCAGGTCATTGAACAGTTTGCCAGAGTCGCTGCACTTCTGGGTCTTGGCTGGTTTGTCGTATATGTTCTGAAGATGGCGCCGATATTCGGTATTTACGCAGCTGTTCTCGGGACTTCCGTCGGATGTCTTGTATCGCTGATGTATTTTGTCTTTTATGACCGGAAGCTGAATGAACCCGTTCTCAAGGCTGCGCGTCTTCAGAAGGAACCGGCGGAAGACAGAAAGACCATTCTGCTGGAACTGATTGCATTCGGACTGCCGTATGTTCTTGTGGCAATACTCGGCAATTCCCAGACTCTTGTCAACGCGCAGTTCTTTGTCCGTCTGAATACTTCACTCGGAATGGATCTGAGAACAGCCCAGATCATCAACAGCATCATTGAGACGAACTGTGACAAGCTGACGTCGATTCCGCAGGTACTGTCCATCGGCTTTTCGGCCGGCATTGTTCCGTATATGACGATCTCTCTGGAAAACCGGGACAGAAGGGCGCTGAACAGGAACATAGAGGACTGTCTGGATACTGTTCTCTATATTGCGATACCGATCTGTTTCTCCATGGCGGTTCTTGCCGGGCCGATCTATTACATCATGTACGGCGCTCAGGAACTCGGCTACGGTACTGTCTGTCTGCGCTGGTCCAGCATGCTGGGATTTCTGACTACACTGACGCCGATCTGCAATTCCATGATGCTGACGCTTCGTTTCCGTAAGGAAAGCATTATCTATCTGGCTGTCGGCTTTCTCGTTAAGTGCATTACGTTCTTCCCGCTGATCAGGTATACGGGATATACAGGAGCGATTACATCAAGCATTCTCTGTTCGGCCACAATCGTTTATCTCAGCCTGGTCAAAATCAAGAACAAGTATGATGTCAAATACAGAAAGATTTTTGTCCGGGGCATAAAGATGCTTCTGGCATGCCTCTGTATGAACGGTGTCTATGCTTTGTTCAGACTGGCAGGGATCGACGGAATGAACCCTTCGCGGCTGATTGCTCTGATTCAGCTCGGCGTAATGGGAATCACCGGTGTCTCCGTATATATTTTCGTATCGAATATGATGAAACTGCCGCAGGCGGTATTCCATATGGACCTTAAGGGAATACTCAGACGGGTGCTGAGAAGAGGCTGAGATGAGGCTGGATAAGTTTCTGGCTGCTGCCGGTGCGGGTTCCCGCAAAGATGTCAGAAAGCTGATCAGGGCGCACAGGATTACGGTTAACGGATCAGCTGACTTGAAGGCAGACATGCATATTGATGAAAACAAAGACAAGGTTGCTCTGGACGGAGAACCTGTTATTTACAGAGAGTATTCCTATTATATGCTGAACAAGCCCGCCGGATATATCAGCGCTTCAAACGGTACGCATACCGTTATGGAGCTGATCCGGGAGAATGACAGGGATCTGTTTCCATGCGGAAGACTTGACCGGGATACGGAAGGACTTCTGCTGATTACCAATGACGGACCGCTGGCACACGATCTTCTTTCTCCTGTCAAACATGTTGACAAGGAGTATCTGGTCAAAACAGAAAAGATCATCACGGAAGATGATCTGAAGCGCTTTGAAGAGGGGATTGAGATTGACGGCGGTGAGACATGTCTGCCGGCTTCAGGGTATCTTAAAGATCCGAAGACCTGCATCCTGACGATCCGGGAGGGAAAATATCACCAGGTTAAGCGGATGTTCGAGGCCACAGGCAACCGGGTTGTCTTTCTGAAGCGGATCCGTATGAAAAACCTCCTTCTTGATGAATCACTGCAGCCGGGCGAATACAGACGGCTGAGTGAAGAAGAGGAGGCAGGTCTTAAAGCAGGGCGCACCTGACTGTTTCAGGCAGAATGAATTTACCGGTTTCGGCATATTCCTTCAGGAAGGAAATCACCTGTGAGGTCAGCTCATTCGGTGTGGATGAACCGCTTGTTACGGCAATGCGGTTTTTATTTTTGATCATTTCTTCCTTCAGATCCTCCACGCTGCCGATCAGCCATGTTTCGGGAATACCGCTTCTGCGGCCGATTTCGGCGAGCTGTCTTGAATTGTTCGAACGGGTATCGCCGACTACGAGGAGACAGTCGGTATCCTTCAGATTCATGACGGCTTCCTGTCTGATTCTTGTCGCATTGCATATCTCCTGCGAGATGACAGCATCGGGATATTTTTCCAGACAGGCATCGATAATCTGGCCGATATCGAGAATGCTGAGAGTTGTCTGATTCGTGATCATGACATTTTCCAGCGCGGGAAGATCATCAAGATCACTGACTGATGAAATCAGATGAACCCTGTCTGAAAGACCGGCTGTTCCTTCGGCTTCCGGGTGATTCTTTTTGCCGATGTACAGAACATCACCATGCCGGCAGTGTTCTCTGACCAGCTCATGTGTCCTGATGACATCAGGACATGTGGCATCGACAATTGTCAGTCCTTTGGCTGCTGCTTTCTGTCTCACTTCATCACTGACTCCATGAGCAGTGAAGATGACAATGCCTTCATCAATCTCATCAAGCAGTTCGGTTCTTGTCTTTCCGGGATCTTCTATGAAGCGGATCCCAAGGTCACGGCAGGCCTCGACAACATATCTGTTATGAACGATCATACCGAGCATGGATATTGTTTTTCCGGGATTTTCTTCGGCTGTCTTACGGGCGGTACGGATTGCCCTGACAACTCCCTGACAGTAACCGCGCGGGATCACACTGATAATTTCCATTTTTAAGTCCTTTCTGCTAAAATCATGACGATACAAAGACATTATAGGTGAACTTATGAAGAAATTTGAAGATTTTAATATGAAGCCGGAAACAATGGCTTTTATAAGAAAAAACGGTTTTACCGTTCCGACACCTGTTCAGGAAGAGGTGATTCCGGCAGCCCTCAGGGGAAGGGATGTGATCGGTCTTTCCGCCACTGGATCGGGAAAGACGCACGCATATCTGATTCCGATCATGGAGAAGGCTGATGCTTCGCTTGATCATGTTCAGGCAGTGATTACAGCCCCGACAAGGGAACTTGCTGCACAGATCTATGAGATGGCTGTGGTAATGCAGGAGTTTATCGAAGGGCTGAGGGTAAGACTTTATGTCGGCGGTCAGGACAGAAACAAGGATGTTGAAGCACTTGCGAAATCACAGCCGCATATCGTGATCGGCACTCCCGGCAGGATCAGGGATCTGTTCCTGACGGAAGGCGCACTGAGAATCGACAAAGCGGATATCCTTGTTGTCGATGAAGCGGACATGACACTGGAATACGGTTTTCTTGATGATATAGACGCTTTTGCCGGCAGACTCGGTGATGATCTGCAGATGCTTGCATTCTCGGCAACTATGCCGGAACAGCTTAAGCCGTTTCTCAGAAAGTACATGCATCAGCCGCTGACATTCGAAATCGGTGATAAGGTCAGCTTCAATCCGGATATCCGGCATGTTTTGGTGCCCTGTTATCATCATACCTATGCCGAGACAATCCGTTCCATTCTGCCCGGTTTTCATCCCTATGTCTGTCTCATCTTTGCCAATACAAGAGCAGAGGCAGCTTCAATAGCGGCAGATCTCAGAGAGAACGGGGTCAGGGTGACGGAAATTCACGGTGATCTGACAAGCAGACAGAGAAAACAGGCGATGAAGAGTATCGCAGATGCGGAACATACATATGTCTGCGCGACAGATCTCGCCGCCAGAGGAATTGATATACCCGAGGTATCTCATGTCATCTCCTGCGGGTTCCCCGATGATCTTGAATACTATATCCACCGGGCGGGACGTACGGGAAGAGCAGGAAGCTCAGGCACATGCTATGCCCTGTATCATGAAGAGGATGCCCAGGCAATCCGTTCTTTGATGAAGCGGGGGATCCGTTTCAGTCATCAGCGTTTCCATCAGGGAAAATGGAATGAGCTGCGTCCTTACGGCAGACCGTATCAGAAAAAGGATGACGAACTGCAGAAAAAGATCTCAATGATGATGACAAAGAAGAACGCCAAGGTCAAACCCGGCTATAAGAAAAAGAGGGCTGCAGCAATCGAACGGGTGCACCGGCAGAAGAAGCGGGAGATGATCCGTTCCAAAATCAGGGAAGAAAAGAAGGCAATGTATAAGGAACGTGCCAGAAAGGACAAAGAGAACGGACTATGATCATCGGCTGTCATGTTCAGATGAAAGCACCGCGTTTTCTTGCCGGAAGCGTGGAAGAAGCGCTTTCCTACGGCGCCAATGCAATGATGCTGTATACAGGTGCACCGCAGAATACCAGAAGACGTCCCGTCAGTGAAATGAAGCTTGAAGAAGCGGCTGCTCTGATGAAGGAAAACGGACTGCCGATGGACCGCATGATCATTCACGCGCCGTATATCATCAACCCCGCCAATTCCGTCAAACCGGAAGTTGCGGAACTTGCCGTCAGCTTTCTGCAGCAGGAAATTGAAAGAACACATGAGATCGGTGCGAAGTATCTTGTTCTTCACCCCGGTTCTTATACGACAACCGATGCCGAAACCGGAATCAGTACTGCGGTTAAGCATCTGAACATGGTGAATGTTGCCGAAGATGTGACTGTCTGTCTGGAAACGATGGCCGGCAAGGGAAGTGAGATCGGCAGAACATTTGAACAGCTGGCACAGATTCTGGAAGGTCTTAAGCAGCCGGAAAGATACGGTGTGTGTTTTGATACCTGTCATACAAATGATGCGGGATATGATATTAATGACTTTGACAGCGTGCTTGATGAGTTTGACAGAGTCATCGGCCTTGACCGGATGCATGTGATTCATCTCAATGATTCGAAAAATGAAAAAGGGGCCGGAAAAGACCGGCATGCCAATATAGGCCGGGGAACGATCGGTTTTGATATCCTGCGAGGTATTGCGGTAAATCCCCGTACTGCCCATATCGCAAAGATTCTGGAAACGCCGTATATCGGCAGTAAGCCGCCTTACGGGTATGAAATCGAAATGATCAGAAGCGGTGTTTATGATCCCGCTGTACTTGATGCAATGGAAAAGAGCAGATGAATTTCTGCTCTTTTTATCCGTGAATCATTTTTTCGATCTCTTCGATCAATGTGTCTTTGATCTGATCCTGAGGTACGGTTCTGATTGTTTTGCCGTTGCGGAACAGAATGCCGGAATCATATCCTCCGGCAATACCGATATCCGCGCGGCCTGCTTCCTGGATGCCGTTTACGGGGCAGCCCATTATGGCAACGGTGATATCGCTTTTGACGGTAGACAGATAGTCTTCCATTTCCTTTACCAGAGGAAGCATATCATACTGAATGCGGCCGCAGGTGGGACAGGCAATCAGATCCGGTACGTTTTTGATCAGGCCGAAGCATTTCAGCAGCTGTTTGCCGATAATGAGTTCGTCTGCCGGCGGTCCGGATACCGATACACGGATCGTATCGCCGATTCCTTCATGAAGCAGTGTGCCGAGAGCAGCGCTTGACTTTACCGCGCTTCCGGTAAAACCGCCTGCTTCCGTTACACCCAGGTGAAGAGGATACGGGAAGTGTTCCGCTGCCGCTTCATAGGCTTTGATCGTGAGTTCGACATCGGAAGACTTGAAAGAAAGACAGATGTCATGGAAATCAAGTTCCTCGAGAATCTTTACATGTCTGTCGGCGCTTTCAATCATCGCTTCGGCGCAGATGCCGCCGTATTTTTCGAGAAGTTCCTTTTCCAGTGATCCGCCGTTGATGCCGATACGGATCGGCAGATGTTTTTCGCGGCAGATATTGACGACTGCTTCTGTATGGCTTCTGTCACCGATGTTTCCCGGATTGATCCGGATTGCGTCAGCGCCTGCTTCCGCCGAAAGAAGGGCAAGCCGGTAGTTGAAATGAATATCGGCAACAATCGGGATATGAATCCTCTGTTTGATCTCTTTTATTGCTCTGGCATCTTCTTCGTCAAGCACTGCCGTCCGGATCAGTTCACATCCGCGTTCCTCCAGATCAAGAATCTGGGCGACGGATCGTTCGACATCTTTGGCAGGAATATTCGTCATTGACTGAAGAATGCATTTATTCTGTCCGCCGATCTGCAGATTTCCCACAAAGATCGGTCTGGTTTCAGTCCTTTTCATAATTACCTCCGACATCATTATCTCATTATAAGAACGGGTAATAAATGCTTGGAAAAGTAATTGGATTATGTTATACTTCACTGCGTAATCGGTCAGGAGGTGTTGTAATGCCAAGAGAAAATATCACATTTAAGTGTTCTGAGTGCCGTGAAGAAAACTATATCGGTACAAGAAATAAGCGTAAGCATGCCGAAAAGATGGAAATCAAGAAGTACTGCCCTCGCTGCAACAAAGTAACACTGCATAAGGAGAAGAAATAACCCTTGGGTTATTTTTTTGTATTTTTATGAAAGTGGATGTACTGCCGATCGGTCTGTATCAGGAGAATATTTACATTCTTCATGATAAGGGCCATGTATTAATCGTCGATCCCGGGCGGTATGCCGGGGAGATTATCCGCTGTATCGGCAAAGATGAAACTGTGGACGGCATCATACTGACGCATGGACATGATGATCATACGGGTGCTGCAGATGATACGGCAGATGAGTACGGATGTCCCGTATATCTTCATCCGGCTGACCGTATTCTGGTTGATCCGGATGCTGTGAAATACGGCTTTGACGCGCCGGTTTATCATGAGATCACTGATCTGAATCAGGGTGAGATTCAGGTCGGGATATTTCCGCTGACGGTATATCATACGCCCGGTCATACTGCCGGAAGTGTCTGTGTAAGATACCGCGGACTTCTTTTCTCCGGTGACACTCTGTTTGCCGGTTCCATCGGGCGGACGGATCTTTATTCCGGTGATGATGCGCAGATGAACAGTTCACTGCAGTTTCTTCTGACACTTCCGAATGATCTGAAGGTGCTTCCCGGTCACGGGCCGGCAACGACAATCGGAAGAGAACGTCAGATGAATCCGTTTCTGGTTTCAATGGCCGGATCAGACAGAACTTAAGATAATCTGATACCCTTGAACATCCTTCGGGATGTTTTTTTTCGGAATCGGGATTTTTTTGACTATATAGTTAGCGGAAGGGGGAAAGAGCAATGCTGAACAGACTGCGGGAATGCCTGAAAATCGCACTTGATTACGGTGTGACGGATATTCATTTCAGCGTGACGGAAAACAACGGAGGCAGGACTGTGATTGAAATGCGGGTGAAAGATGAGATCAGAATGCTGAAGCCGCATGAGGATGATGACAGGTTTTTCCAGTATCTGATGTACCGGGCAAATCTGGATCTGTCCCATATGCATGAACCGCAGACCGGACGTTTTGAAGAATCGGTTGGAAATGCCAGGCTCTCACTGAGATTTGCCGTTGTCTCAAGTTATCACATCACAAGCGGCGTGCTGCGGATTCTCAACAATCATTCGGCGCTGACGGTAAATGATCTGACTTATGATCCCTCGGTCAGAAAATGGCTGTCTTCCGTTACCTGCCACCGTGACGGTCTCTTTATCTTTTCCGGTCCTACCGGCTCCGGGAAAACAACGAGTCTTTATACGGTTCTGAATGCATGTGAGGGAAAGAAAATCTTTACGCTTGAGGATCCGGTGGAAGTGGTCAATGAATCCTACGTGCAGCTGCAGATCAATGAGAGACAGCATTTCACTTATGAAGAAGGTGTAAGACAGCTGATGCGTCACGATCCGGACATCATTATGATCGGGGAAATCAGAGATTCATCTGCCGCAAGGATGGCAGTCAGCTGCGCGCTGACAGGACATCTTGTCGTGACCAGTCTGCACAGTTTTTCGTGTGTGTCCGCCATCAGCCGCATTCTGGATCTCGGGGTGCAGAAACATCAGCTGCAGGATGTGCTGCGGGGAATATCAAACCAGAGACTGTATGACGTGCCGGGCGGCAGAACAGGGATTTACGAGATTATGGACCGGCGGGAGGTGATGAATTATCTCACACAGGAAAAGACGACCGCTTCATTCCGCGGATTACGGGAAAAGATTATGGAAGCTGCTGAATCGGGAATTATCACCAAAGCGCAGGCGGAAGCGGATCTCGCTTGACAGAATGACCTGCACTTCGCTGCAGAAGCTGCTTGACAACGGTTTTTCCCTGCCGGACGCAATGGATGTCGCTGAAAACGAAAAGTCCGCTGCAGCATTCAGTGAAATCCGTAAGAAACTCGGGGAAGGGGAAAACATTGCGGATGTATTCCCACCGTTCTGTCCGCCGGTTTACCGCGGTTATTTTGCCGGCTTCATCCGGTATCTTTCCTTCAGTGACAGTCTTACCGTTTCCGTAATGATCGCAGATGAAGAGGAAAAAAGAAAAGCAGAACTGATCAAAGGACTTCTCTATCCGGTTCTGATGGCTGCCGGTGTCATGGCCGGAATGCTGATGTTCGGGATGATCGTGATGCCGCAGATGCTCAGTCTGACCGGGAGTTTCGGGATTGATCCTTCGGGTTACCGCATTCTGCAGAAAGGAGCCATGTTATTGTCGGCGGCAGGTCTTGTGATTATGGCGGCCGGAGGACTGCTTGTGCTGTATTTCCTGCAGCCGGCAAGAATCAGAAACACATATTCCTTCATGGCAAAACGATTTCCCGAATCTCTGCTGACACAATATGCTTCCGCTGAGTTCATCCGTTTCTATCTTTCGTTTATGCGGGTTAATCCGTCCACGTATGAATGCATGAATGTTCTGAAGCATATGAAGGATAAACCGCTTGTTTCGCTGATCGCCGAAGTACTTGATGTCCGGCTTCTGAAAGGTGAGTCTTTTGAGAGTGCTCTGCAGACTCCGTACATCGAAAAGGCTCTGCTGCGTTTTTTCCGTATTGCCGTTCATGCCTCAGACACGGAAGCCATGCTGGAAGGGTATCTTGCCATGGTGGAGGAGAGAAGGAACAGACAGATCCGCCGGCTGACTGTTCTGATACAGCTGGCGGCATACTCACTGATCGGTATTGTCATTATCACGGTATACAGGATTCTGATGATTCCGATGGCAATGATGCGAAGCATCTAGTAAAGGAGAGAAAAAATGAAAAAAGGCTTTACACTTCTGGAGATGACAATTGTTATTCTGATTATCTCCGTCCTGTTTCTTCTGACTGTGCCGAATATTCAGAAAACACTCGGTATTGTCAGTTCGAAGGGGTGCCGGGCGCTCGAGAAAATCGGTGATTCGGCCATTCTTCAGTACAGACTTGAATACGGTGATTATCCTTCCGGTGTCTCTGACCTTGTTTCCGCCGGACTGCTGAGTGAGGAACAGATCACATGTGACGGTTCTCACAGCCTGGTGATTTCAGACGGACATGCGGTGGTTGAATAAGGGCTATACGCTGGCAGAGATGTGCGCAGTGCTTGTTATCGTGTCATTGTTCATGAATCTCTGTGTGCCTGTAAGCACCGGACAGATCAGTACATTCTATCAGTTTCCCGATGCGTATCTTCTGAAGCAGTCGGAAGCGCTCTGCCGGGCGGAAAGCACCGTTTATGAGGATGATGAGGGACATGTTGTTTATTTCAATGCGGCAGGCAATGTGAGAAGCGCCGGCACAATGCATTTCCGGCACAGGGATATCGTTGTTGAACTGGGAGGAGGAAGAATTGTCATCAGATAAAAAAGGATTCATGCTGCCGGAGATACTGACTGCCGTGATCATTGTGTCGTTTGCTGCGTTTCTGATCTTTTCGGCTGCGGAATCCCATATGAAAACTTCGGAAAAGATCGGCAGTCTCTTCGGCAGAATGGAAGAGCGTACGGAAGAGGCAATGAGAGGAGGGTGCCGATGCGAAGCAGAAGGTTCCGCGGAAGAAGCGGATTCATGACTGCCGAATATGTTATGGTTCTTGCGGCTGCTCTGACACTACTTCCCGTATGTGCTGCCGGCATACGGATCAGCGCTGAGCTTTTGACATTTACGGAGGAAGTGCAGGATGAAGTCGCTCTTGCCCAGCTCAGAAACATCATGCTGACGGCGTATGATATTGAGTTCAGTGAAAGAGAAATATCCTTTGTGTATCAGAACCGGCGGATGACTCTGCGGCAGACGAATGATCATCTCATTCTTCAGCCGGGAACACAGATTTTCTTTTCCGCTGTGGATGAAGTCCGTTTCACTTTGAATGACGGGCTGATCTTTGCCGTATTTGAAAGAGGAAACAGAACATATGAAAAAGCACTTTGTCAGGCGTAAAGGCTTTATCAGTGTGTATTTTCTTTCCATACTGCTGGCAGTATCTGTCTGCTGTACGCTTTGTGCGCTCAACGATCAAAGAAAGATGGAAGCGGCGCTGTATCTCGAAATGAACAACCGTTATTTCCTGCAGGAACAGGCTGTTGTCAATGATCTGCGGTGCCGCCTGATGAACCGGGAAGCAGAAGACGGATGGTATCAGACTCTGCCGACTGAGTATCTGTGCATACGGGAGGGAAATACAATATCTGCTGAGATCGGCGGCGAACTGGCGGAAAAGATCATCATCGATATCGATGAAAATACCGGAATGATCACAGAGGTGAAAACAGAACGTGTGAGCGCAGTGATCACGTCGTATCTGCGTTGACAAAAAGGCGCATTTCAATACAATAGTTATGGACGGGTAGGTGCTATATGATTATTGTAAATGATTTAAAACCGGGATCATCATTCGAGTATGACGGCAATCTCTATACTGTACTGAATATCGACCATAACAAGACTGCCATGCGTCAGATGATCATCAAGGTCAAGGTCAAGAATCTGCGCTCCGGCGTCATTAATGAAATCTCCTTTACCGGAGGTGACAAGGTTGAACTGGCTCATATTGAAAGAAAGGAAATGCAGTACTTATATGATGACGGTGTTTCCCTCGTGTTCATGGATAATTCCACATATGAGCAGATCGAAATAAACAAGGACAGACTGAAATGGGAAATGCAGTTCATGAAGCCCAATGAGAACGTGACGATTTCCATGTATGATAATGAGATTCTCGGTGTCATTCTGCCGGATAAGGTTGTTCTTCAGATTGTGGAGTGCGAGCAGGCAGTGAAAGGCGATACGGCTACTTCGGCGCAGAAGAATGCAGTACTCGAAACCGGTCTTGAGATCCGTGTTCCCTTGTTTATTCAGAATGGGGAAATGGTTGTGATTTCTACGGCGGACGGGAAATATTCCGGACGTGCATGAATAAAGTAATGCTGAAATGTGCTGTCAAAGGCACATT
>CACXDM010000052.1 GCA_902766435.1 uncultured Erysipelotrichaceae bacterium | reverse complement strand
TATATGCCTGATTACAAAGAACATCAGGATGTTCTGAAACATGCGGGGTGAGTTTATGAATATCGATATCAGTTCAGTCTGGGAGTTCGGAAGTGAGATATTTGAGGGCGGTCTGCTGAATTTCACGATTACGGCAGCAGTGATCCTTATCGTTTCCTCCCTTGTCAACAAGGCGGTCGGCGGTGTTGTCAACCGGATCGACAAGACCCGGCTCTCATACAGATACATCAGGAAAATCGTCAATTTCATCATCACGTTTACGGCGGTCATGTTTATTCTCAATTCCGTCAAGCCGGTCAGCGGCATTGTCAAAACGCTGATGAGCGCAACCGGGCTGATCACGATTATCGGCGGTCTTGCGGCGCAGGAGAGCTTCGGTAATTTTATTGCCGGTTTCTTCCTTTCGCTTTATCAGCCGTTTAATGTCGGCGATATTGTCTATCTGCCGGAGAAGAACATTTCCGGTACCGTAACGGAGATGACATTCCGCCATACCGTTCTGAAAACGATCAGTTCCAGCAAGATCATCATTCCCAACAGCGTTATGAATTCCGCAGTCCTGGAAGACAGGGAATACGGGCAGGGAGTCAGTACGAAATGGATGAATCTCTCTGTGGCATACGGAACGGATATTCCGTTAATGAAAAAGCTGATCACACAGGCGGTGCTGGAAACGGAGGGAACACTTGATCTGCGTTCTGAGGAAGACAAAAACAACGGCGTTCCGCCGGTGACAATCAGAGTCGACGACTTCCTCGACAGCGGACTTGCCGTTACTTTCGCAGTGAGTACGGAGAAATTCGGTGATTCATTCGGGACGGCAGCCCAGGTCAGAGAGAGAGTACTTGAGCTGTTCGCTGAAAACGGCATAGAGATCCCGTATACGAAGATCGAGCTCGTCGGAAAGGAATAATGAAAACATTTTCATTAAATCGGAATGTTTTCACATTATTTTCATTCCGCGGGAAGATTATCTATTGAAGATTTAGCGTAAATCGGTAAAATGGAGGTATAAAGATTTCGTTAATCGGGAATGGAGTTGAGTATAATGGTTACTGATAAACTTGTTTTTGTTGTCCGTAATTACACTTTCATTGGAAAGGAAACAACTGTTTTCATTGGGTTATCGAAACATTTTGATATCGGTTTTTAAGATGGATGGAGATCGTCCATCTTTTTCACTACATTCTATCTGATAAGACATACAGGAGGAAACAATATGGATCAGACAAATCTGGAATTCTTCGAAGCTGCGGCAAGCGGTGATTTTGCGAAGGTATGTGCTCAGGTGGCCAAAGGGGCAGATGTGAACGTCAGAAACGGCGACGGACGTTCTGCTCTGATGCGGAGCGCAAAACGCGGATACGAAGATATTGTCCGGTTTCTGCTGGACAACGGTGCTGATGCAAGAGCACGTGACAAAAATAATAAGACCCCTTTGATGGGTGCCGCAAAGAAGGGACATGTGGAAATCTGCAGAATGCTCGTTCATGCAGGCGCAGATGTGAATTCTCATGACAACAGAGGACGTACGGCACTGATGAGAGCAGCACTGCTCGGCGAAGATGAAGTCGTAAAATATCTCGTTGAAAAAGGTGCGGATGTCAATGCGGCTGACGATCAGGGAAGAACGGCATTGATGGAAGCCACAACATCATATAAGATGGATATTATCGGATATCTGATCGAAAACGGCGCTGATGTAAATGCGGTTGACACAAAGGGATGCACCGCACTGATGAGAGCAGCTTATATCGGTTATCCGGAGCTGGTTCAGTTCCTGCTTGACCACGGCGCCGACAAAAACATTACCGATCATAATGCCAATATGGCAATCCATTATGTCCGCAAGGAATGTCTCGCGGATCTTAAGGATATTCTGAAATAATCGAGGAGAAGGAAAAGTATGAGAGATTATCTGGCTAACGAAGTAAGAAACGTCGCAGTTCTGGGCCATTCCGGCGCAGGTAAGAGTTCCGTTATCGAGGCATGTCTGTATTTTACAAAGCAGATCGACCGTTTCGGCAAGGCAAACGACGGAACAACAGCACTGAATTTTGATCCTGAAGAAGGCAAGAGAGGTCTTTCGGTATATTGTCATCTCGCACCCGTTGAATGGAAGAACAAGAAGATCAACTTCATCGATACACCGGGTTACATGGATTATGAAGGTGAAGAAGTTACAGGTCTTGCGATCGGTGACAATGCTCTGATCGTCGTCAACGGCAAAGAAGGAATCGAAGCCGGTACGGAAAGAGCCTGGAAGGAAGCAGTAAACAAGAGACATCTGCCGACGATTTTCTTCATCAATAAGATTGATGATCCCAATGCGCATTTTGACAAGGTATACGGCGAGCTCCGTGACAAGTTCGGCACAAGCGTAATTCCGTTTGAGATGCCGATCATGGAAAACGGCAAGGTTGTCGGTTCCGTCAACATTCTCCGTAAAAAGGCCTGGTATTACAACAATCCTTCAACACCGCAGGAAGTTCCCGCCGACATGGCTGATCAGGTTGAAGAGCACTATGCCGAGATCGCTGAGGCGATTGCCGGTACGGATGATGAACTGATGGAAAAATTCTTCATGGAAGAAGAGTTTGACGAACATGAGATCGCAAAGGGACTGCGGATCGGTGTCAGAAGCGGTGACATCCGTCCCGTATACTGCGGCAGCGCAACAGAGCAGACAGGTATTGAGAGACTGATGGATCTCATTACGGAATACTTCCCGAGCTATGCGGAAAAGGGCCGTGTTCAGGCGCTGAATGCGAAAAACGAGACAATCGATATGGAAACAAATGAAAACGAAGCGCTCTCCGCATTCGTATTCAAGACAATCGTTGACCCGTTTGTCGGTAAGATCTCCTATCTGAAGGTCATGAGCGGTGTGCTGAACAGCGACAGTCAGGTATACAACTCCATTAAGGAAACAAATGAAAAGATCTCCCAGATCTATGTCATCAACGGAAAATTCCAGATTGGCGTAGGCAAGCTCTTTACCGGTGACATCGGTGCTGTTGTCAAACTGCAGAATACAGAGACAAACGATACACTCTGCACAAAGAGCCGTGTTGTTCACTATCCGAAGATTGAATATCCCGAACCTATGCTCGGATATGCAATCAGCCCGAAGACAAAGGCTGACGAAGACAAGCTCTCCATCGGTCTGAAGAACATGATGCAGGAAGACGGAACAATCCGTTATGAGAACAATGCAGAGACACATGAACAGGTTCTCTATGGTCTTGGTGACCAGCATATTGATCTGATTCTTTCCAAGCTCAAGTCAAAGTACAAGGTTGAAGTACAGACTGCTACACCTACGGTTCAGTACCGTGAGACAATCCGCGGCAAGGCTGAAGCCCAGGGTAAATACAAGAAGCAGAACGGCGGTGCCGGTCAGTATGGTGATGTCTGGGTCAGATTCGAACCGACAGACAGCGATGACATGGTATTTGCCGAGGAAGTATTCGGCGGTGCGGTACCGAAGCAGTACTTCCCGCCTGTAGAGCAGGGACTCAGAGAATGCATGGCCAAGGGACCTCTGGCCGGATTCAAGGTTGTCGGTGTCAAGGCTACACTGTATGACGGATCCTACCATCCCGTTGACTCCAAGGAAGTCGCGTTTAAGGAAGCCGCAAGACTTGCTTACAACAAGGCAATGCCGAATGCAAAGCCTGCTCTGCTTGAGCCGATCGGAAAAGTTACGGTTGTCGCTCCGGAATCCTATACAGGTACACTGATGGGTGACATCACGAAGAGACGCGGTCTGATTCTTGACATGCAGCTGAACGATGAACATGATCAGGTTATCGTTGCGGAAGTACCGATGGCTGAAATGCTCTCCTACGCGAATGAACTGCGTGCCATGACACAGGGCAGAGGCAGATACGTTATTGCGTTTGACCGTTATCAGACAGCTCCTAAGGATGTTGCGGATAAGGTTATTGCCGAAGCAAATGCAAAGAATGCTTAATAAATAAACTGTGAGGGGCGGATTCATCTGAATCTGCCTCTTATTTATTGAATTTCAATTTTTCCTGCGATACAATGATCGGGCAATGCCCGTGTGATGGAATTGGTAGACGTAGTGGACTCAAAATCCACCGGTGGCGACACCGTGCCGGTTCGAGTCCGGCCACGGGCACGGAAAGGAAAGCTGAAATTATTCGGCTTTCCTTTCAATTTATGATGAATCATAAAATAAAAAAAAGTATAATAGACACGATTACAGACAGAGAGGTTTAAGATGGGAAAATATTTTGGTACAGACGGCTTCCGCGGTGAAGCAAATGTCGTATTGACGTATGAACACGCTGTTAAGATCGGCAGATATCTCGGCTGGTATTATGGAAAGAATGCCGGAAAGAAGGCACGTATTGTCATCGGTAAGGATACCAGAAGATCTTCTTATATGTTTGAATATGCGCTCTGTGCGGGCCTCACGGCTTCCGGTGCGGATGCATATATCATGCATGTTACAACAACACCCAGTGTTTCCTATATTGCAAGAACAGACAAATTTGACTGTGGAATCATGATCAGTGCTTCCCACAATCCCTATTATGACAACGGCATCAAGCTGATTAACTCCAACGGCGAGAAGATGGATGAGGAAACGATTCTCAAAGTGGAGGATTATATTGACGGAAAGATCGATATTCCCCTTGCCGCAAGAGAAGAGATCGGCAGAACGGTCGACTATGTGGCAGGCAGAAACAGATATATCGGCTACCTGATTTCCATGACGAAATATTCGTTTACCGGAAAGAGAATCGGTCTTGACGTTGCCAATGGTGCCGCATGGTCTATCGCCAAAGGTGTATTTGACGCGCTTGGTGCCAAGACATATGTCATCAATGATGAACCGGACGGATTCAATATCAACAACGGCTGCGGTTCCACACATATCGAGATGCTTCAGAAATATGTTGTCGACAACGAACTCGATGTCGGATTTGCCTATGACGGAGACGCTGACAGATGTCTCTGTGTGGATGAAAAGGGCAATGTCGTTACCGGCGACCATATCATGTATATCTACGGCAATTACATGAAGGAACGCGGCAAGCTGCTGAACAATACGATTGTAACGACTGTCATGTCGAATTTCGGTCTTTACAAGGCGCTTGACAAAGCGGGGATCGATTACGAAAAGACCAAGGTCGGTGACAAGTATGTCTATGAGAACATGGTTCAGAACGGCCACAGAATCGGCGGCGAACAGTCCGGTCATATCATCTTTACGAAGTACGCCACAACCGGTGACGGTATTCTGACATCACTGAAGATGATGGAAGTCATGCTGGCAAAGGAAAAGCCGCTCTCTGAGCTGGCTGCTCCGTGTGTATTCTATCCTCAGGTACTGAAAAATGTCCGCGTAAAGTCAAAGCCGGAAGCGCAGAACGATCCCGAAGTTCAGGCTGCCGTAAAGAAAGTGGCGGATGCGCTTGGCGATGAGGGAAGAATCCTTGTCAGAGAGTCCGGTACGGAACCGCTGATCAGAGTCATGGTGGAAGCGAAATCAGATGAACTCTGTGAGAAATACGTTGACGAAGTTATCGAGGTTATTAAAGCCAGAGGACATGTGGCTTAGAAAGGGTTTAGACAATGTTTAAAGTAATCGTCAAAGACAACTACGATGAAGTCTCCGCTGAAGCATTCAAGGTCATGAAGGAAGTACTTGATACAGAAGAGAATCCGGTACTCGGACTCGCTACGGGTTCAAGTCCGGTCGGTCTGTATAAGGAAATGATCCGTGATCACAAAGAGACAGGAAGATCCTATAAGAATATTCTGACATTCAATCTTGATGAGTATGTCGGACTGCCCAGAGATCACAGAGAATCTTACTGGACATTCATGCATCAGAACCTCTTCAATTACATCGACATTCCCGATGAGAACGTTCATGTTCCGCTCGGCAACGGAGACATTGAGGAAAACTGCCGCGCCTATGAGGAAGAGCTGAAGAAGCACCAGGTTGCGATTCAGGTTCTCGGCATCGGTTCCGACGGTCATATCGCATTCAATGAGCCCGGCTGCCCGTTTGACAGCGTGACACATGAAATGCCTCTGACAGAGCAGACAAGAAAGGATAACGCAAGATTCTTTGACGGAGATATCAATCAGGTTCCCGTCAGCGCAGTTACAATGGGACTTGCTTCCATCATGCGCGCAAAGAAGATCGTTTTGATCGCAACAGGCGCCAATAAGGCAGATGCTGTATACGGAATGATCAAAGGTGAAAAGACAACGGATTGTCCGGCAAGTATTCTGCAGGATCATCCTGATGTTACGGTCGTTCTTGATCAGGCAGCAGCAGCGAAACTGTAAAATGTCAACAGCAGCCGACTGATGGCTGCTGTTTTTTCCGAAGGAGGAGAACTATGAAGATCCGTCATCTGAAACAGGAGGATATTCCCGCTGTGATGGAAATCTACGCTCACGCAAGAGAATTCCAGAAGGCGCACGGCAACCCCAATCAGTGGGCAAAGAACAACTGGCCGCCGCAGGAAGTCATTGAGGCAGATGCCCAAAGTGGGAAGGGATATGTCTGTTGTGAGGATAACCGGATCTGCGCCGTTTTCTATTATGATTACGGCAGACAGCCGGAAAAGACATATGAAATCATTGACGGCAGATGGAAGGATGACAGCTGGTACGGCGTTGTCCACCGGATCGCCTCCGACGGTACGGTAAAAGGGGCAGGTTCATTCTGCATCATGTGGGCATTTGAGCAGTGCGGTCATCTGCGGATTGACACCCATGAAGATAATTACGTAATGCAGAATATGCTGGAAAAGCTCGGGTTTGAGCGGTGCGGCATCATTTATCTTGATGACGGTGATCCCCGTCTTGCATATGAGAAGAGTGATCCTGAAGGCAGGCGTATCTTTGAAACGGAAGGCAGTGATCCGCTTCGGGTCTTTGCGGAAGGAAGCGTATGGCAGTCTGCTGTCAGTCTGAAACACGGTATTTCCTTTGAACCGGTATTTCCTTACTGCAGAGTCTTTACGAGAATCTTTGAAGTGCACCGCAGTGTCGGAAAGATGCTGATGATCGGCGGCGGGATGATGACATTTCCGGCATATGTTCTTTCAAAATATCCGGATATTACGGTTGATGTGGCGGAGCCGGACGGACGTCTGCTTCCTTTGGCGGAAGAATACTTCGGTCTTAAGGAACTGTATGACCGTTACCATGTAAAGGAAGAGGGAAGACTGAATGTGTATACGCAGGACGGACGGTCTTTTCTGCAGGAACATCCGGTCAAGTATGATGTGATCATCAACGATGCCTTCAGCGGTCCGCTTCCGGCGGCTTCCCTGTGTTCGAAAGAAGCAGCGGAGATCATCCGCGGCAGGCTGAATGAAAACGGTCTGTATGCGGTGAATGTACCCGGTCTTGCTTCGGCGGCGGAATCGGATTTCCTGATGGATGAGATCAGAACACTGCGTGAAGTATTCCGGTATGTCCTTCTTCTGGAACCGGATGATCATGAAGGGCATGAGCGTGACAATTACATCCTGTTTGCGTCGGATGTGTATGATTATATTGAGGATATGGTTCCGTATTCCCTGGCATATACGGCTGTGATCACCGACCGTGACACACCGCATCTGCAGGATTTTTACGAAAGCCTTAACGGCTGAAAGGAGATTTACATGCCTGAAGTAAGTATTATCGTTCCTGTTTATAATGCGGAGAAGGCAGTCGGCAGATGCATAGAAAGCATTCTGGAACAGGAGTATACGGATTTTGAACTGATTCTGATTGATGACGGAAGCAGGGATTCCTCGCCGCAGATTCTTGACGGATATGCGGAAAAGGATCAGCGTGTCAGAGTCGTTCATAAAGAAAACGGGGGTGTTTCGGCAGCCCGCAATACCGCACTTGACATGGCGCAGGGGAAATACATTCAGTTCCTTGACGCCGATGACTGGATCAGTGCTGAAGCGACGAAGCTTCTTGTCCGTATGATGGAGGATAAGAACTGTGACATGGTCATTGCCTCTTTTTACCGTGTGGTCGGCAGTAATATCTCCTGCAAGGGCAGTATCTCAGAAGAACTGGTCATGAGCCGTGAGGAGTATGCGGACCATATGATGGAAAGTCCGGCGGACTATTATTACGGTGTCCTCTGGAACAAGCTCTATAAAAACAGCATCATTAAGAAATACGGTCTCCGTATGGATGAAACGGTAAGCTGGAGTGAGGACTTCCTGTTCAATCTCGAGTATGTGCTTCATACGGAGCGGATTGCTTCACTTCCTGCACCGGTATACTACTATGTGAAGACGGAAGGATCACTGGTCTCTCAGGGAATGAATCTGGCAAAAATATATCAGATGAAAGTATCCACATTTCAGTATTACAACGAGTTCTACCGGAATATTCTCGATGAAAACAAATACAGGCAGGTCCGTCTGAATATCGCAAGATATCTGATCGATCCGGCTCAGGATGATGCCGCAATTCCCTTCCTGCCGGGAACGAAGAAACTCGGGGAGGAGAGAGTTCCGGTCTATTACTCCACAACGGAAGTCAATCCGATCATCACGGCGTATTATATGAAAAAGGCGTTTGACCGGTATCTGAATACGGTGGCACAGAAAAACGGACTGGAACTGAATGAGGCAATGATCATCACGGCATTGATTAATTCGGATTACGGCAACAGCCAGAGGGATCTCTCCGACATGACGGGAATTCCCCAGCTGACAATACTGAATGCGGAAAGAAAGCTGATGACGAAGAATCTGCTTGACCTGAAATTCGTTGACAGCGGTCTTGCGGCACGCCTGACGGAAAAAGCAGGTCCCCTCGTGGAGGATATACGGCACTCTCTTGCGGATCTGGATGCTGTAATGTATAAGGACTTTACGGAAGAGGAAAAACAGAAAGCGCGGAGTATGATGGAAAGGATCAACCGGAATCTGAAAGCTTCCCTGACAGAAGAAAATGAAGAAAACTGATCTGACAACGGAAGAAAAACTGAAGACATTTACCGGCCGGGACATGTGGCAGACCCACGATGTGAACGGGATACCTTCAGTGCGTCTGGCAGACGGACCCCACGGACTGCGGATTGAGGAAGGAAAAGGACTTGGTTTTGTGGACTCAAAGCCGGCAGTCGCATGGCCTTCACTGTCTCTGCTTGCCTGTTCATTTGATCCGGAACTGGCCAGCAGAGTCGGAGAATACCTGGCAGAAGAGTGTCAAAAGGAAGAAGTCGGTATTCTTCTGGCACCGGGTGTCAATCATCAGAGAAGTCCTCTCTGCGGCAGAAACTTCGAGTATTTTTCAGAGGATCCGGTACTGACCGGAGTACTTGCGAGCGCGTATGTCAATGGCGTGCAGCGTCACGGAACCGGTACATGCGTGAAGCATTTTGCCGGAAACTCCCGTGAAAACGGAAGGATGACAGCAGACAGTATCATTGATGAGAGGGCACTGTACGAGCTGTATCTGAAACAGTTTGAAATGATTGTCAGAAGCAGTCATCCGTCTTCCGTTATGCTTGCATATAACCGGCTGAACGGCATCTACTGCTGTGAAAACCAGTGGCTGATGGAAGAGGCAAGACAATGGGGATTTGACGGTGTATTTATCTCTGACTGGGGTGCGGTCAGTGATCCCGTATCCTCTGTCCGCCACGGACTGAATCTGATCATGCCGGGTGAACACGGTACACTGAAACGTCTGAAACAGGGGTATGACCGGAAACTGATCACTGACCGTATGCTGGATATCAACGTACAGAAGACAGCTGAAATACTGAACAGACATAACAGCCCCGAGCCGGCAGAGTATGATGAGGAAGAACATCTGCAGGCAGCCCGTGATGCGGCTGCACAGAGTGCCGTACTGCTGAAGAACAACGGCGTACTTCCGCTTTCGAAAGAGGACAGGATACTGCTGATCAGCGCGGATGATGAATGGGAACACGGCGGTTTCGGCTCGAGCAGAGTCAACCCTCTGCGGACGGAAGTGCCGGCGGAAGTGCTGCGCACCAGAGGGATACAAACTGAAACCGGAACGTTTGATGATCCGGAACTTCTTGCCGTAAAGGCTGCGGATTTTGATGCGGTGATTATTCTGGCTTCGTTTGACAGGGAAAACGGCAGCGAAGGACTTGACCGGACTTCACTTGACTTCAGCCCGAAGATCCGGAAGACGGCGGAGCTTGTTTCCGGCGTATGTCCGAATACCGTGTTTGTGGTTCAGACGGGTTTTCCGGCAATGATCCCGGCGGAGGATACGCTGGGAGCGGTTCTCTATATGGGTCTTTCCGGCTGTATGGGCGCCTCGGCGATGGCGGATATTCTCTATGGAGATGTGAATCCTTCCGGCAGACTGGCCCAGTCGTGGCCGCTGTCTCTTCGTTCGGTACCCTGCAGTGCGTATTTTGACAAAGATCATTTCCTCGAACAGTACCGGGAGTCTGTTTTTTCCGGTTACCGCTATTATGAAACATTCGGCGTTCCTGTCTGGCGGCCTTTTGGTTACGGACTGTCGTATACCGCATTCAGTTACCGTGATCTCAGCGTCACGGAAAAAGACGGTGTATTTACGGCTGAGGTCTGTGTGAAGAACACAGGAGAA
The DNA here is from genome assembly GCA_902766435.1 of uncultured Erysipelotrichaceae bacterium. GTDB lineage: Bacteria > Bacillota_I > Bacilli_A > Erysipelotrichales > Erysipelotrichaceae > Bulleidia. The sequence goes on along the minus strand of CACXDM010000052.1, from coordinate 760 downwards.
ATCCCCGGAAGGGAGATCGTACAGTTTTATTACACGATGCCGCAGAGCAGGATTGTAAGACCGAAAAGTCAGCTGCTCGGTTTCGGCAAGGTTTATCTTGAACCGGATGAAGAGAAAAAGATTACGCTTTCCTTCGGCGCTGATTCACTTTCCTACTACGATACCCGGCTGCGTTCGTGGCAGACGGAAAAGGGAAAATATGAAATTCACGTATGCCGTCATGCGGGCAGTACAATCCTGAAAACCGGAATCGAAGCGGGAGATGTGAGGGATCCGTATTCTTCCCTGAAATATGAATATTTCCGCGTGGAGGGCGGCGCGCTTACCGTCAGTGAGCGGGACTTTGAAAAGATACTGGAGAGAAAAATACCCTCCGCCTATCAGCCTTACCCGTTTACACCGGATACGACGATCCGTGAACTCTCTGCCACGCGGCGGGGGAGAATGGTGATCCGGGCCATCCGTCTGTATCTTTCCCGCACGGACAGAATCAAAGGTGTCAAAGAAGAAACGATCTTTGACTCTCCGCTCCGTCAGATTCTGATGGGGGCCGACGGAATGACATGGGATACGGTGGACGGAATCGTTGACTACCTTAACGGCCGGCGTATACGCGGAATCCGCGGAATACTCAGGAGTCTGAGGGGAAAATGAGCTGTTTTGTAAAAAAAACAGCCAATGGCGTCAACCTAAAAATACAGGTTGGCGCTTTTTATAACCGATAACATCAGTACCGGCTTAACTACAGCTTCAGCGATAT
>CACXDM010000051.1 GCA_902766435.1 uncultured Erysipelotrichaceae bacterium | reverse complement strand
CTCTTTTGTCTTTTCATACAGGCGTACGGTTCCCCATCCGTTTCCCCCGTTCCAGAGACGGTTATGTTTCTTACTGCCGTCCGGCGCCTCATAATTGATCAATAACATATCCTTCTTCGCACAGAATACTTCCGTTTCCATCACGGCATGGATGTTTTCCTGTCTGACGGTCCAGTGAACGGTATCCTCAAGTTCCTCAAAAGAGAAGTCTGTTTTTACATGCAGATGCACTTTCGAGAAATTGAAGTCGTATTCCTTTCCTTCATGGAAGAAGACGCCGAGCAGTCTTCTGTTGAGGGGGACGAAGTAAATCTTCGGTCTTCCTCCCCCGATATCGAATACGCTGTTTTCCAGTTTCTTTCCCGTAAGACGGCTGATGAGACAGTTTGAGGACAGCCATACCCAGGGACTGGTGAAGTCTCTTCCCCAGTTCTTGTCAGCGTAACCAAAACACTTTTCCGGTGTGACATTGTATTTCCTTCCGTTGTATTCCACCGTTCCGCTGAAGGCACTCTTCATTCCTTCGGCATGCCAGTACATCGCAAACGCTTCCGCTTTCCGCATGGGGCCGGAGGCACCGTAGCCGACATTGAATGCAATCTGTTTGTCAATGGAGAGATCCCACGAAAGATCCCCGGCATCACACATCCATTCCGGATGCGCCTCCGCTTCTTCTTTGGTGATGTGAATGCTTCCCTTCAGTTCCGTTTCCGAAGCCAGACAGTCCTTCGCCACGATACGGTATGGTACTTCATGAGAAATCAGAACATCACGGACGGAAAAGAAGCGGTGCAGCTGACAGTGGTCTTCACCCCACGAACCGGCCTTCACCATCAGGTAGGAAGGTCTTTTCCCTTCTTCCTGATTCTGAGGAAGCTGTCCGAAAACAGGTTTTTCCTCACTGATTCCGGGATTGATGACAAAGAATTCGATAAAGAACGGTCTGTCTTCTCCCGTTTCCGCATCCTGAGCGGTAAAGGAATGCCACCACCAGTCATACCCATGGTATGCCAGAGGCCCTTTCAGCATGTATGCATCTCTTCTGATATCGTGTCTGTTGAACATTGTACTTCCTCTTTTCCGTAAGATGAGTGTCAGTATCCGAGTGAGCGGTCAACCGTATGAACCGGCTGCTGACCCTCAAGAACAAGCTTTATATTTCCGATGACGGTGTCAATGACTCTTTCATAATTGACGCCTGCCCGGTATCCGCCGGATATATGCGGCGTGATATATACATTCGGTGCCGTCCATAAAGGATGGTCCTTCGGCAGAGGTTCGGGATCCATGACATCCAGACAAGCAGCCTTCAGATGCCCTTCCTTCATCACTTTAATCAGATCATCCGTCACAACCGCATTCCCTCTTCCGACATTGACAAGAATGGCACCCTTCTTCATCAATCTGAGTCTCTGCTCATCAAACATGCCCTTTGATTCATCCGTTCCGGGCAGACTTAAGGCCACAACATCCATTTCCGGAAGCAGCTCATCCATCACACTGACGGTGATCAGTTTTTCCATATAGTCAGGTTTTTCATGTACGGTTCTTCTGACGCCATAGCAGACTGCCCCGAGGGCATCTGCTTTTCTGAGATATGCAGAGCCGATCGCACCGGTTCCGACGGACATGATCCTTGAGCCTTCAAAGCGCTGTATGCCCTTAAAAAGCTGCCATCCCTGTTCCTTCTGCATATCGAGATAATCCGGCATCCGCTTCATTGCCATCAGTGTCACGGTAAGCATATGTTCGGCGATTGAATCCCCGTATGCCCCGTACGCATTCGCAAGTGTAATATGTTCCGGCAGCCAGAGACTGCTTCCCGCACCGGCGCTGAACAGTTGTACGAAACGGAGGTCCGGCATTCTGCTTTGAAGATCGGGTGTCAGATCTCCTACATAGATCTCCGTACCGGAAAGTTCTTCGTCTGTCAGTTCTTCCGGATGTTCGGTAAAGATAATGTCTGTATCCGGCAGATCATTGAATCTGCGGATTGTCTCATCGCTGTGGTGACCGGTGATGATGATCTTTACTGCCATAGGTTTCTCCTTAAAAACTACTCTCTTACTATACCGCAAAACCAAAAAAGGACAGCACCGGAAATTCCGCTGCTGCCCGTAATGTCATTCCGTTTCTCAGAACTCCACTGTTTCCGGCGCTGCCGTAAAGGACGAGAATACCGCCTTTGCGTTCTTCAGATAATAGACTGCCGTATTGCCGTCATTGACAGCGTACATATTCTTCAGCGAAGGATATGCGTCCAGCATGGACTGCTGTGCTTCGGTCCGTTCATCATATACCGCTTCACCCGATACTCTGAGCCAGACACCTTTTACAAAGGCGCAGATCTCAACCTTGGGATTTGCGGCCAGCTGCTTTGCGATATCCTTTTTCAGACCGGTCTGGAAATACAGTTTTCCTTCAAAGATATGCGCTGTGCCGAACGGACGCACACGGGGCTGATCCCCTTCCACAGTAGCAAGATAATACGTTCCCGCTTCCTTCAGAAATTCTTCAACACGTTTAAGATTTCCCATTATTGTTCTCCTCCGTCTTTATTGTAAACCCGAAGCGGATCATCATCCATATACATGCTCGGATTTACTCATAACCGATTTCCTTCAGAAGAAACTGCTGACCGCCGAGTATCTTCTTGTATCTGGAGCCGCATTTCGGACATTTCCCTTCATTTGCCATGATGTTGTACATCGCGCCGCACTCCCGGCAGAGACCTTCTCCCCTTGCCATGACCATACGCAGCTCACATCCATCAAAGACCGGCCTGTTTTCAGTGACGACGGGAAAGTACTTTTCAAAGAAGACCGGAAGGTACCCGGAAAGTTCACCGATCTCAAGGGTGATGTAGGATATTCTTGTTATTCCGTTGTCCGCTGCTGTCTGTTCGGCAAGATCCACTGCCTTATGCAGAACACTGATCTCATGCATAATCAGGCATTCATCTTCCGTTTGGCAATGCGGACGATCTTCTTCGGGGTATTTGATAAAAGAAAGCCGCTGATTCCCCTTTTCCACAGTGAAGGCGTCAATTTCCTGTACCGCTCCATCCGTGACTACAGTTTCCGTGCCGCAAAGAACTTCTATGAATGCGGGGATATCACCGGCAAAGCGGAGCTCTTCCGTCAGCTGAATGAAAAGGAGCTGATCCAGCTTCAGGTGTTTGCGGGCGGATGCGCCGACTTCTTTGAGGACTGGGTAAAAGGAAAATATACACTTACTTCAGATGAGGCGGCATCGGCTGTTTCCGAGCTGCTTCCGCCTTTTCTAAAAGGAGACCTGACAAAAAACGATCATCCCGGAAGATGATCATTTTTATTTCCCTGTGTACAGCTGAACGGGAATACCGATTCTGCCGTTATTGTTTTCTGCTCCGTATACCGCGCAGTTGCCGATATATTCCGACCAGTATCTGCCTTTGGCGGAAGGATCGAGATTTTCAAGAATCCCCTTCATTGCGATCGCGTGGGTGGCGATCAGGATATTGCCCTGAAGATCCTGAATATCCTTCAGGAAAAGACCTGTTCTTGTGGTCACTTCACTCAGCTGTTCCATCCCTTCAGGCGCCGGAACATTCACAAAATCCCGGAAGAATGCCAGAATCTCAGGCGGCGGAGACTTAAGATCCGCTCCTTCATAGGGACCGTAGTCCATCTCGGTCAGCCTCTCATCCGTAACAGGCTTTCTTCCGGAAACAATCTTCCCTGTTTCAAACGCACGGATCAAAGGTCCGGCAAATACGTAATCAAATGTAATCCCGTTTTCCAGGAACCAGGCGGCTGCTTTTTCTGCCTGCAGGATACCCTCCTCATTCAGGGGATAATTGCTGCGGCCCTGCAGAAGACCGGACTGATTGAGATCGGTCTGACCGTGGCGGATGACATAGATCATAGTGACTCTGCCTTGGCGAGTACTTCATCAGCCGAACTGACGAGCACCGCATCCAGTGAGGAAACACCGTTCATATACGGCATCAGTCTTTCTGCTGTTTTTCCGATGCCGCTTCCTCCGGAAGTTGCAAACGCAAGTACCTTTTTTCCGCTCCAGTCATAACCTTTGCAGAAAGTGTTCACAACATTCGGCGCGCCGCCGTACCAGATCGGAAAACCGAGCAGTACAGTATCATATGTTTCAAAATCATCGATATGCCCGACGGACGGAACATCCTTCTTACCCGCCTTCTCCCTGTTGCATCTCGCCAGCGGATTAATATAGTAAAGATCTTTTCTTGTATAGGGCTGTACCGGTACGATCTCAAAGATGTCCGCTTTCATCCGGGAAGACATTTCCTTTGCGATACCTGCCGTACGGCCGCTCTCAGCGCTGAAATAAATCACCAGTGTTTTCATTCTGCACCTCCGTGAATTCACAGTGAAAGTTTACTGCATTCCGTACTTCTTTTCATTTCTTTTGAATTTTAAAACTCCGGAATTATCCGGAGCTTATGTCATTCTGTGAATTCTGATTTGTCAAATGTTCCTGCCAGACGGAAAGCGTAGAACACTTCACCCGCAAGCAGAACAGCCATCAGCACCAGCCAGACAGGTGATCCCGTACCGCCGCCGGTAAAGATCTGGGAGCTGGCATCGATCATCCAGTGAAGCAGAATCACCGAGATAAGATCTCCGCTCTTAATATATATGGCGCCAAGCAGAAGTCCGATTACTGTTGCGTAACACGTCTGGATCAGAGCATTCACAATATCACCTGACAGTGCATTCGTCAGATGGATCAGTCCGAAACACACTGCCGGAATAATCATTGCCGTCACGGCGGAGACACCGCTGCTTCTCATCTTATTGATGAAGATCATCCGGAACAGGACTTCTTCAAACAGTGCCGGCGCAAAGCTTCCAAGACAGATTACAGCCGGCCAGTCAAGAGAGATCTGTCCGCCCGTCATCAGATTCATGATGATATTCCATATGACAATGGCCAGACCGGGAAGAATGTATTTCAGACCGGTAAACGCTTTTGAAGAATCAAGGTATTTCCGGAAGATGACAAGCAGAATCACTGAGACAATGATCCGTGATACCTATACCGCAGAATCACTGTTGTAGGTAACCATACTGATCAGTGCCGTCAGAACACCTGCCGCAAGAAATGCCGCGATAATGATCAGAAAAGCCTGAAGAATGACTTTTCCGGAGTTCTTTTCCGTCATATTCTTACTCCGCAGTAACCGTGACCGTACCCGTCATGTTGTGTTCCGTGAATGTCATGATATAGCTGCCGGGTGCGGCATCAACTGTTATGGAAGCCTCGCCGCTGAGACCTGTCAGTTCGGATACGAGTTCGCCGTCATTCACTTCTTCAAGCAGTTCCTCCGGTTCAGCGTCCGGATTCGAGAGATCAGCACCTGTGATCTTCAGATCGCAGGATCCTTTTGTAATGTTGTATTCAACCTTGATTGTCGTGCATCCCTCAGGGACCTCGAAGCCGGCTCCGTTTGAGGATTCACCGGATCTTTCGGCTGTCAGAACCATCTTTCCGATTTCTTCCGTATTCAGTTTTACATCACCGGAACAGCCTGTTATTGTCAGAAGCAGCGCAGCGGCCGCAGCAGTTTTCATCATTTTAGAAATAAAACGCATTTTCTTTACCTCCGCGGACTATTATAGAGATTTTCCGGACAAATTCAAATATCCCATATGATTTCGTATGTTCCGCATTCCGGCAAAAAGACGTTTTGTCTTATTCACCGTACCGCCACCCATGATCGTCATGGTAAATCATCAGTTTCGTCATTCCGCCGTCAATACAGATATTCTCCCCGGTGATGAAGCCCGCCTTCTTTGAACAGAGATACAGCACCATATTGGCAATATCATCCGGTGTACCCACCCTGCCGCAGGGCTGCTGCAGAGCGTCAGGTCCGCTGTATACCGTATACGAAGTATCGATCCATCCCGGAGATACGGAATTCACACGGATCTTCGGTCCGAGGGAAACCGCAAGGGCAGGGGTAAGCGCGCTGATGCCGCCCTTTGCGGCAGTATAGCTTTCCGTCTGCAGCTGACTCATCCTGTCCCTTGAGGAAGAGATATTCACGACTGAAGCGCCTTCACGGAAATACGGCAGAAAGAGCTTTGTGAGATAAAACGGAGCGGCAGTGCCTACCGCAAGCGCGTTCATGAATTCATCATATGAACATTCATTGATTCCCTTCATCTTCGGCAGGGCATTGTTAATGAGATAATCGATGTGTCCGTATTTATCCGTCACATATTTGACAAATGCCTCAATGACTGCCGGATCCGAGAGATCTCCCGTATACCAGTCTCCTTCCCGGATGTCGATCACTTCCGTATACGCGCCCTCTGCTTCAAACATCTCTCTGATCCGTTTTCCGATTCCCTGCGCGCCGCCTGTGATCACGGCAGCTTTCTTTTCAAATTCCTTCATACGTTCCTCCGTTACGACAATATCAGATATACCGGAGATGATAAACGGTAATGAGCTGAAGATTCCCCGTCCATTTCCCGGTATATTTGATAGAATAATAACGTTTTAAGGAGTGAAAAGTCATGATACGTATTGCAATATGCTGCGGGGAAGGATTTTCATCCGGATTTCTTTCCCGTCACCTGGCGATGAATACGGTCCGTGAGAATCTTCAGGATCAGGTATCGTTTGAATTTATCCCGTTCTATCAGCTGTATGAGCGGCAGAATGAAGTTGATATAGCAATGATCATGCCGCATATCGAGCCGCAGGTCAGAAAAGACACAAGAGAATATTCCATCCCGTTCTATATCATCCCCTACAAGGTAGTCATCAAACCGACGGTAAGGGACTATCTCGATGATGCCGAGGACATCCTCGCGATGGCGGACGGAAAACCGGGAATCTACTGTTTTCCCGGAGAAGAATTGATCACACGGGTTTCCCGGCTCGTTTCATACCGGAAATATAAGATGCAGGAGAATTGACATGAGAGTGATATTCGTTACAGGACCGGCGTTTTCCGGCAAATCGATCTTCATCGGACAGAATTACCCTGAGGCAAAACTGCTGAGCATGGAAACATTCGTCACCAATATCTACGGTGCGGAAAGCAATGATCAGATGAAGCTGATCGGCGAGTATGCCCACCTCTACTGCCGTGAGGGTCTGCAGAACATGATCCGTATGGCAAATGAGAATGACATCATCATCTTCGAACACATCATGCTGAAGAAGGAAACAAGAAAGTTCTTCCTGGAAGCAGTCCGTGAAGTAACCAGTGTCCCGGTGGAAATCGTTGTGATGTGTCCGAGTGAAAAAGATCTGGAAAAGATGTTCCGCAACATGCCCCAGCTTCTCTCCCTCTACCGCTATGAGGAAGCCAAAATGGAGAAACCGGATCTCAGTGAAGGATTCGGCAGTGTGTCATTTGTAAGACCTCTTATTGCAGAAATGGAATAATCACTGCAGACTGTACCGCATGGTGCAGTTTTTTTCTTTGGATGAATCACATGGTTCACTGGTACTATAATTAAGAAGAACGGACAGCTGCCCGGGATGGGGCCGTTTACAGAAAAACACAGATGAGGAGACAGAAAAATGAAACTCGATAATATCGGATTTCCGACAATGTATGACGAAAGAGCGCGCCATGCGGATCAGACAACACCGATGATCCGCTGTGATATGGTGCTGACGGATCTCTGTACATTCAGATGCCCCTACTGCCGCGGTCTGCGCGAGGACTGCAGAGGTTCCGTAAGCATGGAAACAGCCAAAAAGGTCATTGACCTCTGGACCGAAAACGGCGGACTCAGAGAACTCAGACTGACCGGCGGTGAGCCGACAGTATGGAAAGGCCTTCCCGAACTTGTCAGATACGCCAAGGCAAAAGGCGTTCAGTCCATCGGAATCTCAACAAACGGCTATTCGGACATGTCCCTGTATGATGAACTGATCGAAGCCGGCATTGATGACTTTTCGATTTCCCTGGACGCATGTGACGCAGAGGAAGGCGACAGAATGAGCGGCGGCATCAAAGGAAGCTGGAAAAAGGTAACGGACAATATCCGCAGCATCTCAAAGAAAGCCAATGTCGTCCTCGGTATCGTCGCTACTGCCGATACGGCGGACAGTCTCTGCGATACGATCGATTTTGCCCTTTCGCTTGGCGCGCATGATATCAAGCTGATCTCCGCTTCACAGTACAATCAGCTGCTGACCTCCGCAGCTGCAGTCAGTGATGAGATCCGTGCTGAACACCCCCTTCTCAATTACAGAATCGGGAATATGCTGAAAGGAAGGAATATCCGCGGCCTCAGGGAGAATGACAGCCACAGATGCCCTCTTGTTCTCGATGATGCATCCTTTGCGGGCGGTTATCACTTCCCCTGCACGCTGTATATGAGAGAACGCGGCAATCCCATCGGTGTCCCTTCTGAAAACATGAGACAGGAACGGTATGAATGGTACAGAAAACACGATGCTCTGAAGGATCCGATCTGCAGTGCCTACTGCATTGATGCCTTCGCTGAATACAACAACAGATATCTGTATTACCGGCTGAAGGATCAGACAATCATACCCGTTCTCGAACCTGACAGGTTCAAAACAGACTGCTTTGAAAAAGACGGCAGAGCAGTAATCGGCGCAGAGGAAATGACCTTTGACAACGCCGCCGAATACACGGATGTCTTCCTCAATAACCCTTCTTACAGACTGCTGGGAATCTGTCTTTCGGATGATATGCCTGAAGAAATGAATGTACAGCCGAAACATACCGCTCTGCTGTATGAAAAAGAAAACGGCGAAACCTTCTGGTTCACCGTAAAGAATTCGGAACTGGGTGAAATGATCCTGTAAGCTTTATCTTCTTCTGATCTTCCCGCTGCGGAACCACTCCACATAATCAAAATCATCAATATATCTTCTGCATCCGCCTTTCCGGTACCTCGTACCGATGCCGGATGCTTTTTCATCTTCAAATTCCTCTATGTATACTGCCGGCTGAATCTCCGGGTACTCCTTTGTGGTAATGACTGCCTTACGGGCATACGGAAGCGCGTCAAATGCCTTAAGATCCTCATATGTGCATCCGTTGCGTTCGGAAAACAGAATGAACAGATGATCCGGCGACATCCGTTTCTTTCTTCTTTCCCATGCCTCTGCCGCTTCATCACGGGAATGATAATGACGGAAGTATATCTTCACATCACCAAGCAGCGCCACGGGATACTCACGCCTGTCCTCAATAAAGACGAGGGGCTGTTCCATATATGACGTCAGATCACCGCACACCTTCAGAAAATCCTTCGGATACATCCAGAGGTTGATAAAGGGAGAATTGAACCGCATGTGAAGATCGCTCAGAATCACTCCCCCAAGACACGTGTTGCATAGAAGCGTAATCCTGTCCGTTTCGTATACTGATCCGGGAAGCCTGAGCCGGATTCTGCTGTACATGCGGAAACAATCACGGAAGAACTTAACGGCACTTCTCTTTTCTTTATTCCGTAATATCTTCCGGGGCATCTTCCTTACTTCCTTCCGTCCCTTCGTCCGGTCCGGGATCACTGTTTTTACTGTCCGCTTCCGCCGGATTTCCGTTAACGACGGTAATATGCGGGAACGGGACATTGATCTCGTTCCGGTAGAAGATATTCAGGATCTCCCGGTTCATATACCGGGTTACACCGAGAATATTCAGCTCGGAACACTTGCTGTAAATGACAAGCACCACGGCGCTTTCTCCGAGTTCCTCAACTCCCGCGTAGAACGGTCCGTCGAGAATCTGATGATTATTCTCTTTCAGCAGGGGCAGTTCCCTCTTCAGCACTTCTTCAACGTATCCGATATCCTGACCGTATTCGATGCCGATCCGGCAGTAGGCAAGAGATACTTCCTTTGTCATATTCAGAACACCCGAGATATCGGAGTTGTTGAAAATCTTGACGTTTCCGTCTATGCCCATGATCTTTGTCGTACGCAGACCGATATCCATAACCGTACCGCGGAAGCCGTCAATCGTCACGATATCACCGACCCGGAATTCACCTTCGAAGACAATGAAGATGCCGGCAAGGATATCCTTGATCAGGCTCTGCGCCCCAAGACCGATGACCAGAGAAAGAATTCCCGCGCTGGCAAGAAGGTTCTGCGCGTCCACACCGAGAAGATAGAGACAGTAGAACAGCGCACCGATTGCACCGCCGTACTTCACAACTGACAGCAGCAGATGGGCAATTGTTTCTCCCCTTGCGCCAAGCAGTTCCGAAATCATCCGCACCGGAATCCTGAACAGCGCCGAAAGCACGGTAACCATTACAATCACAATTATACAGCCGCTGACCGCAAACACATTCAGTTCCCTGTCCCAGCCGCCGCTGATAATATAGCGGATCACGGAATTGTCCGCAAAGAAGACATCCGCCCAGAAAACCGCAGTACAGACAAATACAATGATCAGCCCGCCGAGAATACTGATCAGCACCATCAGTTTCTGTTCCGGACTCTTTTCACTCCACGGAATATGGCGGTTATCCCACCTGGAGGCTGCCTGAACGGTCGCCGCCCTTCTGCCGGAAGGAAGCAGGACACTGAATATCGCGGAATTCAGCCCTTCTTCCGCATCCTGATTTCCGGCATATTCATACAGTTCTTCTTCCTCCTTCGTTGTGACCGTAACGGTACCCGAGAGGATCAGAATCAGCAGAAGACTGGTAAGGGAAGTAATCAGTGAAATGGCAGTACGGGTCTGATACATCTGTGCCCGGGGAATCGCAGTTGCGAGAAAATACCCTTCCTTATAGCGGAACATCTGGAAATAACGGACACCGTTCACTCTCAGGAATCCATAGTAGTCCAGTCCGGTGAATGCCTTTTCCGATATCCCGAGATCCGAAGCGGGCTGATTCAGGCTCGCTTCATTCGGTGAATACAGACAGAGATGTTCCGGACTGTCATCAAACAGAACGATAAATCCGCTGCCGAGCATTTCGGAGGACAGGACACTCTTTACATCTGTTGAGGAAAGAATCCGTCCTGACAGTTCCGCATCCAGACCGATCTCAGCCATTCCTCTTCTGCGGGTGATTTCACCAACTGCCTCTCCCTCATATGTGCCTTCCATGTACGCTTCATAATCACGGCGGGAAAGATACAGTGTATTTCCGTCCTCATCCTTCCCCGTATAGTAATATAATGCGGCACCGATATACTGATTCTCTTCTCCCATGTCATCCGTCATGGCCTCCTGAATAATGTAATCCTTTCTGCCGCTGAGAACATCATGGAATATATAGGACTGATCCTCAGGATTATGACTCAGTATAAAGAACCAGTTTTCCGTATTGGTGGCGATCACATGACCGTCCTGATCAAAAACATAAAGCGATGAGATCTCATTATCATCACAGATTTCCTGCAGTCCGGATGAAAGTGATACGGATTTCAGACGGTTCCCTTCATCATCACTCAGGAAGGTACGGCTGCCGTCATTATCAAATTCCGAATAGTATCTGTCCGTTTCAGCGTTCAGCGCTGAAGGATCTTCCTCAATCAGGCAGGAGATCATGCGGGCTTTCGACAGGAAGCGCTCATTATAGTATTTCCCGATCACTGCCCGGTTTTCCGTACTCTTGCGGTATCTGGTGCTGACTTCCTCGAGAGCAGTGTCGGAATCCCTGATACACTGTGAGATCTCAAGCAGCGTCTGCGTATAGAACGAGATGCCGAATATAAGCATTACCCCTGCCAGCATCAGCGGAAACACTTTCCGGAAAATGGATATGTCAAAATATACAGGATCTCCCCTGCGGTGACCGATCACTTTTTTCTGTGTTTCCTCCGCTTTGCGGACAAAGTCATTCCGGATAATCACGGCATAGACAAGACAGAGGATCATCACCAGAACAAAGCCCGTCACCGACCAGAACAGAACATATTTATCATCCGCATAGATTTCCGCGGTTTCGGAAGCAGCACATACAACAACACTGTCCTGAAACACACGTGATACACAGTAATACTCCGTACCGTTGATCATCTGCCTTCCGGCATAGCCGTCATTGAACACTTCTTCGGAAAGACCGGCATCAAGCGCGTTTTTCCCGTTTACGTCATATATTTCTTCCGGAAAATACAGAAATGACTGAGTGGCGGAATCAACCGCAAACAGAAAGCCGCCGGTACCGGCAGAAGAATGACTCAGCACCGCCGAAAGATCATCCAGAGACGCAAGATGCGTCTGAAGAACTTCCTCATCCATACCCAGGACGATCAGATACTTTGATTCCCTGAAGGAAATCGGCATGGAATATAAGTAAAAGGAGCCTCTGCTGTTTGTTTCATGAACCGGATCGGAAGTGCCGTCCACATGCTCGGTGCCGTGAACCAGAGGATCCAGATTCTTTTTATCCAGCAGACCCGCAGCGCAGATGTTTCTGCCGGCATATCCCGCCACAGGTGAAGCCAGGATTGTACCCCTTTGGTCCATGATGAAAAGATAGTCAACATCCGAACGGCTGACGATATCCGCAAATACCTCTGCCCTGGTACTTTCATCCGCATCTGCCAGAGAATCAAACATTCCGGTGCTCAGCAGTTTTCTGAGATCATTCAGAAGCTGCTGGTTTGTATGATGAAAGACCCGTGTAATCTCCTGAGCATCGTTTGTGTTTTCATCGAGAATCTGAATGGTCTCATTCAGTATCTCCTTACTGTTGACCTGCTGTTTATATAATGATGACTGATGCTGAATACTGCGCAGAAAAACCGAGATCAGCACCGCACCGGCAATCATCAGCAATGCATTGAATATGACTTTGGAAAAGAAAAACAAATTCGCCCTTTTGCGGACTTTATCCATTTCAGACATACGGGTTCCTCCCGGAACATTACAAAGCTTCTTTTTCTAATTGTAACAAAATAACAATTCCATGTGGCATATACCATACAGGATAATCAGAACATAATGCCCGCAGGAACCACCGCAAATCCGGCAGTTCTTTCATCCTTAACCGTTTTGTGTCATACTCTTTCTGAAAAGGAAATGTATGACAGATAACGGAAAAAACAGCCGGAAACAGACTGAAAACAATACTGCATCCGCTTTGATCAAAGCATTATTTAAACGTGTCCGGTTTCTGTATCATGTCAGTCTGAATACCGGGGAATTTACGGAATATATTCCTGTATGCAGCGAAGAGTTCCTGAAGGAAAAACAAAAAGGAACGAATTTCTTTGAAACCATACATATGAATATGAAAGAGATCACTCCCTCTGACAAAACAGGATTCACCCGGGAGTTTACAAAAGAGAATATCCGGAACAGTCTGGAGCGGTATGGGGAATACGTACTGTACTGTCAAATGACAGAAGACGGAAATCCGTTCATGCTGAAAATCCGGGCAGTACCGATGCCGGGGGAAACAGATCAGATCATCGTCACCTTCCTGCATACTGCGTATGAAGCCGAACAGCATGCCCTTCTTTCAGCTGTGAACAGAGATACGGCATCAGATATCGGGCTGCAGACTGAGAAGGAATACAGACGGATCCTGCAGGTGGCATACAAGGATGCTCTTACCGGTGTAAAAAACCGGGCAGCGTATCTCGAAGCAGAAGAAGAGCTGAATCATCATATTACTGCCGGTAATCCGGAACCGTTTGCCATTGCCCTTTTCGATGTCAATGACCTGAAGGCAGTCAATGACCAGAGTGGTCACCTTGCGGGTGATGAATACCTGAAAAATGCCTGCCGGATTATCTGCCGGCTGTTCAAACACAGCCCTGTTTTCCGGATCGGCGGAGATGAGTTTACGGCCATTGTGAAAGGCGAGGATCTGCTTAACGCTGAAAAACTGCTTAAGCAGCTGGAAGAGATCAACTGCAGAAACGCGGATACCGGTGATGTGGTAACGGCATACAGTCTTGTCCGCTATGAAAATGAAAAAGACATGGCGGAATTATTCCGGAGGGCAGATGAACAGCTGTATGCGGAAAAGAAACGTCTGAAACAGCGCTCCGGCAAATAGACTATATTGCAGTACCCTTCAGTGAGCGTCTGTTAGGACGTTCTTTTTTATTACAGATTTGTCCGGAAAAAGAAAAACAGCTGACATCAGCCGGCTGTTGATCAGAGCGGCGTACGGGAATCGGACCCGCGTATTCAGCTTGGGAAGCTGACATTCTGCCATTGAATTAACGCCGCATTGCTTAATTATGATAATGCAAAAAAGTAAAATCTTCAATGATATAATACTTGGCATGAAGCGTTTTGAATTCAGTACTGAAGATGCCGGAAAACTGACTGACTGGTTTTCCGTGAATAAACGGAACCTGCCCTGGCGGGATACCGGAGATCCGTATGATGTCTGGATCAGTGAGATCATGCTGCAGCAGACAAGGATTGAAGCAGTCAGAGATAAATTCATTCAGTTCACAGAAGAACTGCCGGATATTGATTCTCTTGCGGAATGTGAAGATGACAGACTGATGCGTCTGTGGGAAGGACTCGGGTATTACAGCCGGGCACGGAATCTTAAGAAATGCGCCGTTGTTCTGAAAGAAAAGTATGACAGCAGACTCCCGGCTGACTATGATGCCCTGCTTGCCCTGCCCGGTATCGGTCCGTATACGGCAGCGGCAGTTGCCTCAATTGCCTTTGGGATTCCGGTTACTGCCGTGGACGGAAATGTACTGCGTGTCATCGCAAGATATTTCGGCATTACCGATGATATTCGTCAGAACACGACAAAGAAGACCATAGAAGACTCTCTGGCTGATGTTCATCAGGACGGAACCATTTCTCCCTCTCTCTTCACGCAGGGACTGATGGAACTCGGCCAGTTGGTCTGTGTGCCGAAAGGAAAGCCGAAATGTGAGGAATGTCCGCTTTCACATCACTGTTCCGCTTACAGAGAACAGACATATGATTCCATTCCTTACCGCAGTCCGCTGAAGAAACGTAAAGTCATCGGACGGACAATCCTTGTCATCCGTGACGCGGACAGATTTCTGCTTCATAAGCGGCCCGAAGGTCTTCTGGGAGGACTTTATGAGTTTCCCGGAACAGACAGGTATCTCTCTTCTCATGAAGCGATGCTTGAAGCGGAAAAGATGGGATTTACCCCGCTCAGAATCAAAGCCCTGCCGGAAGCCGTCCATATATTCACCCACCTCGAATGGCATATGAAGGCATTTGAGATCACCTGCGGAGAGATCACGGAACTTCCGGGTGAAGATTATATTCTCCTGAACAAAAAGGAACTGCAGTCTTATGCAGTCCCTTCGGCATTCAGAACCTATGTTAACTGGTATGAGATCCGGGACTGATCATCAGCTCCGGGTCTTTTTCGTAAACTTCCTGACAGTGACTTTTCCCTTTTTCACTGCTGTCTTTCTGCCGGCTGTCTTTTTACGGACAGTCTTCTTTTCCGGCTTCGGTTCTTCCTGAGGCGGCTCAGCCTTCTTCAGCTGCTCCGGCTCAAAATCGGAACCGTCCTCAAACGTCCATGCCTGGGCATTCTCCCCGCCTCTGTGCATCAGGAACTGGGCAGCTTCATTCAGTGAGGAGAAATGATGGTTCTGTTCGAACTGTATCCTTCCCTCATCATCTTCCGCCAGAATTCCTCTTTCATACATGTCCTGATAGACGGCACGCATCTTTTTCATTTCTCTGGAACCGTAGGCCTTCATTGTAGTGCCGGCAAGCACCTCAATGTCATCTGCCGCATGGTACAGCGCTCTTGCGCTTACCGTCGGAGCAGTCAGCACAATGCTTTCCTCATTGCGGTCCACCGTCTGGGCAGGCTGCAGTGAAGCGTTGTTGGCACCGTTGTACGGATAGATGTTGATGATGATGTCTGTCAGTTCATCACATCTGTCAAGGATGTCGTCTTTGGTCCAGTGCTTCATTTTCAGAAGCTTTGTATTCATCCGGATATGATTTGTCTTCGCAAGAATCTTCTTCTTGTATGCGAAGTCTTCGTTGCCGATGCGTGAGTTGTCGTATTCCGAGCACAGTGTGAGATTACCGATGAGATTGACAACATATGTATATTCATCCGTATCCTTTGTGCCGGAATTCTTCTTCCACCAGTTGTTGGGATGGCGGGGCATGATATGTTCGATATTCAGGTCCGAAAGATCAACAGACGCCGTGGCGCCATAGTGCTCGATTCTGTCCAGCACTGTTCTGATGCACATCAGGGAATATGCGTTGATCTCTTTCAGATTCATCCGGAGCTGATCATCCGTAGGCATGGCAAGTGACTTGCCCTTGTTGTATTCAATCAGGTTGACTTTCGTCAAAGAGAGAATATCCTGACGGCGGTTCTTTCTCCAGGATGTGATGACAGCGCGCAGAAGAGCCGGGAAATAACGGCTGAGCGCACTTGTTTCATTGCCGCATAAAGCTCTGCGGATCAGATAGGAATCAATCAGTCTGACAAGACCCGCAAACTCCCTGTCTTTGATCGTTCCCTCTTCATATAATCTGTACATCTCCATTAAGAACGGAGCAGGCATCCGGGAGTCCGTCTTGCGGAAATCCTTCAGTGCCTTTTCAACGTTTGCGTCGTCGGAAGGACCTTCATAGATGTCATGGTAATAACGGCAGTAGCGGTTAATCTCCCGCAGTTTTGTTTCGGGATCATTCCGGTCCGTATTCCAGTACTTCTTGAATCCTTCGTAGACATCCTTACGGCTGAAGAGATCATATGTCTTTGCGGCCAGATAGAAGCGGAAAAATTCTTCCAGCTTGCGGCTTTCAGGATAATAGTCCTCAAGCGGCTGCCAGTACAGCTTGTAATAATGTTCCTGCACATCATCTGTATGATTCATCAGAACGTAGTTCCGGATCAGGTCTGCCGAAGTCAGAGGCGCACCTGCCGAGTTGATCGATTCAAAGATCTGCTGGGCATTGTCTGTATCGGAAAGCGGGAATTCAAGAATATCCATCCGGTTGAGACAGTCGAGAATCTCAAGCAGACTGTGTTTCCTTGAAAGCTCGAGGATCTTACGGCGGATGTAAATGTAATTCTTAAATACACTGGATTCCTTTTCTTTCGGACGAAGGTCATTGGCTGAGCCGTAGACGAGTCTGGCATAGACATCATCATTGGAAACAGCCGGCTTCAGACGGAGAGCCCCTTCTTTGACTGTATGCCTGTTGTACAGATAGTAATCTTCGATCATACCGGCAGTACCGCGGTCTCTTTTCTCTTCCGCCACCCTTTTCAGGGCAAGCAGGAAGATAAATGCGGTT
Source organism: uncultured Erysipelotrichaceae bacterium (assembly GCA_902766435.1). Classification (GTDB taxonomy): domain Bacteria; phylum Bacillota_I; class Bacilli_A; order Erysipelotrichales; family Erysipelotrichaceae; genus Bulleidia. Next base: position 1,527 of record CACXDM010000051.1, on the reverse strand, counting down.
GTCAGTCTCTGCTGGCCGTCAACGATCTGAAGCTGACGGAACATGGCGGAGATCCTGGATTCCATGTAAATGATGATGCCGAGAAAATGACTGGTGTTTCTTCCTTCCAACAGATCCTGCACATCATTCATGAATCTTGCTGTCTCCTTCTCCGGATTCCACGTATAGATTCTCTGATAAACCGGGATAACGAACTGTGATCCCATGGTTGTTTTAATAAAGTCAGATAAGCTTGTTCTGACCGGTTGTTTCAGCATTCATACCTCTTTTCTTATATGTATTCCGGATCAATACGGAGAGATTGTATCATATTCCGGAAATTATTTCTCTTCTGCCCTGCTGTCACCGGCTTTTTACACCGAAAAACAATGATATTTAAGGAATCGGCCCTGAAACAGCTAATAAGTATAGTGAAAGATCTTCGCGGGTATCAGCCATTCTTCTTATGAATGGAGAGGAAAGCGGAAACAGCCGGATTTACCTCTCCTGAAAAGCAGGCTTTCCGAATCAGGAAACCGGGATAAAACATGATGCGGTTAACCAGCATATTAATGCAGTGATTTCTCATCACTGCCGGCAAAAAAAGTGCTGACAGTCAATTCCTGCTGTTCCTGACTTCTTCAGATTACTGCAGGCAGACAATGGTCTGATGAAATGAGAAAGATCATTCCAGCGCCGCATAACGCATACGTATAAAATGCGTATTTAGCGTTGGCAAATACGCACATTATGCGTATATAATAAATGCAGGGAGGAAAGGATGAAGCATAAAGAACTGGTAAGAAAACTTCTGGAAGCCGGTTTCAAATTCTACGGTCATGGAGCTAATCATGACAGATATAAAAGAGGCAGCGTGATCGAACAGATTCCCCGGCATAAGGAAATCAACGAAAGACTTGCCAAAACCATTCTCAGAAGAAACGGTATAAAATAATACTCCGTCTTTCATATGTTTCATCCACTTAAGAAAAACATGAAAAACGTTTATCCAGTATTGATCAGACAGGACAAAAACGATTATCTCGCTTATATTCCTGATATTGACCGAATGACTGAAGGGTCTTCTTTCTACAATGCTATAAATATGGCGCGGGATCTTCTCGGAACTTACAGTATTGATTGTCCTGTACCAGACCCATCATCCCCTGAAAAGGCTCTTGAGGTCACCAAAAGCAAGGCTGATGAGGATGATTTCAAATACTCAGAGGGAATTCTCGTATATATCGATATTGACTTCGATGAGTACAAAAGAAAATATGACAACCGAAAGGTGAAGAAAAACTGCACTATTCCTTGCTGGCTTAACGAAAAAGCAGAAGCAGCCGGAGTAAATTTTTCAAGAATCCTGCAGGATGCACTGATTGAAAAACTGGGAGAATAAGTGCAGTGGTTTGCCCGTCAGTTACCCAGAAAAAAAATGCTGAATCATCAGCATTTTTTATGGCAGGGGTGGAGAGAATCGAACTCCCATCAGCGGTTTTGGAGACCGATGTACTACCATTGTACGACACCCCTAAAAGAAAAAAT
>CACXDM010000050.1 GCA_902766435.1 uncultured Erysipelotrichaceae bacterium | reverse complement strand
TTCGAGTTTTGTTCTGCCGGAACCGATGATGTCAAATCCGCCGGTGTTTCTGAACTGATCGATGTATTCATCATCAAATTCAAGATAATCGTCATCGAGAAGTCCGCTCGGACCGTTCTTGAAGCCGTACAGTACATTGTCGCTGTTTGTAGCCTTCAGTGCATCATACAGACCGCATACGACATTATGTCCGCCCGGAGCCTGTCCGCCGGAAAGAATAACGCCGACAACCTGCTTTTTCGCTGCAGATGTGTTCGTTCCTTTAGCGAATGTGATTTCCTTCTTTCCGTATGTGTTGGGGAAAAGAGCCTTGATCTTCTCCTGATCAGCGACACTCTGTGTTTCTTCCCCTTCCTTGACACAAATCTCTGCAATACCGTTTCTGAGCATTCCCGGAAGCTTCGGAGAATACTGAAGTCTTGCCTTCTGAAGTGGTGAAATATTCATTGTTTTACTCCTTTTTCTACTATTCAAATGGTAAAACATTTATGCCGCAAAGTAAATATCCATGTCGGCTGTCAAAAGTCATTTAAACAGAAAAAAACATCTCTTCCGTCAGTAACTTTCACCGTACGACTGCCGTAAACATTCATGCTTCCTTTATTCCCGGATAATGCCTTCACAAAATAAAGCCGGAGAAACTTTCCCCGGTCTCTTAAGCTGGTTCTGACGGCCGAAATCAGATTACTCTTGCGGCGTGATACCCTTCTTCGGTAGAATTCATGACACGGCTGCTTTCTGCCGGAAACGGCACAGATGATTTACACTATATTGTCTTCTCCTCCGTACTTCAGTCGGAAAGCGTGGATTCCCGTTATGCGAATTACCTGCAGGCAAACATTGCCGCTCTGGGCGAGCAGATCAATTGTTTTCCCTGCCGGGGAACCATATTTGTTCTTCTGCGTTTCACAAAAGAAACCGAAAAATCACAGATGACATCCGCAGTCATCAGCTGTTTCAGGAATTTCCGCAGTGATGCCGGCGCCAGTCTTGTATTTGATGATCTCAGCACGCTTCCCATGGCATTTAAGCAGTCTGCCGAAGCGCAGAAGATAGGAAGAATAATCGAGCCGGAGCAGCCGTGTCATGAATTCTGCCGTCTGATCACTTACTATATGATCTCTTCCCTGTCCGCAGAGGAGATTGAAAGTCTGATGACACCGGAATACAGAAGACTCCGGGCTTTTGACGCATCACACGGAACAAATCTGCTGCGGACGGCGGAAGCCAATTATGATTGTTCGATGAATATCACAAAACCGCCGCAAAGCTCCACGTTCACCGGAATACCGTTTCCTACAGGACAGATCTGATCCGGGAAAAGCTGGAGGCTGACATATCCGATATGACAGTCCTGTCAGGCATTATCCGCTCTGTTAAAATCGGACGGTGGCTGAGCCGGGCAAAACAAAAACCGTTCTGCGAAACGGTTTTTATTTGTTCTTACTTGTAATCGTCAGCGCTCTTGCCTGCACTCTTGATTGCTTCGGCAACAGCTTCCTTGATTGCTTCACTGGTGATTGTCGCACCGGAAACGGAATCAACGGACAGTGACTGCTTTTCAACGATAGCAGCGGGAATCTGTTCCAGAGCCGGATCAGCAATTCCTTCTGTTTCGCTGTGGGAAGTCACATTAACGGCAGTGATTTTTCCTGCACCGTCCAGTTCGACTTCAACAGTGACATCTCCGCCTTTTCCGTTGGGGGAAGTACCTGTGTACTTTCCGCCGGCAGCTGCAGTATCAGATCCGGAACTGCACGCTGTCATGCCGAGTACGAGACCGGCAGTAAGAGCTGCTTTAATAAATTTTGTCATATTCTTTTCCTCCAGTATTGATGACTCTTTATTCAGCGATTTCAGTTGCCTGCATCGCCGCAAGCTTATTCTGATATTTTTCCATTTCGGAAGGATCCATATATACGAAGTGTCCCGGTCTGACTTCCGTCAGTTTGGAGTTCTCCGTAATCAGTTCCTGCGAAGAATCATATACAACAAGCTTCTTCGCTTTTTCAATCTGCGGATCAGGCATAGGTACTGCCTGCAGCAGTGAATTTGTATACGGATGCAGAGGATAGCGGAACAGCTCGATCGAAGGCGCGATCTCAACAATGCGTCCGTGATGGATAACCGCGATTCTGTCCGCAAAATAACGGACAACACTCAGGTCATGGGCGATGAACATATAAGTGAGATCACGTTCCAGCTTGAATTTATTCATCAGGTTGAGAACCTGCGCACGGATTGAAACATCCAGAGCGGAGATCGGCTCGTCGGCGATGATGAATTTCGGCTCCATGATCAGAGCACGCGCGATACCGACACGCTGTCTCTGACCGCCGGAGAATTCATGCGGATAACGGGACTTATGCTCAGGCAGAAGGCCTACCTGCTGAAGCGCCCAGTCAACTTTCTGCTGTCTTTCCGCCTCATCCTTAAACAGGTTGAAGTTGTAAAGACCTTCGGAAATACAATAATCAATTGTTGCTCTTTCATTCAGTGAAGCAGCGGGATCCTGGAAGATCATCTGAATATTTCTGACAACCCACTGTTTGTCTTCCTTCGAGATCTTTCCGTTGATCTTCTTGCCCATGAATTTGATATCACCGGCAGAAGTATCATTCAGTCTGATGATTGCTCTGGCAATTGTTGTCTTGCCTGAACCGGATTCACCGACGAGGGCAAATGTCTCACCTTTGTAAATATCGAAATTTGCATCGGTAACGGCACGGAATTTTTTCCTTCCGTTGGTGAATGTGACATCCACGTGTTCTACGGAAACCAGTACTTCCTTTTCCCGGTTTTCAGCTGCTGTATTCTTATTCCCGCTCACCGTAGATACCTCCCTTCGATGTCAGTGCAGTCATACGCTCATGCAGATTCTTGACAGCCGCCGGCGGTTCGACTTTCGGTGCTCTCGGATCCAGAAGCCATGTCTTTGCATAATGCGTATCCGTAACTTTGAAGAACGGCGGCTCCTGTTCATAGTCAATCTTCAGCGCGTAGTTGTTCCGCGGCGCAAACGCATCACCTTTTACCTTTTCAAACAGAGAAGGCGGCGTACCTCTGATCGCGAACAGTTCTTCGCCCTTTTCACCAAGCTGCGGCAGTGAAGACAGAAGACCCCATGTATAAGGATGTCTTGCGTCATAGAAGACTTCCTCAACTCCGCCGTACTCGATGATCTGGCCGGCATACATGACCGCAACCACGTCTGCTACGTTGGCAACGACGCCGAGGTCATGCGTAATGTAAATCGTTGTAAAACCGTATTCCTCTGCGAGATCCTTGATCAGACGGATAATCTGAGCCTGAATCGTAACATCCAGAGCAGTTGTCGGTTCGTCACAGATCAGAATGCGGGGACGGCAGGCAAGCGCAATCGCAATAACGATTCTCTGACGCATACCGCCGGAATACATAAACGGATATTCATCAAAACGGTTTTCCGGATCTACGATGCCAACCTTGCCCATCAGCTGGATTGCCAGTTCCTTCGCTTCCTGCTTTGATTTTCCCTGATGCTTGATAATGACTTCGGAAATCTGATCACCGATCGTCTTGACCGGGTTCAGTGATGTCATCGGGTCCTGGAATACCGTGGCGATCTTTTTGCCGCGGATCTTTTCCCATTCACTGTCTTTTGTGATCTTTGTCAGATCCTGACCCTCAAACATGATGGTTCCGTTTGAGATTTCACCGTTAACCTCAAGCATGCCGGTGAATGTCTTTGTAAATACGGATTTTCCGGAACCGGACTCGCCGACGATCGCGACGACCTTTCCTTCTTCAAAATCCATGGATATATTACGGATTGCCGTAAGCACACGGTCACGTACCTTGAATTTGACTTCAAGATCCTTAACGGATAATATCAGATTCTTGTTATTTGTCTCAGTCATATTATCCTCCTTAAATCATGTGCGTACGGGGATCACTCGCATCCGCAAGTGTCTGACCGACGATATACAGAGAAACGGAAATCAGAGCAGATACCGCAACCGGGATCCAGAACAGATACGGAGCAGATGTCATATACGGCGAATACTGCTGGATCATACGGCCCAGTGACGCGTATTTCTGGCTCAGACCGA
>CACXDM010000049.1 GCA_902766435.1 uncultured Erysipelotrichaceae bacterium | reverse complement strand
GCTAATTATTTGCTTATCTATCTGAAATGCCGGGCGAATGCGGAAAAGGTTTACAGCCATTTCAACACGAAGGATTCTGTATCCAATCTGACGGATGAACAGAAAAGGGTTTTAGAAAACACTGCCGCAAAGCAGGAGAAGCTGACAGCTCAGGATCTTCTCACAAGCCGGGAGACGACTAACCAGTATTACGCAATGTATACAAATTTCACATCTCTTTTTCCTCTGCTTGGTATGCTCGGGACAGTACTTGCTCTGATAAGGATGGTCAATCAGTCCGGATTTGATGTCAGCGGCGCTTTTTTCGGCGCTCTGACATCCACTTTCTGGGGAATTGTATTTGCCATTTTTTTCAAGATTCTGGATTCCCGCATCTCCTACAAGATAGATGATAATGAAAAACATCTGGAGTATCTTTTTAATCCGGACAAGGGGAAATAATGAAGAAACGGGACATCATTCTTGATTTCACTTCCCTGCTGGATGTGATCATGATCATGCTGTTTCTGGTGATGGGCTCAATGTCAAAAGTCTCCGGTGAGAATGCCGAAGCGGCAGAAGAGGCACAGCAGAAACTGCAGGAAGCCAATGCCGAGATTGCCGAACTGCAGGATACGATCAATATGCAGGAGGACATCAAAGGCAGCTATGCAGTCTATCAATCGGAGGCGGTAATTATCACAATGCGTAACTCCGAACGGAACGGTTCGCATATTCTGCTGGTCAGTGAAGGGGAAAGCGCAGATAATCTGATTACTGTTCCGCTAGGGGAAAATACAGTGAACAATACCCGTGCAAGGGTAAACAACTACATCTCGGAGATACTGGACAGAACGGAGAATCAGCCTGTATATATCGTATTCTATTATGATAAATACTCGATCTACCGTTCCGAGTTCGATGCCGTAATCGGCGAACTGGAAATCATGCAGAGAGACAATAAACAGGTCTTCTATAAAAAAGTGGAAAAGTAATACCGCAAGGGGAAAGAAGGAAATCATGGCTTCAAAAAAGAACAACGGAAAAAACTCGAATACTTTGAAAATTGTTTTACTGATTCTCGTGATTCTTCTGCTTCTGGGAGTCGGTTTCGGCTTCGGCTTCGGCAATGGTCTGTTCGGACCGGGTTCCGGGAGCGGAACAAACGGAACAGGAGAAGGCGGTGAGGCTTCTCAGCAGGGCAGTGAATCAGGCGGTGAAGTGATCGGTGATACGGTAATCATTAAGATCGAAGAGACAAAGGTTACGGTTAACGGTGTTGAGTGTAAGGATAAAGAAGAGCTTAAGGCTTATCTCGAAAAGATCTACACTGATGACAGAATCTTTGTTCTGGAAGAGAATAATGCGATCCTCGGTACGTATGAATGGGTAGAGGAAGCGTGTAAGGAAGTCGGCATCAGCCTGAAAAAGTAATCTGTTAACGAAAAGACCTGCGGGTCTTTTTGTGTATTGTGATATGAAACCGTTTACTTGTGAAGAAAATATCAAATTATGTTGAAGCGGGAATAAACGTATGTTACATTTTTGGAAAATAGTTCAGAAGGAGGCAAAACATGGCTGAACAAAAGAAAAAAGAAACAACAGCTGAAAAGACCGTAAACGTCCCCGAGGTAGATGAAAAAGTACAGAAGGCCCTGAAGGCACTGGATGATTTCGCTTCCTACGACCAGAAGAAAATCGACTACATCGTTGCCAAGTGTTCCGTCGCGGCACTTGATCAGCACGGTAATCTGGCCAAGCTGGCAATCGAAGAGACAAAAAGAGGGGTCTTTGAAGATAAAGCCACAAAGAATCTGTTTGCCTGTGAATATGTTGTAAACAATATGCGTACACAGAAGACCGTCGGTATTATTGACGAGGACCCGGTAAAGGGACTGAAATATGTTGCCGAGCCGGTGGGGGTCGTTGCCGGTATTACACCGGTAACCAATCCGACTTCAACTGCAATCTTTAAATCCCTGATCTGTCTGAAGACAAGAAATCCGATTATTTTCGCGTTCCATCCGAATGCCCAGAACTGTTCCGCAGCAGCCGCAAAGGTAATCTATGATGCCGCAGTTGAGGCAGGCGCTCCGGAAAACTGCATTCAGTGGATTGAAAAGCCGAGTATGGATGCGACATCCGCTTTGATGAATCATCCCGGTGTATCAACGATTCTTGCGACAGGCGGAAACGCCATGGTAAAAGCAGCGTACAGCTGCGGCAAACCGGCGCTTGGTGTCGGAGCGGGAAATGTTCCGGCATACATTGAAACAACTGCGGATATCAAACAGGCAGTCAGCGACGTAGCTCTTTCCAAGGCGTTTGACCATGGTATGATCTGTGCTTCCGAACAGGCAGTCATTGTCGATCAGGAAATCTATGAAGATGTAAAGGAAGAATTCCGTCACTACAATGTTCACTATGTAAACAAGAAAGAAAAAGAACTTCTTGAGAAATTCATGTTCGGCACAAAAGCCTTCAGCAAGGATGCCGACAAGGCAAAACTCAACGGAGCAGTTGCCGGTCAGAGCGCTTACTGGATCGCTGAACAGGCAGGATTCAAAGTGGATCCTTCCACATCCATCATCATCGCGGAGTGCAGTGAAGTAGGACCGAATGAACCACTGACAAGAGAAAAGCTTTCACCGGTACTGGCCATGCTGAAAGCGGAGAGTGTTGAAGACGGTCTTGATAAAGCCGAACAGATGGTTATGTTCAACGGTATCGGACACAGCGCAGCCATTCATACCGCGAATGAAGATCTCGTACGTGAATTCGGCAGAAGAATCAAAGCATGCCGTATTATCTGGAATTCCCCGTCTACTTTCGGCGGTATCGGAAATATCTACAACTCCTTCATCCCTTCACTGACACTGGGGTGCGGTTCCTACGGTCACAACAGTGTATCCGACAATATCAGTACGGTTAATCTTCTGAATATCAAGAAGATCGGTGAGAGGAGAAACAACATGCAGTGGTTTAAGATTCCGTCAAAGATCTATATTGAAAAGAACTCAATCGAATACCTTCAGGATATGCGTGAAATGAACCGTGTATTCATCGTCACCGATCAGTCCATGGTCGAACTGGGATATGTTGAAAAAGTAACAGATCAGCTGGCATTAAGAGAAAACAAGGTAACATATCAGCTGTTCTGTGATGTTGAACCGGATCCCTCCATTCAGACAATCCGCAAGGGACTGACATTGATGGAATCCTTCAAACCGGATACGATCATTGCTTTGGGCGGCGGTTCTCCGATGGACTGCGCCAAGGGAATGTGGCTGTATTATGAACATCCTGAAGTCAACTTCAACGATCTGAAACAGAAGTTCATGGATATCAGAAAGCGTGCTTTCCGTTATCCGGAACTCGGTAAGAAGGCAAGTCTTGTATGTATCCCGACAACCTCAGGCACAGGATCCGAAGTAACTCCTTTTGCGGTCATTACCGATAAGGAAACACAGATCAAGTATCCTCTGACTGACTATTCCCTGACACCGACGGTTGCGATTATTGATCCGGCATTTACGATGTCGCTGCCTGCTTCCATTACGGCAAATACCGGTATGGATGTTCTGACACATGCGGTTGAGGCATATGTATCTGTTATGGCAACTGACTTTACGGATGCCCTGGCACTGAAGGCAGTGCAGATGGTATTTGAATATCTGCCGAGAGCCGTTCATAACGGAGCCAAGGATCCCGAGGCAAGAGAAAAGATGCATAATGCATCATGTATGGCAGGTATGGCATTTGCCAACGCGTTCCTCGGCATGAACCATTCCATGGCGCATAAGATCGGTGCTGAGTTCCATGTTCCCCATGGTCTTGCGAATGCGATTCTGCTGCCTTATACAATCCGCTACAATGGAACGAAACCGGAAAAGCCCGGTATCTGGCCGAAGTACAAATACTACAATGCGGACCTGCGTTATTGTGAACTGGCAAATGCGATCGGACTGAAGGTCGATTCACTCGAACAGGGTGTTGAGGCATTCGCAGAGGCTGTAAGACAGCTTGGTGAAGACTGCAATATTACAATGCGTTTCAATAACCTCTCTTATCTGAATGAAACAGACTGGATGAACGCAGTGGAGAAACTGTCCTATCTTGCATATGAGGATCAGTGTTCACCGGCTAACCCGAGAGTACCGATGGTAGCTGATATGCAGGAGATTCTCAGAAAATCCTGGACAGGTGAAGTCATCCGCTATACACAGAGATAGTATTAGCAAACTGCTGAGGGTCTGACAGATTTAGTCTGCAGATCCTTTTTTTGATCCTGCCCCGGGAGCCAGAGACTTTATGTAAGAAGTATCACTAATGCCATCAGGATAATTCGGTATATTTATCTGGCTTGCTGCAGTGTTAGATGCTTTAATATATTTTCGTAAAAACAAAACGATTTTATTGGATTTATTAGTCATGGCAGGTATGGTATGAATTTGGCATTGCAGACAACTTGTGAAGAATTTCTGATCTATGAAGAGATGGTAAATAAGGCATTGCATACGGATGACGCACCAAATCTGTCCGCCCTCTGTGCCTATATTCTTTTGAGCGGCAGTAAAGATACAGATGTCAAAGGACTTCAGGCATGCAGGAAAGCATTACGTAAACATACAGGATTCTTTTCTCCGTTCCGGGGAGTTCCGGAACCGTTGTATACATCAATGCTGGCCGCAGAAGAAGACCCGGCACTGACTGCCGGACTGGCTGATGAAGCATACGGGATATTGAAGAACCATATCGGTTCAGAACCGTATACGGCATTTGTTTCCATACTGATGGCACTGTATGTTCCGCCGGGACATTTTGAACGGCGGGCGGAGAGCATCGGGAATCTGTTCAGAAAAATCAAAGCGGATTATCCGTCGCTGACCGGGAAGGAAGATGTTGTCTTCACTGCCGTCATCGATCTGCAGTCACGCGTAACAGTTGAGAAGGCAAGGAAGGAAATGAGAGAACTGTATAAGCGTCTGAGTTCCGATATGAGCAGTAATGCTGCCCAGTCACTCAGTCACGCTTTGACAATGTGTCCGGGGAACGTGAATACGAAAATCAGGAATTATCAGGCGGCAGAGAGGATACTGAAGAAGAATGATATTCAGGCAAACAGTTTTGATGCTGTTCCGCTGGGTATACTATGCAATATGGCAATTGATGCCGGACAGCTGAAGAGAGATATGCTCTCTGTTTTTAACCATCTGAGAGAACTTGAGATGTTCGGGATATATGTTCCGGAAGGTGATCTGCTTCTGCAGACATTTATGATTCTTTGTGTACACTATATGTGTTCATCACTGGAGATGACAGCGGCACTTCTGACCAGTGCTTCTTCAAAGATGGAACTGGAGTAGCCGCAAAGCTCAGCCGTGAGAAATATACCCGTGTTTGGAGGATTTAAATGAAAGATTATTTTCGTAAACAATACAAAATACTGCTGCTGTTTTTAGGACCATTGGTGCTGAGTTTCATTCTGTATGATCTGTATAGTTTATTGAGTTTTCACAATGCTGCTCCGGTACTGAAAAGTGTGTTGGAAATAATGGCAGGGATCTGTTTTTTTCTGAGTGCCTTTATCTATCCTCCGGTATTGCTGCTGATTAATATTACCGCTTTGGTGCGGGCTGTAAAACATCCTGATCTGCAGCTGCCGAAAACAAAGGAAGCGGATCTGTATGGAACTGTTGATCTGGTTACGGTTATTCTCGGAAGTATTCTGACATATTTGTACAGCGGTTTCACTGATATTTATTTTTATGCCCGGTGGGATGAGGAATTGTACTATAATGCAGTTCATCAGCCGGTATGGGATGGTGCATGGCCGATGTTTTTCACCCTGATCGGGATCGGTGTCATCGGATATCTTGTTCTGTATTTCAAAAAGACGGAGAATACTCCGCCGCTGATTACAGTGGGATGTATTGCGGCGATGTATATCGGAATCAGTCAGCTTCTGCTGTTTATCATACAGATCTTTAAACTGGAGCCTTTCACCGGTCTGGCTCCGGAAAGTACAGTATCGCCTCTTCTGCAATTGATTCCGTTAATGATACTTCCGTTCTGCTGTATCAGTATGGCCGCAAGGTTAATCATCAGAAAAATCTATGAATGGAATATCACGGAAAAACCGGATCAATATGCATTTGAAGACAACAGTATCATCAGCAGACTGAATCGTTTCCTTCTTGATTCCTCCAGATGGCCTTCAGCGGCAGTGATTGCGGTGATTCCTCTGCTTGGAGTTATTCTTGCGGTACTGGCTCTGTTTGGCCAGCATCCGAGTTATCTGATTAAAACCTGGACAGAGACTGCCCAGTGGAATATGTCTCAGCAGACTGCAGTTCCAAATGTTGCATTTGATGAACATTATCTCTGTACGGTAGCTGCCGGCGGTCATGAGAAGGTTGTCAAACCGCTGCGGCCGGGAGAGCGGCACGGACACAGGATCACAGTCAACAGACAATTATTGATTGCCAATGCCTTTGAGCAGGTATTGGAAGAAAGAACACCTCATCTTCACCGGGTAATCAGAGATTTCTACGATACATACGGTTATCCCATTGCAAGACACATAACAAACAGATATACTGCCGATCTGATCTACATTCTGATGAAACCTTTGGAATGGATATTTCTGATTGTTCTTTATCTGACAGATGCACGTCCGGAAGACAGAATTGCCGTACAGTATCTGCCGCATGAGATACGGAATGCCATCAGGAACGGGATAAATGATTGAAAATTTAAAGTTGTACTTTGGAAAATCTAAAGTTGGACTTTAAAAATGTTATGGATTTGTTTTGTGAGGAGGTTCTGTATGTTTAAAAGAACGCTGCTGAAACAAACAGTGACTTCAATCAGGTACTTTCCGGTTACGATTCTCCGGCCTGGGACAGGCGTGAAAATCTGCAGAACTGTTTCTCAGAAATCATCCTGCTCCGCTGATTAGTGACGAATATCAGCGAATGGAATGTATGTGCTTCCAGGGACAGTTCGAAAGCACTGTCTGAGAATGCAGAGAATCCCTTGTCTGAAGTTCTGGATGTCAAAGATGATCTGAAGTGTGAAAACTTTCTGATGCTGCTGGCTTCCAACAGCGGTGAAGAACTTGTTTATGACAATTATGCCAAACAAATCGGAGTATCTTCTCCGACTGTTAAAGAATGGATCAGCAGTCTGGCTGAAACCGGAATCATCCGGCTGGCAAGATCGTAAATGAATAACGGAATCGATCAGCTGATTTATTATTATCGTGACAGTCAGCAGAATGAGGTGGATCTCGTTATTCCGGGAAATGGTATTTTACAATTAGTCAAATGCAAATCAGGGTCCAAATACGATGTGTCAGATGTCAAGGCCTTTTCCTGTTTCGATCATTCGGTGCTGAGAAGGGAAACAGATGCTGTTATCTGTACAACAGAATCGGCATATCTTGCCGCAAAGAACGTTATTGTGCTGCCTGTATCAGCCAAATAACTGTTTTTACAGCGGCAGTCATGACTGCCGTTCTTTTTCTGAAAGAAAGACATTTTTTCGGGGAATTCAAATTTTTCCTTCTATATATTCGGTGGTGAGGAAAAACTATGATGAAGGAAATTAATGAAATGAGTACGGGTACCATGCCCAAAACACCGGTATACAGAACAGTAAAGGACAGGCTTTTCAAATTCATCTTCGGTAATCCGGACCACAAAGACTGGGCTTTGTCTCTTTACAACTATCTGGAGAAGACAAACTACACGGATCCTGATGATCTT
>CACXDM010000048.1 GCA_902766435.1 uncultured Erysipelotrichaceae bacterium | reverse complement strand
GGCAGCCTCACTGATCGCAAGATACGCCTTTCTGAAATCCATGGAACAGATGTCGGAACAGTATGGTGTTGTGTTCCCCAAAGGTGCAGGAAAAAACGCAGATGCGTTCACTGCCTCATTTACTGCCAGACACGGCCGTGATGTTCTTGCCAAAACCGCAAAAATACATTTCAAAAACACGGAGAAAATAAAGTAAAGAAGCCGGTCGGCTTCTTTTCAGTTTTCCGTATTCTTTGTCTTCTCCACCTGAAGGGAGATTGTATTTTCTATTCTGTCCAGCTGTACGCCGGCAGCTCTTAACATACGCTTGGAGGCAATATTCGTATCCACACCGTTGTACTTATCGGATTCATAGACAACCCGGCGGATACCGGACTGGATAATCGCCTTCGCGCACTCATTGCAGGGAAAAAGAGAAACATAGAGTGTACATCCGGCAACCGGCCATTTTGAATTCAGAATCGCATTCAGTTCGGCATGAACAACAAATGCGTATTTCGTATCAAGTGTTCCGCCTTCTCTCGCCCAGGGAAAATCATCATCGGAGCAGCCCTTGGGAAGCCCGTTGTAGCCGACAGATACAACACGGTGATTCTCATCCACGATTGCCGCGCCGACCTGTGTGTTGGGGTCTTTTGAACGAAGTGCGGAAAGATGAGCAAGCCCCATGAAGTATTCATCCCAGCTCAGAACATTTTCTCTTTTATCCATAATCAGTTTCCTTTCAGTGCCTCGGTGAGGAATCCGTCATTATTATACAGATCATCCAGTCTCGCCGCCATGTTTTCCGCGTGCTGTGAAAGACCTGCATCCTTTTCATAACTCAGTACCCTGAGGTCGGTCATATAGTACTCTTCGTCCTGGGCGATATATGCATTTCTGCCGGTGAGTATACCGATAAAAATGAAATACAGCACAGCGGCAGCGAAATAGTGAAGACGGACGGTCTTATCCGCTTCCGTCAGCAATACCGTCAGGAACAGCCCCGCCATGAAGCCGCCGATATGGCCGCTGACGGATACCCCGGGCATGAAATTGATCAGGAGGTTAATCATATATGTCCGGATCAGTGCTGTTTTCACAACCGGATTCTTCCATCCGCCTGCCCTGATCAGCATATATGTATATCCTGCCATCAGTCCGTATAACCCGCCGGAGATTCCGACAGCCACTTTATTGCCCTCAGCCGCAAACAGAAACAGACTGCCGCCGATGACGGAACCAAGAAGTACCGCAAGATACTTCCATCTGCCCAGCGTACGTTCCATTGCGCTGCCCAGCGAACTGAGCGCCATGCCGTTGACAAACAGATGCAGCAGCTGAACATGAACAAAACCCGCTGTCAGTAAACGCCACCATTCTCCGGCAAGGATAAACGCCTTATAATATGCGCCCCAAAGAATCGCCGCCTCATTCAGATTGTCAAATCCGCTGAACTGAATCAGCAGATGTACAGCAAGACAGATAATCAGAACGGCATATGTCATATAGGGTACCGGCTTGTTCTTCATTCCGACTCCCTCCGGTACAGCGTCAGAAGCTTTTCAAAATACTCCGGCAGTGGTGCCTGAAAATGCATCTGTTCTCCGGTGCGGGGATGTGTCAGATAGAGGTCCGAAGCGTGAAGAACCTGTCCCTGTGTATCCGTCTCACGGCATTTATGCCCGTATTTTTCATCTCCGATTACAGGATGATTGATGAATTTCATATGTACGCGGATCTGGTGGGTTCTTCCTGTTTCCAGGGAACAGCGGATCAGTGTGGCCTTTTTAAAACGTTCGATCACACGGAAATGTGTAACTGCATCCCGGCTGTTTTTATCGGTAACCGTCATCCGCTGTCTGTCCTTGGGATCTCTGCCGATGGGAGCGTCAATCTTCCCCTCATCATGAGGAATGTTTCCCGCCACCAGAGCAAGATATTCCCTGTGGCATGTCTTGTTCTCAATCTGCGAGGCAATGCTGCGGTGGGCTTCATCATTCTTGCATGCAACAATGCATCCGGTTGTATCCTTGTCAATCCTGTGCACAATGCCCGGACGGATTACACCGTTGATGCCGGAAAGGTCACTGCAGTGGTAAAGAAGCGCATTGACCAGTGTGCCGCTGTAATTGCCGGGAGCCGGATGAACAACCAGACCCTTCTGCTTGTTGACGACAATGATGTCGCTGTCTTCATAAAGGATATCCAGAGGGATGTCCTCAGGCTGTACATCAAGTTCTTCATCTTCCGGAATCTCGTAAGTGACAATGTCCCCTTCCTTCAGCTTCATTCCGACTTTGGCAGGCTTTCCGTTAACACTGATCATGTCATCATCACTCATCTGTCTGATCCTGCCGCGGGAAAGACCGGTCAAGTCAGCGAGATACTTGTCCAGTCTGCCTGTATACTCTTCAACTGTTACTGTTTCCATATTCACGTTTCTCCTCAAAGAATGTATCGATCAGAAGCAGAAAGACACCAATGCATAATGCCGCATCCGCAATATTGAAAATCGGAAAATCATAGCCGAATATATAGAAATTCAGAAAGTCTCTGACATAGCCGAAGATCAGTCTGTCAATCAGGTTCCCGGCTGCCCCGCCGATCATCAGGGCAAGGGAAAAGGATATGAGCGGCTTCGGTTTTCTGACTGTCAGATACCACATCATGCCGATAATCGCCGCTGCCGAGACAAGACAGAGAAAAACCTGCTGTCCGGAGAGAAGCGACCAGGCCATACCGGTGTTTCTTGCATAGGTGATATCAAAGAATCCGGGAATGATCTCAACCTGATACAGGGAAATATCATTCTGGATGATGTATTTGCTGAGCTGATCAATCAGCACGACAGCCGCAATGACAAGCATATAGGGAATCATGAGCACTTCTCCGTAAACAGCGCAAAGGGCTCAAGTTCAAAAGGCTCATATTCCGCCGCCAGTTTCTCATACTCCCTGTCAAACGCATCGCCGTCATACTGTTCATCCGCTCTTTTCCGCAGCGCTTCCTTCAGTTTTTCCGAATGACGGAACGCGCCTGCCCTCATTGCTCTGATCACATTGTCTCCGTCAACGAGAATCACCCGGTAAGCATAATCCTCCTGATCATTGAGAGAGCGCAGAAAATCATCTTCCGCCTCTTTGACACAGAAAGGGATATCACTTGTTTCAAGACAGTCATAGATCTCCAGCAGAAAAGCATCCACAATGCCCTTCTGAACAAACGACAGTGTAATATCCGACTTCTGCGCGCGTTTAATTTCCTCTTCCGTCCATACCGCATCCTTGATGAAGAACAGAAGAATATGATTCTGATAATCGAACCAGATTCCCTCGGGTGTTTCCGATTCCAGCTTCATTCCAGTCTGATAAGAAATCATAAAAAACCTTCTTTCTTAATGAAATGGATTTTATCAGTATTTCGCGCCAAAAACAACGCACTCACGTTCACACAAACAAAAGAGACCTTTCCAAAAGGTCCCTCAGATGCAGACATGACGTTATTTCAGCGCACCGCCGCAGTTCGAGCAGAACTTCGGAGGATTTGCCGGATCGGAAACAGCAGCACCGCAGTTCGGACAGAATTTGATCAGCTTCACTTCCGGTTTCGGACTGCCGCATTCACTGCAGAATTTTCCGGTATTGACCGCACCGCAGGCTGTGCATTTCCATTCATCGGCAGCCGGTGCTTCTTCCTTAACCTCCGGTTCGTCATTTCCGGTTTCGATCATCAGCAGACGGCAGCGCAGCTTCTCCATCATCGCTTCATAATCCTTGTATTTCTTTTCATAATGATTGACCGGTTCATCCCCTTCGCTGAGATCAACGGTAATAGAGGAAATATAAGGAGAATTGACGGAGATCTTTGTGATGAAGGAATAGTCTTTCTTATACCGCTTCGGGTCATAGCTTTCCCTTTTTCCGTCCTCGGTCTTCTTATAGATTTCTTCCTTGTTCTCACGGACCTTGTTTTCGACCGACTGAACCTGTTCAAAACCGATGATATCCGGATTCCCGCTGCGCCATTCATTGTTTCTTGTCACGATGAATTTCCGGTTTTCATTATCAACGTAGATTTTCATCTTAGTACCGTAGATTTCATCCGGACGCAGATCGGGAAGAGCCGCCTTATTCTGTTCTCTGTATGCCAGCTGCTGTTTGATCTCTTCGATCGTCGATTCCTTTCTTTCGTAGAAGAACGGTGACAGCTTGCCGGCACAGTCCTTGCAGAGATTTCCGTCAGCGAGTTTGCGGTTGCCGAGAAGTCCGATCTCATTGCCGCAGACGTCACAGATTTTCTTTTCAAAAAGATTGCCGAATAATGCCATAATACCTCCTGAAATTATCTGTCGGGCAGATAAAGATTACTGTTGATTCTATTTTATACTATCTCCTCAAAAAAAAGAATCCGGTTCACTGTGCCCGGTATTCCTTAAGTGCCTTCGCAATCTGATCAGGACATGATGTCGGTTTGACATGACATGTGATTCCTTCAAGAGACGCAATGACATCATCGATTTTCTGTCCTTTGACAAGTGCGGCAATACCTTTCAGGTTTCCGTTGCAGCCGCCCACAACTTCAAGACTGACGATCCGGTCTCCATCGAGTTCAAAAATCATATTTTTCGAACAGACCCCTGAAGGTCTGTATTCAAAATGTGTGCTCATTTCTCTTTCCTCCCGGGAGTTATTCTATCATACCTGAATCACGTGACAATCACATTGACCGGGTTTTATGAACTGTGCTATTTTTGTGGAATGAAAGATTTTGATATCAGCCGGCTGTCTGAAGATACGGCAGCAGCCCTTGCAGAAATGAATATATTTGACCTGAATTCTCTTCAGTGCAGTGCAGTACCGCATCTGCTTTCCGGCGCGGACACCGTTGTCATCTCCCCTTCGGGAACCGGCAAGACACTTACTTTTCTGATTCCCGTTTCCGAGAGAATCGAACTGCAGGGAAAAGGAAAGCATTTTCCCGCATACCTGATCCTTGTGCCGACAAGGGAACTGGCCCTTCAGACGGCCTCCGTATGCCGCAGTCTTTTTTCCAAACGGGAAGGAGTACGCACAGCGGTACTGTGCGGCGGTGAAAATATTCAGAATCAGATCAGACGCTATGCCAGAGGCGCGGATATCGTAATCGGCACTCCTTCAAGAGTACTTGATCATATACGCAGACATACGCTGAAACTGAAAAAGTGTACGTGTCTGATTGTCGATGAAGCAGATGAGATGATGAAAATGGGTTTTGTCAGTGACACTGCCGACGCCGCAGCCGCACTGCCCGCCCATCAGACGGTTTTCCTCAGCGCAACTCTGGATCCCGAGACAGCGGAATTCAGCCGCCTTCTGGTGAATGATCCTGTTTTCTGTCAGAACGTCCCTGATGAAAAAGACACGTATCCCGATCTGTATTATGTCATCAGTCCGGAAAACCGGAAACTCAGTACGCTCAAAGGCATCCTGAGACGCTTTGAAGGACCGGCATTCATCTTCTGCGCCAAAAAAGTCACTGCCGACTTTACCGCCTCAGCTTTGCAGAATGGAGGCTTCCGCACTGCTGTCATCCACAGTGACATGGATATGTCTGTCAGGAAAAAGGCAATGACGGACTTCCGGAACGGAAAGCTGGATGCGGTCTGTTCCACCGATGTCCTTGCCAGAGGAATCGATGTTCCGGATATCCCCCTCTGCATTCACTATGACTTTCCGCCGGACAAAGAGACAATGATTCACCGCAGCGGCAGGACTGCCCGGGCAGGCAGAAGCGGGAACTGTGTATTCATTCTGAAGACACGGGAAAAGGCAAATACTGCAGTAATCAGGAAAACATTCCGCAAAGAAGTCAGACCTTTATAAAAACAGAGAGCGATCCTGCTCCCTGTTTTTGTCTTTATGATCAATAATTTGACTGTTTGATCTCGAAATATGCTCTTGCGTGCGCGCATACCGGACAGACTTCCGGTGCCTCTTCCGCAACAACGGTATAACCGCAGTTTCTGCACTGCCATGTGACAGCCTCGGATTTGGCAAATACGGTTCCTTCCGTCAGGTTTGCCAGAAGTCTGCGGTATCTTTCCTCATGTTCTTTTTCGATTTCGGCAACACCTCTGAACTTTTCGGCGATCTCGGTAAACCCTTCAGCTTCCGCTTCTTCGGCAAATGTCTTGTACATATCCGTCCATTCGTAGTTCTCACCGTCAGCCGCCTGGTTCAGGTTGTTCTCCGTATCCTTTACTGCGCCGCCCTGCAGATATTTGAACCACATTTTGGCATGTTCTTTTTCATTCAGAGCAGTTAAGGCAAAAATCTCGGCAATCTGCTGATAACCGTCTTTTTTCGCTTTGCTTGCCCAGTAATCGTACTTGTTGCGGGCCATCGATTCGCCGGCAAAAGCAGTCTCCAGATTCTTTTCCGTCTTTGTTCCTTTCAGTTCTTTCATCATCTTACCTCCTGCCTCTCATTATACATGAAGAAGGCTTTTTTACCTCATATATGAACGGAAAGAGCCGCTGAAACATAATAGTATATCCGGAGGCCCATTTCATGACTGTTTATTACATACTGATCCACTGGATCATCCCTTATTATCCTGCGTACCAAAACTGTCTTCATCCGAAGCGTTATACGTTTGTCTGGATACTCACAGGCATCATTCTGTCTTTGCTTTGCCGGAATATGCCTGAAGTATTCAGATATGTTCTGCCGCTGGCGCTGAATATATCCCTTACGGATATCCGGGAAATGGAAATACCGGATCTGTGTCAGTTTTTGCTCTTTCTCTATGCCGTTTCCGTCACGGAGGAATTTCCCCTTCTTCCGTTAATGATACTGACTGCCGGAGCAGCTGCTGCAGCTAAGGGAAAAATCGGATTCGGTGATGTCAAGCTGACTGTGCTGATTTCGATGATCTGCGGCAGGAAAATCTGGAATGTCCTTTTTACGGCATCATTCATCTGTCTGATCAGACTTCTGTTCAAAAGAAAACCGGCAGAAGAGCCGGTTCCCTTTGCGCCTTATCTGTGCTTTGCTTTTCTTCTCAGCCTGCTTTGACAACAGGAA
The DNA here is from genome assembly GCA_902766435.1 of uncultured Erysipelotrichaceae bacterium. Classification (GTDB taxonomy): domain Bacteria; phylum Bacillota_I; class Bacilli_A; order Erysipelotrichales; family Erysipelotrichaceae; genus Bulleidia. The sequence continues at coordinate 30,947 of CACXDM010000048.1, read as the reverse complement.
ATTCAAACCAGAATGTACTTCCTTCACCGAGCTCTGAACTTACACCGTATTCCGCATGATGCAGTTCGAGAATCTCACGTACGATTGACAGACCGATACCCGAGCCGTTTGATACACGCACATGCTGTTTATCGACTTTATAATATCTGTCCCAGATATTCTTCAGATCTTCAGGAGCGATTCCTTCCCCGAAGTCCCGGATCTCAACTCTGACTTTTCCGCCGCTGACCGTTTCACTGACGATAATATGTTTTTTATCACCGGAGTAGTTGATCGCGTTGGTCATGAAGTTATTGAAGACCTGTTCAAGACGCTTACGGTCTGCTCTGATCAGGACGCTGTCCGTCAGATTCTGTTCAATGACATAACCTTCATTAATCGTATAGACTTCATATTTTTTCAGCTGTGTTTTCAGCAGATCCGAAAGATCCAGTACTTCCGGCTTCAGGACAATCTTATTTTCCTGCATTCTGGAAAGATCGAGCAGATCATTTACCAGATTTGTCAGCCGGTGAGCTTCATCCACGATGACCTGCAGGTTTTCATCGGTCTTTTCATCCGGAAGATCCTGCATCATTTCCCCGTATCCCGAAATCATGGTAAGCGGTGTTCTCAGATCATGGGAAACATTTGCGATCAGATCACGTTTTGCATGATCTGCTTTCTGAATATCCCTGGCAGCCTGCACGAGCGTCTCATTCAGCTCCTCTGCCTCGCGGTAACGGTTGGTGGTTTCATCCGCTTCATATTTTCCTTCAGGCAGTGATTTCGCCGAATCATTGATCACCGAAAGCGGTTTGGCAATCTGCCGGTACAGATAATAAGTCAGCACCAGTACGGCAAGAATCAGTATTCCCGCAATGAAGAGCAGCTGTGTCTTCAGCGTTCTTGTCGTGGCATTCATCGGTGTAATACCGCTGTTTACCATGACAACAGCCATTCCTTCATCATCGGTTTCAATTACCTTCGTATAGATGATGTTGCGGTAATCCTCATTCGCCGTAGGCATGATCATATGTTCGTTTTCCGTCACGAGATAAGTATGATCATCGCTCATCATTGCCTGTGTTATATACTGATCCACTTTGCTGTAATTCATCCGGTAGAGAATACAGCCGCTGTTGGGTCCCGGTCCGATCTGATCATTGGGCGGCTGATACATGGAATCCGTATTTGTGAATACCCGGATACATGTATCATAGGCGGTCTGATTCTCAAAGATGATGTCATTCAGATCATCACTTTCGATATTCTGTGCCACCGTATCCGCAACGCTTTTCACCGTTGAGATCTTATACTGCTCAAACATGGGTTCAAGAAGCAGAAACTGGAAAACAAACAGCATAAGCAGGATAAACACAACAAAAACAAGCAGACTGACACCGATTTTGTATTTCAGACTAATTTTCTTTTTCAAAACGGTACCCTACCCCTCTCAGCGTCACGATATAAGAGGCATATTCCCCGAGGTTGCGTCTCAGCAGCTTGATATGTGTGTCAAGTGTTCTGTCGTCACCGAAAAAATCATAGCCCCATACATTGCGGAGAAGCTGTTCCCTTGTCAAAGCAATTCCCGCATTTTTGGAAAGATAGGCAAGAAGTTCGTATTCTTTCGGAGAAAGCTGAATGCGTTCGCCGTCAATCGTCACGGTTCTTGCGGTGTAATCAATACTCATTCCCCGCACTGTCAGCACATCCCTCTGTGTGCCTGAGGAATTCACCCGTTTGAGTATGGCATGGATTCTCATCATCAGTTCCCTGGATGAAAACGGTTTGACCACGTAATCATCAACGCCCACATCAAATCCGTGGACCCTGTCATATTCCTCGCCAAGAGCGGAAAGCATGATAAAAGGCAGATCCGGATCAAATTTCTTTATATCCTTAACAGCCGAAAAGCCGTCAAGATTCGGCATCATAATATCCATAACAACAAGATCGTAATGATTCATTTCACACTTTTCCACCGCTTCCATACCGTCGGAAGCCTCATCTGTTTCCAAGCCCGCATGAACAGCATATTTCCTGATCATTTCCCTGATCTTCTGTTCATCATCCACAATCAGAATCTTTGTCATATTCTTTACCTCGCAGAAAAATAATACCCGATCTTTGTGAAGACCGGGTGAATTGTCTGATTTTTTTACAGTTTTTCGATCAGATCTGCCGCCGGTTTTACCGCTTCGATCTGCAGATCCTCGATTGAGCCGGCATCGCTGGCTTCAGAGATACGCGGATCAAGAGGAATGCGTGTCATGACGGAGAGACCATGCTTTTCAGCAGCTTCTTCGATATGAGACTGACCGAACACATAGATCTTTTCACCGCACTTCGGACATTCGACATAACTCATGTTCTCAATCAGTCCGAGAACTTTGATGTTCATCATATCAGCCATGTTGATGGCTTTGCCGACAACCATGGAAACAAGTTCCTGAGGACTTGTGACAACAACAATCCCGTCAAGCGGTATGGACTGGAACAGGGTCAGCGGAATATCTCCGGTTCCGGGAGGCATGTCCACAAACATATAGTCCACATCATTCCAGTAAACATCCTGATAGAACTGCTTCAGAATACCTGCAGCCATCGGTCCGCGCCAGATTACCGGCTGTTCTTCGTCATCCAGAAGCATGTTCGTGGAGATCACCTGGATTCCGTTCTTCGTGACTGCCGGAAAAATCACCTGACCGTTGCCGGAAGCTCTTTCACTGATACCGAAGGCCTTTGCCTGTGAAGGTCCGGTAATATCTCCGTCCAGCACTGCCGTACGGTAACCCCTTCTCTGCATCTCGGCTGCCAGCATTGATGTGACAAAGGACTTTCCGACACCGCCCTTGCCGCTGACAACACCGATGATCTTTTTAATGGAAGAGAGTTCATTCGGCTCGATTTTCATATTCACCGGTCTGCGGGAACCACAGTCTGCAACACTGCATCCTTCACATACATGATTGCAGTTTTCAGCATTTTTATTTTCACTCATCTCTATCACCTCGAGAGTTATTCTACATCAATTCGGATTTTGTTCAAATTTATTTGATTCGTTTCCCGCTCCATAGTGTGATATTATAATCCTGTTCTAAAGGAGACTATAATATGGCTGGCTATGTAGTTGTTGGCGCACAATGGGGCGATGAAGGCAAAGGCAAGGTCGTTGATCTTCTCGGTTCCAATGTAGATATGGTTGTCCGCTTTCAGGGCGGAAACAATGCAGGACACACGGTTGTCGTAAACGGCAGAAAAACAATACTCCATCTGCTTCCTTCGGGAATTCTGAACCGGAATGCATTATGCGTAATCGGTCCCGGTGTGGCGCTGAATCCGTTCGTACTGTTTCAGGAAATCGATACGCTTGAGAAGCAGGGATGCATCTGTGATCATGTCAGAGTGAGTGACCGCGCTCATCTGATCATGCCCTATCACATCTATCTGGATGAACTGTTTGAAAAACGGGCAGGCAAAAACAAGATCGGTACAACCAAGAACGGTATCGGTCCCTGCTATGCGGATAAATACAACCGAATCGGACTGCGTGTCTGTGATCTGCGGGACTGGGATGTATTTAAGGAAAAGCTCGCTTCCGTTCTTGCCATGAAGAACGATGAGATCGTCAAACTGTTTGACGGAAAGCCTTACGATTATGATGCGATGCTTGCGGATTTCAAGGCAATACGCGAACGTATCCTTCCGATGATCTGTGACGCAACGGATAAGATCAACAAGGCGCTTGATGAAGATAAACTCGTTCTCTTCGAAGGCGCTCAGGCAAATATGCTGGATATCAACTACGGCACATATCCGTATGTCACCTCCTCCTCACCGACATCAGCCGGTGTCTGTGAAGGCGCAGGTGTTTCACCCCGGAAGCTCGACAGAATCATCGGTGTTGTGAAGGCCTACTCGACCCGTGTCGGCGAAGGTCCCTTCGTTACCGAACTGCTTGATGAAACCGGAGACAGTCTGCGGGAGAAAGGTGCCGAATACGGTGCCACCACCGGACGTCCCCGCCGCTGCGGCTGGCTCGATCTGCCGGTTGTCAGACAGGCAGTCAGAATTAACGGACTGACAGAGATGGCCATTACCAAAATAGACATTCTGACAGGCTATGAGAAGCTTCCCGTATGTGTGGGATACAGAATCAACGGCAAAGAATATGATACGATTCCCGCATCCCTCAGGGATTATGCGGCAGCAGAACCGGTTTACCGTTACTTCGACGGATGGACGGAAGATATCTCCAGGATCAGAGAGTTTGACAAGCTTCCCGAAAACTGCCGTAAATATGTCCGCTTCATCGAAAAATACTGCGGCTGCAGTGTCAGTCTTGTATCCGTCGGACCGGACAGAGAAGAAAACATCATTCTCAGAAAGATCATCTGAGCCATGTGAAAGCACATGGCTTTCTTATTCATCAGACAGGAGAATCACTTATATGATCAGAAACATCACCATCGAAATCTGCGCCGGGTCACTGACCGATGTCATTACGGCTTCCTCTGTTCCGGAAGTGGACCGGATCGAGCTGAACTGTTCACTTGAGCTAGGCGGTATTACCCCTTCTCTGAACACGCTGATTCTGGCAAAAAAGCATTCCGGCAAAAAGATCATCTGTATGGTAAGACCCCGGTCTGCCGGATTTGTCTATAATGCATTTGAAAAAGAAACAATGTACGATGATGCAGTTACGTTTCTTGAAAACGGCGCTGACGGGATTGTGTTCGGCAGTCTGAATCCGGATCTGACGGTTGATGAGGAATTTACCCGGAAAATGACAGAGCTGATTCATTCATACGGAAAAGAAGCAGTCTTTCATAAGGCATTTGACGAAGTGCCTGATCCGGAAAAAGCAGCAGCGTTATTGGCTTCCTGCGGGATTGACCGTATTCTGACCGGCGGCAGACACGCCTCTGCCGAGGACGGAATGGAACTGATTGCATCACTTCATCAGAAATACGGAAACACAATGGAGATTCTTCCCGGCGGAGGAGTCAGTGAAGACAATGCCGTCAGAATACTGAAAAAGACAGGATGCCGTTCAATCCATATGACAGCCAAGGAAACACTGACAGACTGCGGAAACTACTATGCGGTCAGTCAGAAACGCATATCAGCGATCCTTACCCGTATCCGTCAGTCATTTCCCTCCCGTTCCAGAAAACAAATGACAGGAGAAGATCTGGATATGATTCATTCCGATTCTTACGAATCTAAGATGTACTCATTCCCGGATGAAGAGAGAAACCGCTGAACGGTTTCTGAATAATCAACTTCCAAAACAGGTCCTCTCCGGTTTCCGGGAATAGAGTATCTGTTTTATTTAACATATGCGTCAGCTCAGGATGCTACCTTTCTTCTTTACTTTGATGAAAACCCCGGTTCCGGATCTCATTCTGAGGAATTTCGTATTCTTGCGCGCTTTGCTTATCGTGCCTTATGATATCTGTGACAACATAAAGGAGAAACAAACATGAATATGTCACGGCTCACAATCGCTGCTCTTTTCTCATTGTCCGTCCTCACGCTGAGTGCATGCGGAGGAAACACCGCCTCTTCTTCCCCGCAGGAAAACGGTGACGGTATCGTTCTGCCTGAAGGCTTTGAAGATGGCATCGTCTATCAGAAAAATGATATGACGGTCAAAATTACAGAATACTTTCAATCCGATACACTTCATGTTGTGGACTGTGACATCACTAACAACTGTTCGGAAGCAGTTGAATTCAAAATGCTTCCCCTGCTGATCAACGGAGAAGTCACGGCAGACGGATATTTCACGGAAGTTAAACCTTCGGCGACCGAAAAGATGGAGTTCTATATCGATCTGGATATTCTGAACTTTGCCGGTCTTAAGGAAATCAGGACAATCGATACATGGGTAAGTATCAAGAAAGAAGCGGAAGAGTCCTATTCCGAGCCGGAACTGATCCGTCTTGTCCAGAATAACCCTGATCAGGGTGATCCTGTCCTTCAGCATTCTCAGGATGTTCTGTATGATGAGGGCGGTATCAAACTGAGCTATCTCGGATCCTTTGTTTCCGATAATCAGGATAATAATGCAGTCTTTCTTGTATCCAATGACACCGACAAAACAATCCGCACCGATACAGACTATAACTATGAACTGGTAGACGGGAAGCCCAGAGGTGAAAAAGGAATCGGATGCTTTCCGCCGTCAACTCCTGCAGGAAGAAAAAGCCTGCTGTCGATCAGAGTCCATAACAGCGAGGACTATTCCCCGGCTTCTTTTGAATCCGCAGACACCCGCCTCCTTATCACTGATGATCAATATAACGAACTGGCCGCTGTTCCGGTTCATCTGACGATGGACAACGATCAGATACTCTTTACCCCCGGTGACAGTTATTATCAGGAATATCAGCGTCCGGGATATGATGTCTGCAAGCTGCCCGGAGCCAACGGGATGGACGAGTACTTAACCGTCTTTTACGATAAAGCGACCGGCACGCTTCAGGGAATGATTGACGAACTCATTCTCCCGAAGTCACTGGGAGTCAAGAAAGAAGATATCGAATCAATATCTTTTGAAGACAACTATCCCGGTTTCGACGCGCTGGACTTCAAAGAGGTTGTATTTGATGAAGATAATGAAAATATCAGATTAATTATCATTTTAAGAGATCTGAATGACACCGCGAATCTGAATGCGCTGAGCAAAACCGGATTCCTGCTTAAAGGCGATAATTATTATTATGAGGGATTATCTGCCGCCAGTCTCCTTCAGGCCTTTGAAGAGAAAGGCGCCGAGAGAATCGATCAGGAAGACTTCGAAAGCCTGGGACTTCATTTTGATTTATACTGATCTGAATAAAATCCATGCAATGAAACACAAAAAGGAAGCGCTGTCTGCTTCAGCCGAAGACAGGACTGTGCTTCCTTTTTTCTTTTCCTCAAATCTGTTTCAAATCAAGTCAAGACTTCAGATCAGTCCTACACGGCGGTAGATCTCGTCAACGTTTCTGACGTGATAATACGGATCAAAACAGTCATCGATTTCTTCTTTTGTCAGTGCTTCGGTTACGGAAGGCTCCGCTTCCATCAGATCACGGAAATTCAGGTTTTCTTCCCATGCCTTAATTGCCTGGGGCTGAACGGTGTCATATGCCTTTTCTCTTGTCCAGCCTTTTTCAATAAGCTTCAGCATGAATCTTTGTGAGAAAATCACGCCGTTCGTCAGCCAGATGTTCTTCTTCATGTTTTCGGGGAATACCGTCAGGTTCTTCAGAATTCTGCCGAATCTGTTCAGCATGTAGTCAAGCAGTTCCGTTGCGTCCGGCGCAATGATTCTCTCAGCACTGGAATGGGAGATATCCCGCTCATGCCAGAGAGGCACATCTTCATATCCCGTAAGCATATAGCCGCGCAGTGTCCTCGCGCATCCGCAGATGTTTTCGGACCCGATCGGATTTCTCTTATGCGGCATTGCGCTTGAACCCTTCTGTCCCTTGTTGAAGCGCTCTTCCGCTTCTCTGACCTCGGTACGCTGCAGATGACGGATTTCCATCGCCATCTGTTCAATGGAAGAACCGATCAGAGCAAGTGTTGCGAAATAGTGCGCGTGACGGTCTCTCTGCAGAATCTGGGTACTGATATTTGCCGAATGAATCCCGAGCTTTTCACATACATAATCCTGAACAAACGGCGGTATATTCGCAAACGTTCCCACAGCACCGGAGATCTTTCCTGCTTCAACATCAGCCGCAGCCAGATCGAAACGGGCAAGATTCCGCTTCATTTCCTCGTACCAGAGGGCAAACTTCATTCCGAAAGTCGTAATTTCGGCATGAACACCATGTGTTCTTCCCATCATGATTGTGTCTTTGTATTTCAGGGCGTTTTCCTTCAGAATCTCCATGAAATCGAGAATATCCTGACGCAGGATCGCATTTGCCTTCTTATAGCGCAGACCATATGCCGTATCAACAACATCCGTGCTTGTTACACCATAATGAACCCACTTCTTCTCATCTCCGAGGCTTTCCGATACACATCTTGTAAACGCAACAACATCGTGTCGTGTTTCCTCTTCAATCTCATGAATTCTGTCTACCGTAAAGGATGCGTTCTTTCTGATCTTCTCCACATCCTCCATCGGGATCTCGCCAAGCTGTGCCCATGCTTCATCAATCAGAATCTCAACATCAAGCCATGCCTGAAATTTCGCTTCTTCCGTCCAGATATCACGCATTTCCTTCCGTGAATAACGTTCGATCATATGTGTCTCCTCTCTTCCGTCTCTTTATCACTTGCCGAGAAACTGCTTTACCTGCTTCTTGGCTTCTTCAATATCGGATGTCACTACAAGAACAACCACTTTGCCGTTTTCATCCAGAACCGCATTGGAAATCTTGAAGACTTCCTCAGGATACTGACTTTCCGTAGCTGTTTTCTGGTCCTTCAGATACTCCTGCAGGTATTTCATGCAGGTTTCGGTATCATCCGTATAGAAGACACCGACCGTATCCTTGTTTCCGTTGATTTTCGAATAATATACGGAACCGTCCGTGATCACGTCTTCCCCCTGGAAAAACAATCCCTTGACAACACGGTATCTGACTTCTTCCATTGTGTCCGTCATACCGAGCCGTCTGACCAGTTTCTCCGCTGCCTGCTGGGCCTGCGTGCCGTTGTTGACACTGCCTTCGGATGAAGTGCAGCCGCACAGAATCAGCAGCGCAAGCAGACTACTCACAAACTTCTTTAACATATTCTCCTCCGCTCAGCGCATGTGTCAGGATATAATTTTCCATCACCGACACACCTTCCGGATTCAGATGAATACCGTCATATGTATATTCGTTTTTCAGTGTTTTTTCCTCACTAAGAAGAGCCGGTGAAAGATCAAGGAAGAAGCAGTCATTCTGAACCACAAGATCTCTGATCACGGCATTCAGCGCGCCGGTTCTTTCAATTGTCTCCTCTGTTGTCAGCCCGTAATATACAGACGGCGTGTAATTCAGGATGAAGCAGAGATGCGCATCCGGATGCGCGTTCTTCACTTCATTGATCAGCCACTGGAACTGATCAGCAACCGAATCATAATTCTCATAGCCGATCTCATTCAGTCCGAGAAGCAGATAGATGTTTTTCTTTTCCGTTTTCATCAGCAGATCATAGAGCGTTTCATCCTGTCCGTCCGCATTCACGGAATTTACCTGGAAGATATTCATTGATTCACCAAAATACACATCGGTGTTCTTTTCCTCCAGTGTCCCGTAAAGATCAAGCGAACCGATCCGGGTATCACCGCCGATAAACGCATCCAGATCCGAAGATTCGGCAGTTTCCGGGAGCGGTTCATTGTAGTTGTAGGAATCGATTTCCCGGCAGACATACGTATCCTCATGCTGGGATGCGGCGGGTGCGGAACAGCCGCTTACGACCAGAAGCAATACGGCGGCAGCTGTATGTTTAAAACAGATCGTCATTCTCATTTTCTTCTTCTCCGAATACCGGCAGTTCCGGCAGTTCATCAAGACTCATCAGTTCAAAAGCATTCATGAATTCATCGGTTACCGAATACAGAATCGGTCTTCCCGGCGCTTCGCTTCTGCCGCTTTCCCTGATCAGACCGCGGGCCTCGAGCTTTCTGAGCATCATATCCGCGCCGACACCGCGCACTTCCTCGATCTCCACCCGGGTAACCGGCTGTTTGTACGCAATTACGGCAAGTGTTTCCAGTGCCGCCTGGGAAAGCTTGTTCTCTTTCGTAATCCGGAACAGCTTCTTTGCATATTCATGAACCTTTGCCTTGCTGAGGAAACGGTATATCCCGCCATAGTAGGCAATCTCGATCCCTCTTTCATCATGCAGATAATATGTCTGCAGATAGTCAAACAGTGATTCGGCGTATGCCTGTTCAACATCCAGTGCATCACAGGCCTGTTCAAGTGTAATCCCTTCATCTCCGGTCAGAAAGAGAAGTCCTTCCAATACGGATGCCATCTGCAGAAAGGTCTCATTTTCATCAGCGATATCTTCCTGTGAAGTCTCTTTTCCTTCTTCATCCGCTTCAGGAATTACCGTATCTTCTTCTTTGATCATCATATCTTCAGTCATGATCATGAACCTCCCCGTGAAAACCAGATCACATCATTCTCATCCACTGTAAAAAAGATGCTGTGCTGCCGCGCCAGATCAAGAACGGCAAGAAACGTGGCAATAAACATCGGCTTGTCATGACAGTCATCAAGCAGTTCCTCAAACCGGAATGTCAGAGGAAGACGGCTGATCTTCAGCTTTACTTCTGCCTCCCTGTCCTCCACCGATATCTCACGGGCAGTATACTTGGTCTCAACCGGACGGGAAAGACGCAGACGCATCATGCATCTCTGCATCGCCCGCATCAGATCATAAGGACTGCCGTGATAACGGACATCCTCATCAGGCTTCATCCACTGTTCCGCCTCGGCGCTCAGGGATTTTGTCATCTGTTTCTGCCGGTGAACAAACATCTCGTTCAGATCACCGGTAACTTCCTTGAACTGCTGATACTCCAGCAGACGTCTGACAAGTTTTTCCTTGGGATCCTCTTCGTATTCCCCTTCCATCACATCTGTACTGCCCGGAATCAGCTTCTTGCTTTTGTATTCGATCAGCGCTGCCATCTCAACAAGATATTCCCCGGCAACCTCCAGATGAAGCTGATCCATGCCGGCAATAAACGCTATGTACTGGTCCGTCAGTATATTTAAATCAAGATCCGCAAGATCCATTTCCTTTTCCCTGATCAGATGAAGCATCAGGTCAAGGGGACCCTCGAAATCATTGATCGTCACTTTGAATTCTTCCATGATTACCAGACGATTATAACAAAAAAACAGGTCCTTTAACACAAAAGACCTGTTTCCGTATCATCATGACACAACGATATTCACAATCTTATTCGGAATAACAATTACCTTGCGTACGGTTTTCCCTTCAGTATGCTTCTTCACATCGGCAAGATCCATTGCCATCTGTTCCAGAATTTCCTTTCCGGAATCCTTGGGCGCTTCGAATCTGGCTCTCATCTTTCCGTTAACCTGAACGGCAATTGTTACATTTGTGAGCTCAAGCTTTTTGGGATCATAGGAAGGCCATGATTCATAGGCAAGTGTTTCCTTACCTGTATAGGTGCTGTAAATCTCTTCACAGATGTGCGGGGTAATCGGGCTGAGAACCTTGATGAATCCCAGCAGCATATCCCGGTTCACTGCCTTTGCCTTATAACAGTCATTCACGAAGATCATCATCTGAGAGATTGCCGTATTGAAGCCGAGCGTATCAATATCATCGGTAACCTTCTTAATTGTGAAGTTATAGACATAATCGAGTTCGGGTGTCGGTTCGTCCGTGATCTTTTCCGGCATTTCCATTGCCAGACGCCATACACGGTCAATCCACCTTCTCGCACCTTCAACACCCTGTTCGCTCCAGGGCTTGCTTGCCTCCAGAGGTCCCATGAACATTTCATAAAGACGGAGCGTATCAGCGCCATAGCGTTCGACGATATCATTGGGATCAACGATGAATTCGGGGAAACGTTTTCCCATCTTGATGCCGTTGGCGCCGAGGATCATTCCCTGATGGACCAGCTTTTTAAACGGTTCCTTAACGGGGGAAATTCCCTTGTCATACAGATAATTGTTCCACATTCTGCTGTAGAGCAGATGACCGACTGCGTGTTCGGGACCGCCGACATAAAGATCTACCGGCATCCAGTGCTTCATCAGTTCGGGATCAGCGATCGCATCATTGTTCTTCGGATCAATATAGCGCAGGAAGTACCAGCTTGAACCCGCGCTTCCGGGCATAGTGCTTGTTTCTCTTTTGCCGTGAACCCCGTTCACTTCGACATTGACCCAGTCAACCGCCTTTTCCAGCGGAGAAGCACCGGTTTTCGAAGGCTTGTAATCATCAAGCTCAGGCAGAATCAGAGGCAGTTCATCATCGCGAAGTGCAATCATATCCTCATTGTCGAGATGGATGATCGGAATCGGTTCGCCCCAGTATCTTTGTCTTGCGAAGATCCACTCACGGATACGGTAATTCACCTTTCTGGATCCCAGACCCTTTTCCTCAAGCCAAGCGGTCATTTTATTGATCGCGTCTTCTTTATCCAGACCGTTGAGCCAGTCACTGTTGATATGGGTGCCGTCCTCAGTCCAGGCTTCCTTCGAGATATCGCCGCCCTCAAGAACGGGGATGATCTCAAGTCCGAATTGTTTCGCAAATTCATAGTCACGCGTATCGTGGGCAGGAACCGCCATGATCGCCCCGGTGCCGTATGTTGCAAGTACATAGTCACTGATCCAGATCGGAATCTTCTTTCCGTTTACCGGATTGACCGCGTACGCGCCGGTGAATACACCGGTCTTTGTCTTATTCAGTTCGGTTCTTTCCAGATCGCTCTTTGTCGAACACTCACGGACATATGACTCAACTGCTTCTCTTTGATCATCAGAGGTGATCTTTTCAACCAGCTTATGTTCCGGTGCAAGCACACAGTACGTCGCGCCGAACAGCGTATCACAGCGGGTGGTGAAGACAGTGAATGTATCTTCAAAGCCGTCAATGGCGAAAACGACATGGGCACCGACGGATTTGCCGATCCAGTTTCTCTGCATTTCCTTCGTGCTTTCCGGCCAGTCGATCTCATCGAGTCCTTCCAGCAGTCTGTCAGCGTATTTGACAATGTCGATTACCCACTGACGCATGTTCTTTCTGACAACCGGATAGCCGCCTCTTTCACTCTTGCCGTCAATGACTTCATCATTTGCCAGTACTGTTCCGAGTTCTTCACACCAGTTGACCGGCATGTCAACACATTTTGCCAGTCCGTCTTCAAACAGGAGCTTGAAGATATACTGCGTCCATTTGTAATAAGAAGGATCACATGTTGAAATCACACGGTCCCAGTCATAGGAAAAACCGATATTCTTCAGCTGACCGGTAAAGATTTCAATGTTCTTTTTCGTGAAAAGATCAGGATGCTTTCCGGTATTGATCGCATACTGCTCAGCCGGCAGACCGAAGGAATCAAATCCCATCGGATGCAGGACATTGTATCCTTCCATTCTCTTCTTACGGGAAACGATATCCGTTGCCGTATAGCCTTCCGGATGTCCGACATGCAGACCGGCTCCGCTCGGATAAGGAAACATATCCAGAGCATAGAATTTGGGTTTGCTGAAATCCCATACATCAGTTTTGAAGGTCTTGTTCTCTTCCCAGTATTTTCTCCATTTTTCTTCTGTCTTCCTGTGGTTGTAGGCCATAATTCCTCCCTGTCAAAAATAAAACGTCCCATGTCTAAGGACGTTGTTCACGCGGTACCACCTTAGTTCACCCGAGGGTGCACTCTTTTCATCTTAACGCGATGACACGTCTGCTCCAAAGGTGAGTTCGGATATTCCGCCGCTCCGGATTTCACCGTATTTCCGTCTCTCTCTGCCGGCTCGATATCTTACTGTTCTTTTTCTGCACAGCAAAAATATATTAACAGTTTCAGAACAAACTTGCAATGAAACTTCAGCGTGTGAGACCGTATAAATCCTCAACAATATAATCCGGATGGTTCTCCTCATCCATGCCGAGCTCCATAATTGAGCTTCCGTTTGTCAGATATACCGTTTCAATCCCGATTTTCCGGGCTGTTTCGATATCCTTGGGAAACTGTGTTCCGACCGCAACGACATCACCCGGTCCTACCTGCATATACCGCAGCGCCATATTGTAGAGACCGATACTTCCTCTGCCGAAGTCAATTGCCTTCATTCCGGACGCATATTCCAGCATCTTGATGACTGCGCCGTTGCCGATGAATTCCGCGCCTTCCTGACGCTGAATCCTTCTGCTGTCCGTCGAAATCAGAATCGCTCCGTCATGAATGATCTGCACCGCTTCCGAATAATCCCGGTAGCCGAGATTTCTGTTCATCCCGACAAACAGAACATCCGCATCCATATGCCTGATCGTCATTCCGACTTCCTCAAGTGTAAGCCTGAGCCCCGGTCCGCCAAGATAGGCTGCGGTCTTGCGGAACGGTTCCTTCCACAGAACCCAGTCCACAGCTGCCATGACGCTTGTGTAGATATTCGCCGGTCTTACCCCGTGGAATCCCACATCGTTCATCATCGAAGCGATCTGATCCCGTGTACGGGCATTCTGTTCCGTCAGAATCAGATACGGCAGACCGTTTTCACGCAGCGTATCAAGGAAATATACAGCGCCGTCTGCCGGATATCCGCGGCGCAGAAGTGTATCAAGCTGCAACAGATAATTCTTATTGATCATTTTTCCCTCTGTTCGTATTGTAACACTTACAATCTGATGATTGTGATATGATATTTGCGTCAGCGAGGTATTTATGAAAACGATTCACAAAATATTGCTGGTACTCGCGGTTCTGGTTCTGATCTGCGGCTATATGGTTTATGACGCGGTGGCCATCGCACCGAAGCGGTATACAATACGTTATGAAAATCTCTCATCCGATCTGATTCCGAAACAGATGGATGATATCTCTGTCCTTTTCTTCTCAGATCTTGAATACGGCACTTTCATGAATCAGGAAAGACTTGAGCGGCTCGTTGCGGCGGTCAATTCCGTATCGCCGGATATCGTCATCTTTGGCGGAGACGTATTTGATGAGACCGTTCCCGTATCTGATGAAGGAACGGCGACGGTAACAGAGTATTTCTCTTTGATCAAAGCGCCGTTGGGGAAGTTTGCGGTATTCGGAGATAATGACAAACGTTCCGAACAGATGGCGGAAACCGTTTCCTCCATCATGTATGACTCAGACTTCGAAATGCTGGTGAACAGATCGGTGCTTCTGCGGAATACCGGTTCACAGAGCATCACGCTTGTCGGACTGGACAACGGGCTCAACGGACAGCCGAATGCCGAAACGGCATACGCCAACGTCTCCTCGGAATCCTATGTCATCACCGTATGCCATACACCCGATACGGTTTCAGCCGTTCCCGGGGATCTGACCGATTACTTTCTGGCGGGACACAGCCACGGCGGACAGGCGTACTTCTTCTTCACTGCCGACTATACCCCGGAAAAAGCCTCGGACTATCTCCGCGGCAAACACAGCATCAACGGAAACTTCATCCTTGATATCACAAACGGAACGGGAACCACAGGACGTGACGTACGCTTCCTCAGTGATGCCGAAGTCGTTCTTTACCGCCTGCATCATACCGGAGCGGATGCGGAAGCTCCGGCTGTAACAGAAGAACCTTCTGATGAAGCAGAGCCGGCAGCGGAAGTCACGGAAGAAAACACCTCCGCAGAAGAAGAAACGGAAGATGAATCAGCGGAAGTCAGTGAAGATACAGTGACGGAAGAAGAAAGCGCAGAAGAACAGTAAAGCTGATCAAATGATCAGCTTTTTATAATATTCCGTTTCCCGGGTTCCGTCTTTTTCTTCTCCGCCGGATGGTGTAAAGCAGACTGTCTGCCACCCCGGCCATCCGACACCCTTGCCGGAAACAACAGGCAGTACGGTCATTTCCGGATTCATCTCAATTATCGCCCCGGAAGCACTGCGGTATGTTTCACTGTCCGGCAGGCAATAGATTCCGGCCGGCTTTTCCGATTCCTGATAAAGCCTGATTCCGTAAAGTGAAGCCTTGTTCAGCAGATCAGAAAGCGCGCGTTCCGCTTCCCTGTCATCCGGCGAACAAAGTATCAGATACTTTCTGTCTTCCTTTTCCTGAAGTGTCAGACTGCTGCGGACCCACTCGTCAGCTTCGGGAAATATGCGGAGAAGATTCCGGAACGGAATCCTTCCGGTCATAAAACGCAAAGCAAACTGCAGTCTGAGCATGAACGGAAGCTTTCTTCCGAACGCTTTCAGCGTATGGCGCAGATTCTCACTGTAAACAAACGGGAATGCTGTTTCCGCCGCAAATTTCTCGGGACTGCCCCCTTCCGCAAGCAATACTTTCTCCGCTTTGCCGGCAGTGGTAAACAAAGCATGGGAATCCCTGATGATTCCGGTTCCTTCTTCATAGACCGAATCCGGAAAGATCTCCATCTCACGCAGCTTCACGGAAGCTTCCGCCCGGCAGGAATCTTTTTCTCCCCGTTCCGCGATCACAAACCAGCAGTCATTCTCAGGTACAATACCGCCGCGGATGATCTCTGTAAGAGCATTCATACACGCATTCATCATATTTCCCGCCGTAACGGAAAAAACAGCAGTACGCTTTTTGCCGCAGAGCCCTGACCAGTGCAGCATCACGCCGTGTTCCAGATCCGTTATACTGCAGGAAGCCAGCAGTTCCGGCCAGCAGAGACCGATCGTTTTACGGATATCGTAAGTTCCCGGCTGACATTCATCTTCTGCTTTTTGGGTTTCCTGAATCTCATTTGGCTTCCAGAAAAGGATACACAGAACAAGCACCAGAATTAAAGTGATCAGTCCGAGAAGCAGATATGCGCCAAATTCACTCATTGTATCCCTCCGTTGATTTCAGGAAATGTATTTCGGTCATCAAGATAAACAGGCGGTTCCGTTTTCAGCTGTACTGTTTTGGAAAACCGGAATGAAAGCAGTACTGCCCCGGCATCCCCTCCTGTTGTTTTATAACAGATTCTCATGCGGTCTGGCCGCATGCCGTAAAGCTCAGCCGTCAGGATCAGTTCCGTCAGCCTTGACGCGCGGTGAACAAGACAGAATGATCCGTTGTCTTTCAGCAGTCTTCTGACTGACTTAAACAGCTCATCAGGCGTCAGATATTCTTCATGTCTGGCCGCCCTTGCATACTGATCCCTGCTTTTCAGCTCTTCCGGCCCGGTACGGAAATACGGCGGATTACATACTATGACATCAAAAGGCCCGCCTTTGAAATCCTGCACCCTGCTCACGGAAAGCTCCGCGCTCACATGATTGTTCTTCAGATTTTCAGCTGCCTCTTCAATCACTTCCGCAAACAGATCAATACCGTACAGCGCCGCGGGACGGCGGCATGCGGCATAAAGCAGAAGTGCTCCGCTGCTGCAGCCGATATCAAGCACCGAATCCTTTCTTCTGACCTTCATGAATCGTCCGAGCAGTTCCGTATCACTGTTAAAACGGTAATACCTGCTGCGGATCATCCGGAAGTCTGTTCCGTTCAGATAATCATACTTCATCGGGATACCTCAGTTCGATCCAGAACGTGCTGCCTTCTCCGAGTTTTGTCGTTACCCCGTAACCGGCATGATGGGAATCGGCAATTGCCTTGACAATGGCAAGACCGAGTCCGGAATTTGTCAGTTTGCGGGAGAACGAACGGCTGGATTTCTGATATCTGTCCCAGATATACGGCAGCTCCTCATCCGGAATACCGCTTCCTTCATCCTGAACCTCAACCCTGACCGTTCCCTCATCATCCCTGAGAAATGCCCGGATGATGATCTTCTTTCCTTCTCTTGTATGCTTGATCGCATTTGAGAGATAATTGGCAATCACCTGACTGATCTTGATCTCATCGGCGTAAACCGTCAGTGACTCAGGCAGTTCGGTTTCAACAATGACACCGGCGGAGAGAATCGACTGTTCCTCCAGATCAATCACTTCTTTGATAATCTGAACGATATCCGTATTCTCAAAGTTCGGGACATAATTTCCGGACTGCATTTTTGAAAGCTCACTCATGTCATTGACAAGCAGATTCATGTATTCCGTTTCCCGGATAATGACATCGAGATGCTTGTTTCTCTTTTCCGGATCATCACCGGAAATATCCTGAATCATTTCGGCATATGCCCTGATATCCGTAAGCGGTGTGCGTATATCATGTGATACATTTGCCAGAAGGTCTCTTCTCAGCTCATCGATCTTGGACAGCTGACCGGCCGCGCTGTTCAGCGTAGCGGCAAGCTCACGTGTTTCGGTGAATGATCCCCCTTCAAAAGATACGTCATAATCCGCTTTTTCCAGTTTCGCCGCTTCCTTTCTGATCTTAACGATCGGATCGGTGATCTTGCCGGAAATCCAGTTCGCAATGAAAAAAGCAGCCGCAATCGCAATACCCGTATAAAGGACATACTGACGGGTGAAAATGGAAACAATGGAATCAACAGGTTCCAGGGCCGAATTGACAAGCAGATAATAATCCGAAAGATTCTCCCGCACCTTTCTTTCATATACGATCATTTCCTGGCCTGTTCTGACATTTGTCAGATTCTCACTGTAGGAGATTTCGGTATTGTTTACATTGGAAAGAACGGTCTCCAAATCAAATCCGCTCGCCGTCTGTTCTTCTTTGTTCAGCATGAAAATACAGCCTGACCCCAGACTGTCGGCCTCATAGATCTTTCTGCCGTTCTCATTGTAGATCACGACACAGACTTCGTTGTCCACTGCCTGTTTCAGCGCTTCGGCAATGCTTTCGGTATTATTTCTGGCAATCAGGTTTTCCTGCAGATTGTCCGCCACCGTGCTGACAGCCTGAATCTTGCTGTTGCGGTAATAGGGGCGGATCAGACTGATCTGCAGGCCGCCGATCAGAAGTGTAATACCTGCCGCAAAGACAAAGAATATCATCCAGAAACGGAAGCGTATTCCATTCAGATCAAGCTTCAAACTTATACCCCATTCCTCTGACCGTCACGATTTTTTCCCGGTATCTGCCGAGATTGTGCCGCAGCATCTTGATATGTGTATCGACTGTTCTGTCGTCACCGTAATAATCATAGTTCCAGACTTCCTCAAGCAGTCTCTGCCGTGAAAGAGCCACATTCGGATGTGACGCAAGGAAAATCAGAAGATCGATCTCCTTCGGAGTAAGAGCAGCCTGCTGTCCGTCAACCTTCACGCTTCTGCCGCTGACATCAATCTCAAGTCCGTCAAACTTCAGCAGTTTTGTCTCCTGATAACTTCCCCTTGCCAGGACAACCTTCACTCTTGCCATCAGTTCACGCGGTGAAAACGGCTTAACGACATAATCATCAACACCGACTTCAAACCCGAGCAGCTTGTCATATTCTTCCTGTCTTGCACTCAGCATGATCACCGGCACCCGGTCAATCTTCTTGATTTCCCGGCAGGCCGTATAACCGTCCAGTCTCGGCATCATGATATCCAGAATGACACAGTCATAATGTGTCTTTCTGATCATTTCTATCGCCTCCAGCCCGTCGGAGGCTTCCTCTGTATCATATCCGCTGATCCGGCAGTATTCCGATACGACTTCCCGGATATGTTCTTCATCATCAACAATCAATATTTTCGCCATAAACAAACTCACTTCTTATGTATGACTTCGATCCTGTCCGCAAGCAGCGACCGGTCATCGGATATTTTAGCACAGAAACGGATATACGTTCCTTTGATGAGAAACGACGATGTACGGCTGTACAGCCGGGGCATCACTGCCATGTCGATTTCCCCTGTCTCGTCGTAGATTTTCAGGAAGGCCATCATGTCTCCCTTTTTTGTCCGGTGCGGATTCACATACCTGATGCAGGCAAAACCGTATACCGTACCGGTCATCGTACGGATCACGGAAAGCGACGGTTCACGGATACCGTATTTCTGACGCATGATCTCAATCGGCTGAACACCGATATTAAAGCCCAGTGCTTCCTGTTCACGGCGGCTGGTTTCCTCCTCGGAGTCCTTCATGTTCATCAGAACAGGTTTGGCAACCAGATTCAGATCAATCGTGATCTGCGTGCCGCTGCTGATCTGAACAAGCTCGCCATAACGCACGGCATCTTCCAGTCCTTCCCGCATTGTCCTGCGGCTCAGGGAGAAACAGTCGAGCGCGCCGGCATCAATCAGAGATTCAAAGACCTGAGTTCCGGTCTTATGCACAAGCATTCTTGCGGTAAAATCAAAGAAATCCGTAAACAAACCGTTGGTTTCCCTTTCATCAGCGATTGCGGAAGCGGTATGAACCCCGACCGAGCGGATGATGGAAAGCGGAAGAATGATGTCTCTGTTCTTCTTGATATACGTTTTTCCGGAATCGTTGACACCGGGCGGAATGATGCCGATCTTCCGCCGGCGGCACTCCTCAATATACCGGGCTGTCTTGTCCGACGAACCGATTACACTGTTGAGAACAGCACAGTAGAAATCCGCGGGATAAAGTGCCTTCAGATATGCCATCTGGCATGCAATCATACCATACGCAACCGCATGGGACTTATTAAAACCGTAGCCGCTGAATCTGGAAACAAGGGAAAACAGTTCTTCCGCCTTTCCGGCAGGTATTCCGTTTCTGATGCATCCGCCGGTGAATTCATCATGAAGGGCATTCATTTCCTTCTCGTTTTTCTTTGACATTGCCTTACGCAGAACATCTGCTCTGCCAAGTGAAAAACCGGCAGCGATTTCAGCTGTCTTCATCGCCTGTTCCTGAAAGACCATTACGCCGTATGTTTCCTTCAGTACGGGTTCGAGTTCCTTCAGCGGCCAGACGATCTTTTCCGGTGCCTGCTTATTTGTCAGATAATCAGGAATACTGTCGGCAGATGCGGGACGGTACAATGCAAGAGCCGCTGTTACATCCGCAAAACTCTCCGGCTGCATGCGCCGCAGCAGATTCTTCATTCCCTCCGACTCAAACTGAAAGATTCCTTCCGTATCCGCCCCCCGGAACAGACGGTAGATACCGGGTTCTTCAAGATTGATCTCTTCGATCCGGAAAGACGGATCATCCTTCTGTACGGCACGGACAATTTCATCAAGAATCGTCAGATTTCTCAGACCGAGGAAATCCATCTTGATCAGTCCCCGTTCTTCAAGATATTCCATCGAGAACTGACTGGTTTTCATCTCTCCGTCACTGCCCGTGACAGGAACAACCTCCTCCAGCGGACGGCCGGACATGACAACACCTGCCGCATGAAGTGTCGTATGCCTCGGAAGACCTTCAAGCCGGCGTGCCATACTGTAAAGATCCGCGTATTTCTTTTCCGAATCAACATACTGCTTCAGTCTCGCATTGCGGTTGTACGCTTCCTGCAGCGTGATGCCGGGAATATTCGGGATCAGACGGGAAATGGTTTCCACATCACGGATATTCATATTCATGACTTTTCCCACATCACGGACAGCCTGTTTTGCCCGCAGCGTACCGAAGGCAATGATATTCGCAACATGATCCGCGCCGTATTTTTCCCAGACATACCGGATCACTTCCTCACGCCTGTCATCGGGAATATCCGTATCGATATCCGGCATGGATACTCTTTCCGGATTCAGGAAACGCTCAAAAAGCAGATTGTATTTTACCGGATCAACCTGTGTGATCCCGAGACAGTACGCAACAAGCGAACCGGCCGCGCTGCCTCTTCCCGGTCCGACGCGGATACCGTTCTTACGTGCATAACGGATAAAATCATACACGATCAGAAAATAGTCCTCGAAGTTCATCCTGTGAATTACACCGAGTTCATATTTCAGCCGTTCAATATATACCGGATCCGCCTTCCCGGCGAGCCGTTTTCTCAGACCGGCCATACAGAGCTCGGGCAGATATGTCTGCGAAGTATATCCGGCAGGAGTCTGAAACGCAGGCAGGTATGTCTTTCCGAGATTGTAGTCCGCCCGGCATTCGGCGGCGATTTCATCACTCCGCTGAAGATCATCCGGATCATACAGCCCGCTCATTTCCCGCGGTGAGAGAAAATGTCTTCCCCGGATCATGCCGAGCGTATGATCACTGAGATTCTTGTTTTCACGGATCCCCCTGACGATCCGGTATACCTCAGCGTCTCTGTCCTCAAGATAATAAATCTTGTTCAAGGCAACTGTTTTCAGCGAAAGGCTGGCAGCGATTCTCTTCAGTGCCGCATTCCGCAGCTTCCAAAGTGAAGCCTCCTGATAGGAAAGCGCAATATCAAAAGCAGGAAGTTCTTCCTTCATGATCTTCAGCTTGGCGCTGATCGCTTCCCGGTTATCCGCAACAAGCTCCCTGTCAAACCATCCCCCTTCACCATAGACAATCAGAAAACAGTGCCTGCAGCATCTGATCAGTTCTTCTGTCGAGCATGTTTCCCTGCCTGAGGAAAGACTGCCTGAGAGTCTGATCAGATCCGCGTAGCCCTGATTGTCCTTTGCCAGCAAAAGAAAAGGAACAGTATCCTCATGATACAGACACTTCACCTGCATCCCGACAATACCGTGGATTCCCTCAGCCGCACACTGACGGATAAACGCAGCCGCACCATATAATACGTCCGCATCAGTCAGCGCAACAGATGTATAACCGAGCTGTTTTGCCTTTCTGACAAGATCCGGAATACGGATGACGGAGTCAAGGAGGGTATAACAGCTCTGAACAAACAAATGTGTACTCATCGTATTTATATGGTACTACAAATACGCATGACTGTCCTTTCGGTGAAATAAAAAAAAGATGAACCGAAATAACAGATTCCTGTCCTGAATTGTGGTAATATGACAGGGATATTTCAGGAGGTATCTATGGGTGACAACATAAAACCGACATCTGAGATCGACACACAGGGTCCTGCTGCGGACTCTGTTGAAAATATGAAGGATGAAAACAGGGAAAAGCTCCGCCGCAGAAAGAAGTATCTCCGCCGCCAGAGTATAAGACGCTTCTTTACCGGTCTGCTTGCGGCAGCTGTGGCTGTTGAGATGGCTGTCGGCATCTATGCCCTCCACTTTCTTGAAGAGAAACTGGAAGGCATCCCGCAGATGAACGTTAAGGACTTTATCAGTGAGGAATCAAGCAGAATCTATGATTCACGCGGTGAGCTTCTGACTGAGATCGGTACCTATTACCGTGAAAACATTACCTACAATGACTGCCCGGAGTCACTGGTCGACGCATTTCTTTCCGTTGAGGATTCCCGTTACTTCGAGCATAACGGATTCGATATCCCCCGTTTCACGAAGGCGGTCATTGAAACACTGACAAGAGGAAACGTACAGGGCGGCTCGACATTTACGATGCAGCTGGTCAAGAATACCTACTTCTCGATCGATGCCGGTGACGAAAGTGTGGAGCGTGACGCAACGATTGAATACAAACTGCAGCAGATTTTCCTCTCAATGGAACTCGAACAGGTTATATCCAAAAAGGAAATCTTCGAACTATACATGAACAAGCTGAATTTCGGTGACCGGGTGCGCGGCGTTGAAAAAGCAGCGGAATACTATTTCAACAAGAGCTGCCGGGAACTTACCCTCAGCGAATCTGCTCTGTTGGCCGGCATTATCAATCTGCCGAACGGCTATAACCCCTATCACTATCTTGAAAATGCAACGGAACGCCGGAACGAAGTTCTCGATCTGATGCATTACCACGGCTATATCGATGAAAATGAACTGAATCTTGCCAAAAGTATCAAAGTTGAGGATCTTCTGATCGGTGAGGATCACCTGAATGTCGAAAGAGACATCTACCCTGCCTATATCGATGCGGTCATCGCCGAAGCGCAGGAACTGACCGGATATGATCCCGTAAACAAAGGAATGCAGATCTATACGGCTCTTGTGCCTGAGATTCAGGACAGAATCGAACTGATCGATCATAACGAAAGCTCTGTTACATTCCCGGATGAACTGATGCAGGTCGCAATTGTAACAATGAATACGCAGACCGGTGAGATTGCCGGTATGAGCGGCGGAAGAAACTACGAAGGCGGTGCCAGACTGCTGAACCGTGCCACAAGCGGATACAAGCAGCCAGGGTCTGCGGTAAAGCCGTTCCTGGATTATGCCCTTGCGTTTGAGTATCTCGGATATTCAATCGATGAAATACTTATCGACAGACCGATTACATTCCCTGCCGAAAGCCGTGTCCTGAAGAATTTTGACGGTGAATACCGCGGTGATATCACAATCAAGGAGGCAGTTGCCAGATCCCTGAATATTCCCGCTATTCTCACCCTTCAGAACGTCACGGCAAAGATCGGCGGCGAAGAGATTGTCAGATATCTGAATCAGCTCGGCCTCAGCCGCGCCAACAACACGGATTATCACCTCTCATACGCAATCGGCGGAAACCTGCTGGAAACGACGGTAAAGGAAATGGCCGGTGCCCTTGGCGCCATGGTCAATCTCGGCGTATACAACAAACCGCATACCATTAACCGGATCAAGATGACAACCGGTGAGGAATACCTGCCTGAACATCAGGATGAAAGAGTGCTTTCCTCCGGTTCGGCCTATCTGACAGGTCTGCTGATGCGCAACAATGTCGACAGCGGAATATTCAACTACATGCAGGTTCTCAAGAGATCCTATCCGGTATATGCCAAGACCGGCACTACGGACTGGGGCAGGGACGGAATACCCTACGGAATTCCGGAGGGAGCCGCAAAAGACAAGTGGATGATCTCCGCAACATCACAGTATACCAACGCCGTATGGATCGGCTATGACATGGCTGTCAGCGGCGAAGGCACATACTTCCATACATGGAAGAGCAACCTGAACATTCCCGGACGGATCAACAACCTTCTCCTTGATATCGAGGAAGAGGTATCCCCCGATACACTGGATATGATTGAAAAACCGGATGACGTGGAAAGCGTCTCGATTGTGAATGGTACATATCCCCATGTCAGAGCGGAATCGTGGATGTCGGGTACTGTAAACACAATGATTTCCAGTACCGGTCTGAAAAACCAGCCGCTTGTCTCCTATTCGGATTACCACAGCGGAAATCCCGAGCTTTCCGGCTTTGCGGCATCTGTCACAAACGGACTGCTGTATGTCAACTGGTATACACTTGACGCCGGCTGCTCCGGCGGAAGAGATATCTCCCTGCATGATCCGTGGAATGATATCGAAATGGACGGTGCCTGTCTGGCGGATTATTCTTCCATTTACGGCAACCCGGACAACCATTACGTTGTTGATCTGTATGTGAATGATGAATACTACACAACAGTAACAAGCACAAGAAACTATTATGCCGGCCTTCCCGTACAGTTCTACGGTGAGGTCAAGGCATGCGGTTATTATTCCAACGACAGAGGTACAAGCGATACCATCTGTACGTATGCCGGCTACTTCAACGCCGACGAGGCTGATAACTGACATCATCTATTAAAGCCGGTATAAATGACATACCGGCTTTTTTTACGTCAAAAAAGGGAAGCAGATCCGCTTCCCTTTTATCGATACTTACTGTACTTCGGATTTCAGGTCTCTTGCCATCAGTTCCATAATTGCGTCCTGCGGCTTTTCTCCTTCATAGAGAACCGCATAGACTTTTTCCGTAATCGGCATTTCGATTCCGCGTCTTTTCGCTTCTTCGTATACGACACGGCAGGCAAGAATACCTTCCACGGTTTTCTTGTTTTCCTTCAAAAACTTTTCAGCTCCGCCATCGAGTCCGATCTGATAGCCGGCCATGAAATTACGTGAATGACGTGAAGTGCATGTAACAATCAGATCACCCACTCCATCCAGTCCGAGATATGTTTCCTTCTTTCCTCCGAGTGCCGTTCCGAAACGGGTCATTTCAGCCAGTCCTCTCGTCATCAGTGCAGCCTTCGCATTGTCTCCCTGGCCGATTCCCTCAAGAATTCCCGAAGCAATTGCCATGACATTCTTAATTGCCACGCCGACTTCGGCACCGATGACATCGGTATTGCGGTATACCCTGAAATAGTGGTTGGAAAATGTCTTCTGGATCAGAATCGCTGCTTCTTCATCATCACTGACCGCATTGACTGCCGTCACCTTCCGCAGAATCACCTCTTCGGCGTGTGAAGGACCGATCAGAGATACAATCGCCTTCCGCTTCTCTTCCGGCACGGTTTTGGCAATAACGGTGCTGAGACGGTCATGTGTCACGGGATGAAAACCTTTTGCGACATTGATGATAATTGCCGGATGATCCATGACATCAGTCACTTTCTGCAGAACACTTTCCAGTGCCATTGTCGGAACTGCCGCCAGCAGAATATCGGAATCTCTGACTTCATTCAGATCTGTCACCGCCCTTAGACCATGTGATATTTCTGTCTCAAAATACTTGGAATTGTGATGGTTCAGGTTGATGTCATCCACTTCTCCCTGATCAATTCCCCAAAGAAGAACATCATGACCGTTGTCATTGAGGACCTGGGCAAGTGCTGTCCCCCAGCTTCCGGTTCCCAATACTGATACTTTCATTGATACTTTCATTCTGAAACCTTCTTTCTCGCAATCAGATGAATCGGTGTTCCCTCAAAGTCGAACGCCCGTCTGAGCGAATTCTCAATATAACGCTGATAGGAAAAATGCAGAAGTTTAGGATCGTTGCAGGATAGAACAAATGTGGGAGGCTGAACGGATACCTGTGTTGCATAGTAGATCCGGAACCTCTTTCCGTTCCTGGTCGGTGAAGGTGTGGTCATCTGCGCATCCATGACAACTTCATTCAGAATATTCGTCGGAATCCTTCTGATGGAATTCTCATAAACTCTTTCCGCTTCCGGAATCACATTCCCGACCCGCTGCCTTGTCTTTGCGCTGATATAGATCACCGGCGCATAGGCAAGATAGGCAAACTCCTCACGCACTTTTTCCGTAAACCTGTTCATCGTCTTATCGTCTTTTTCAACAGCGTCCCACTTATTGACAACGATTACCACAGGTTTTCCCGCTTCGTGGGCATATCCGGCCACGTGTTTGTCCTGATCTCTGATTCCCGCTTCGGCGTCAATCAGAAACAGCGCAACATCACACCTTTCAATCGCCCGCATTGCCCGCAGCACAGAATATTTCTCGATTGATTCATAGACCTTGCCGCGCTTGCGGATACCCGCTGTATCAACCAGAACGTACTTCTTTCCTTCGTACTCAAACTGTGTGTCAACCGCATCTCTTGTCGTACCCTGAATGTCCGAAACAATCGAACGCTCTTCGTTCAGAATGGCATTTACCAGTGAGGACTTTCCGACATTCGGCTGTCCGATGACGGCGATTCTGAGACCTTCCGGCTCTTCCTGTTCGGTATCTTCCGGCATGGCTGCCATACAGGCATCCAGGACATCTCCGATTCCGATTCCGTGAATGCCGGAGCAGGCAATCGGATCACCCAGTCCGAGATTATAGAACTCATAGATGTTCATCTTCCGGGATTCATCATCAATCATATTCACGGCAAGCACAACGGGCTTATCCTGGCGCTGCAGGATACCGGCAATATAGATGTCATCATCTGTCAGCCCGGCTTTACCGTTGACGATCATCAGGATCACATCCGCCTCCTGGATCGCGATCTGGACCTGAGCGCGGATTTCCTCCTGATACGGCTGATCTTCAAGCTGAATTCCGCCGGTATCGATCAGTTGGAAATGCTTTCCCGTCCAGTCACCCGAAGCATAGATTCTGTCTCTTGTCACTCCGGGGATATCTTCAACGATCGAAACACGTTCTCCCGCTATTCGATTAAAGATCGTAGACTTACCTACGTTCGGTCTGCCTACGATCGCAATTACTCCGTCCATTTATTCCTCCTTCTGCAGAAAGGGTTCAGCCAGCTTCAGTACCGCGTCACATACTTCGGGAATCGTCATGTACGAGGTATCGATCTCCACGGCATCATCAGCCTTCCGCAGCGGTGAAAACTCTCTGTGCGTATCATTGTAGTCTCTTTCGCTGATTTCTTTTTTGATTGTTTCAAGATCACTTGTCAGAATCCCCTGCGCCAGATTCTGATCATAACGGCGCTGAGCTCTTGCCTCAACAGATGCCGTCATGAACACCTTGACCTCAGCATCCTTCAGTACAACCGTACCGATGTCTCTTCCGTCCATGATAAAGCCTTTTTCCTTTGCCATTTCCTGCTGTCTTTTCACGAGGTCACTGCGTACCCGGGCAAGCGAGGAAACTGCGCTGGCCGCAAGGCTGTTCTCATCCGTACGGATGGCTTTGGAGACATTTTCACCATCAAGGAATACTTCCCCGTCCGGTGTAAGACGGATATCGGTATCCTTCAGCATTTCACATACTGCATTTTCATCATCAAGCGCAATGCCGCTGCGCAGAGCCTTCAGTGAAGTACAGCGGTACATCGCACCTGTATCAAGATGCACATAATTGAGTTTTTTCGCCAGTTCCTTTGCGATTGTGCTTTTTCCGGCGGCACTCGGTCCGTCAATAGCGATATTGATCTTCATGAAATACCTCCTCTAGCAATAATATTCCAGTAAATGATGAAAATCAGGACGACAGAAAGAGCAACGATCAGAACGACAAGAACAATATTGAGAATCCTGTTGGTATGTCTCATCTTATCGCTGATCTCACTCAGGTTGTCCTCATAATCATCCAGCTGTGCCCGCATCTGCGTTGTTTCATTCATCAGCTGTTCACGGGCATTCTTTTCTTCATCCATCCGCCGGCTGAACGTATCGGTTCCGATGGACGAAGTGGATGAAGTCTCCCTGGCAGACATATTTATATTCGGAATCTGGGCAGAACGGGTGCCGTTTACCATATTCTGCACTTCAGCCATGATATCTTCCTTTGTGCGTGACATCGGTTCATCAAACGCTCTGTACTCATCCTGAATCGGATTCCGTGATGCCTGCGGCTCAACGTTGCGGCGCTGGGATACAAACGGTATATCAGCCGTATCATTGTAGGCCTGCTGCTTTCTGCCGTTATCAGGATATGGTGTAAGCGGTGTTCCGCTTCCCCTCTGTCTTGAACCGCTGTTCATGGCACTCAGAACATTGACCGAAGTCTTGTCACTGACGGCATACCCCTGTTCACGGTTGTATTCCTTTACTTCCCGGATATACTGATCCAGAAAATCGTTGTCAAAATTACTTGTATAATTCTCATTCCTGCCGAGAATGGATGTATCGAAAACAGGCTCGTTCTCTTCCTGTACTTCCTCCGTCAGCGAATCATCATAAACTCTGTTTTTTGCGTGAGCCGCATCATGGTCGTCATTCAGATAATTCTGGGGAGCACGGAAATTGTTGGAATCAATACGATTCAGTCTGCTTTCAAAGCCGGATAGTTCTTTCGTGCCGATGTCCGCATCGGTATCATTGTGAAGACTGTCTCTCAGTTCTTTATATTTCTCTGTTCGTGATAGATTTGCCATGAATTTACTCCGTTATCTTCAGTATTATAGCATAGAGAGCCATTCACATCAGCCAAAAAGAAAACCGGGTGCCCGGTTTTTTCTCACTTATGAAGAAGCGGAGATATATGCTTGTAGACAAGCAGTGTTACAACGCTTACCAA
Source organism: uncultured Erysipelotrichaceae bacterium (assembly GCA_902766435.1). Taxonomy (GTDB): domain Bacteria; phylum Bacillota_I; class Bacilli_A; order Erysipelotrichales; family Erysipelotrichaceae; genus Bulleidia. Next base: position 1,762 of record CACXDM010000048.1, on the reverse strand, counting down.
TAATCCTTTTACCAGATTGAACGGTGTTACGCACACTGCCACAAAACCAAGCTTGGATTTGATAAACGGAAAGATTGCCTGTCCTGCTCCGACAATGGCTTCTTCGGACATATGGAAGAAATATCCGTATGCCGGCAGAAGAACAAAGTAGTTCATAATCACACCCATCAAAGCCATGCATACCGTCCCGGCGACCAGTCCTTTCAGCGCCGTTGCCCTGTTCTTGTTTTTACTGTAAAGCACAGCAGCCGGAAGAACAAACGAACAGCCGATCAGGAAATTGGCAAGTTCGCCGACAAACATCGTGGATGTCCCCTGGAACAGCAGATTCAGAACGATCTTAAGCGCTTCGATCACAACAGCCGGTCCCGGCCCCATCGCAAATCCGCCAACCAGCACCGCCACTTCGGAAAAGTCCATTTTATAGAATGCCGGCGCAAGAAACGGAAGCGGAAATTCAATCATCATCAGTACAAAGGCGGCTGCTCCGAGAATCGCCATCTTCGCAATGGTTTTGACATCGAGTAAAGAATTGTTTGATACTGCAGTTTTCTGATTCATTGGTTTTCCTCCTTTGCCTCACAAAAAAACGGAGGCTCTGTGATAAAAACCTCCGGGTACATACAAACGAAAGATTGCAGATAAAGATCTCTTTCATCCAGACTTTACTGTCGCCACCGGAATCAAACCGGTTCAGCCCTGAGGCTCGCGGGGTATACCGCCGGTCAGGAATTTCACCTTGCCCTGAGTTTTATCGAAATCATTATATAGCTGAAGTATTGACTCTTCAACTGATTTACTGCAGATTGAACAGCTGGACAATCACTTCCAGCGCATCGGACATGAAGAACGGAATCAGATTATTGCCAAAGACGGCAGCCTCGGCAGCGATCACCGCGGCAAGAATCATCTGTTCTGTCTTGGAGATATGAAGCACAAGATCCATTCCGTATGCCTTCAGCATGATTTCCAGCACAAAACCGGTAACGAAGAATACCATGCCGAAGCCAACCGATACATGGACAAATAACGCCGCAAGCAGAAACAGAACTCCCGTCATCAAAGATGAACGCGCTTCGATACTGACGAGTTTGGTAAAGGAGATATCCTCCTTGACAACCCTGCTGTAAATCCAGCAGATTCCGTAAGCCGCATATTCGATCAGACAGCAGAGTACACCAATCGCCAATGCCATCATAGCCTCTTTGGCAAAATTGATCCGCAGCTGACTGAACGCATTTGTATTGATCAGAGCGGCAACCAAAGCAGAAGGAAACGCACCGAAAGCAATCCATTTCAGAAGACTGATTACCGCGCATGTGATCTGGCTCAGTGTCGGAGCATCCGTTTCACTCAGCTTGCGCATTGTATATGCAGGAAGAAACATCGTCTTGAAAAGTCCGGCATAAGGAATGGAGGCCAGTCTGTCGATCTCCTCTTCTCTCAGCTTTTTCTTTTCTTCCCTTAAAGCTGCCTTTTCAGCATCCGTCAGCGGCTGTGAAGCAGTCCTGCCGCCGTCCAGCCTGATCTTCGGTATCTCAAACAGACTGCCCGCTTTTTCCGCCTCTGCGCCGTCTTTAACGGCTGTATCTTCTGTTGTTTCCGCTTCAGCGGATGAAACAGTTTCCTTTATCTCTTCATTCCCAGCACTCATATAAACCTCTCATATTCAGAAAATGTGCCTTTGACAGCACATTTCAGCATTACTTTATTCATGCACGTCCGGAATATTTCCCGTCCGCCGTAGAAATCACAACCATTT